>NZ_CP128846.1:8550000-8850000 GCF_030388665.1 Streptomyces flavofungini | reverse complement strand
TCGGACCGCATCCGGGCGCGGTGCCAGCCCGTGTGGCGGCTCTCGCCGTCCTCGCACTCGTACATGACGCCGCGGTGGACCAGGCCGCGGCCGCCGGTCGCCGTCCGCGCGCCGGTCAGGACGTCCTCCGGGTGCGCACCGGCCCGCGCGTCCGGCGCCGAGGCCGGGTGCGGGCCGGCCCCCGGGCCCGCGACGGCGCCCGCCTGCCCGGTCAGCGCCGTGCCCACGAGGGCCCCCGCGCCCACCGCCGCCGTCCCCGCCAGGAACGTCCCTCTCGTCATCGCTTCCTCGCGCATCACGCACTCCCACCGTCGCCAACAGGTCGCGTTCCGCAGCGTCCGCGCGACGCCTCCGGAACACCTCAAGCCTCGGCGCCGGACGGGGGCCCGATCATCAGCCATCGGTTCTCCGCGGCGTATCCAAAGTCGAGACCATCCGATCGGCGGCCCGACTTCCGGCCCGCGCGGGCTTCCGGCCCGAAGGAGTGCGCGGCCCGCACGCGAGCCTCCGCGCTCACGCCGCCCGGACCGACAGCGCGTGGCGGAAGACGTCACGCGGGTCCCACTGCGCCTTGACCGCGCCCAGGCGGGCGTGGTTGGCCTTGTGGTAAAGGGTCTGCCAGGGCGTGCCCGAGGTGTTCCAGCGGGGGTCGGCGAGGTCGGTGTCGGGGTAGTTGATGAAGCTGCCGTCGGCGTGCTCGCCGGGTACGGGGACGCCGCCAGTGTCGGCGAACAGGTCCCGGTAGCAGGCGCGGATCCATGCCAGGTACGCGGACTCCCGCTGCGGGTCGGCCCAGGAGGCGAGGCAGGACAGCTTCAGGGCGGAGTCGCGGTGGGGCATGGCCGTCGCGGTGGGGGACGGCGTGTTGACGGCGCCGCCGTAGGTGTTGAGGACGACGCTGCCCCCGACCACGTCGGTGTCGGCGCGGGTGAGGTGGCGGTGCAGGACGGCCACCTGACGGTCGGTGAGACACCGGCGCAGGAACGCCGACTTGATCTTGATGTGCCAGTCCCCCACGGCCTCGCCCGAGCCGCGCAGCGCGGCGGTGAGCCAGGGCAGCCGCTGGACGTTCAGCTTGGCGGGCCGGTGGGTCCCCGCGCTCACCGCGCCGAGGAAGCCGTCGAGGAGCCGTCGGTCCGTGCCGGGCTCGGCGGTGACCTGGCCGAGCATCAGGTGCGCCCCGGCCGCCCTTCGGGTCAGGGCGAACTCGGCGTACAGCGCGGCCTGCGGGTCGTCGGCGCCCCGGTGGCGCTCGGCCCACTCGCCGTGGTTGCGCACCAAGCGGGCGAAGTGCTCCTCGTCCATGCCCTCCCAGCTCCAGTCCGCCGTGAAGGTCAGGGCGGTCCGGGTGGGGGTGGGCAGCATGTGGGCGGGGTCGGTGTCGCGGGTCGCGTCGGGCGAGCGGAACCACATGCGGGTGACGACGCCGAAGTTCCCGCCCCCGCCACCGGCGTGGGCCCACCACAGCTCACGGTTCGGGTCGTCCTGCTCCCGGCTCGCCACCACCGCGCGGGCCTCGCCGTGCCGGTCCACGACGACGACCTCCACGGCGTACAGGTAGTCGCTGACGAGGCCGTGCAGGCGGCACAGCGGCCCGTAGCCGCCGCCGGGGACGTGTCCGCCCACGCCCACCTCGGGGTGGTATCCGGCGGGCAGCGTCACGCCCCAGCCGAGGTACAGCTTCCGGTACACCTCCCCCAGCGTCGCCCCGGCCTCCACGACGAAGGCGCGGCGCGCGCCGTCGAACGACACCTCCCGCATGGGCGACATGTCGATGACGGCCCGCACCTCGGGGTGGTCGACGAAGTCCTCGAAGCAGTGCCCGCCGCTGCGCACGGCGAGCCGGGCGCCCGCCCGCACCGACTCCTGTACGGCGCCCACCACTTGGGCCGTCGTACCGACCAGGTAGACCTGCTCGGGCCGCCCCCGGAAGTGGTTGCTCGCGCCCCGCGCGGTCAGGTGGGCGTAGCGCGGATCGGTGGGGGTGACGCGCACCGGACCGTTCGGCAGCCAGTCCGCCTTGTCGGCGCCCGTGATCGTCGCGGCCCGCAGAACGGTGCGTCGCGCCTGCTCGTCCCTGGTACCCATCACTGCCCCTTCGGTCGTCGGCCGCGCGCACCCGCGCCGCAGTCCGTGCCCTGCCTCCGTGCCGCGATTCCCGTGCGTGCGGCGGTACCTATGAAGGTAGGCAGGAGCGGCGGCGGTGGCAGGCGCGCTACCAACCAGTTCGGGGGTGCACTCAGCACCACCCCCCATGGAGGTGGTGCCGCGCAGAGGCCTCTCGGGGCGGGCCGTCGAAGCGGTATGCGGGCGTCAGGGCGCGTAGGAAGAACTCGCCGCAGGGCTTCGAACTCCGGTGGACGTTGCGGCACGTCCGCTCCATGGCGGCGATGTACGGCGCGCAGTTGAGCAACGGCACGCCCAGGGCGACATCGAAGGGCCGCTCCAGTGGCCGCAGTCCGGCGACGTCACCGACCTCGGAGCGCACGCCCAGGGGATCGCTGTCCTCGAACGCCCGGGCCGAAGCCACAAAGATCCGGGCGGCGTCCCGGCGTCCCGGCAACGGGCCGGGCCTCAGGTCAGGTTGCGAGCCCGTTCGAGCACCTCGGCCGGGGCCTTGGCGACCGAGCCGGTGTCGAACGGGGGCTGCGGGTCGTACTCGGTGTAGAGCTGGATCGCCTGGGCGGTGGTGTCGTCGCTGAGCAGCGCGGCCAGCCGGATCGCCATGTCGATGCCGGCGGACACCCCGGCCGAGGTGACGATCCGGTCGTGGCGGACGATCCGCTCGGGGGTGTAGACGGCCCCGTACGACCGCAGTTCGTCGATGACGCCCCAGTGGCTGGTGACGGTCAGGCCGTCCAGGAGCCCCGCGGCGGCGAGCACGAGGGCGCCGGTGCAGACGGAGGTGGTGAAGCGGGTGCCCTCGTGCATGCGGCGGACCCAGTCCAGGAACTCGGGATCGTCCGCCACGGTCCAGGCGCCTCCGCCGCCGGGGATCAGCAGGACGTCGCAGCGCTCCACCTCGGAGTACCGGGTCGGGACGTGCACCGGCAGGGAGCCGAGGACGTCCTGCACCAGACCGGGCTCGGGGGCTACGAAACGCACCGTGGCGTCGGGGACATGGGCCAGGATCTCGTACGGTCCGATCGCGTCGAGCGGTTCGAAGCGGTCGAAGAGCGGGATCACGATGTCCATGCGCCGCATCCTAGCCCGGGAGTCGAGCAGCTCTCGTGGTGACGGGGAAGGACCGGCAGGGGCCCGGGAAGGACCGGGGAAGGGCCGGCGGGGACCGGGGAAGGACCGGGCGGGCCGGTGAGGGACCCGCCCGGAACTCTCATTTCCGCCCCGCTCCCCCGGCCCGCACCGCGCCCGCGCTCGCCCCCACCACCAGGGCGATCGCCACGCACTGCAGCGCCGACAGCGTCTGCCCGAGCACCAGGAAGCCGGCAAGCGCGGCGACCGCGGGGGCCAGGCTCATCAGGACCGCGAAGGTGGCCGCGGGCAGCCTGCGCAGGGCGAGGAGTTCCAGCGTGTACGGGACGCCCGACGACAGCAGCGCCACGACCAGGCCGATCGCGAGGACCTTCGGCTCCACGAGGGTGGCGCCCGCGGCGCCGATCCCCAGCGGCAGGCTCACGAGCGCGGCCACGGCCATCGCCAGGGCGAGCCCGTCCAGGCGCGGGAAGCGGGCACCGGCCCGGGAGCTGAAGACGATGTACGCGGCCCACATGGCGCCCGCCCCGAGCGCGAACCCGGCGCCCGTCGCGCTGAGTTCGCCGAAGCTGCCCTGCCCGAGCAGGAACACGCCCGCGAACGCCATCGCGGCCCACACCAGGCTCGCCGCCCGCCGCGCGGTGACCACGGACAGGAGCAGCGGGCCGAGCACCTCCAGCGTCACCGCCGGGCCCAGCGGAATGCGGTCGATCGCCTGGTAGAAGAGAACGTTCATGCCGCCGAGGGCGAGCCCGAAGGCACCCACGACACCCCAGTCCTTACGGCTGTGGCCGCGCAGCCGGGGACGGCAGACGACCAGGAGCAGCACGGCTGCGATCGTCACCCGCAGCGCCACCACGCCGAGCGCGCCCGCGCGCGGGAAGAGCAGGGCCGCCGCGGCGGAGCCGAACTGCACCGAGAGGACACCGGCGAGCACGAGACCGATGCCGCCCAGGCTGCCGGCGCTCGCGGGCCCTGTCGCCTTGCGTATGCCCCCGGCGGCGGGTGCGCCCCGCCCGGTCGTGGACGCCGTCCCCGCGGGCCTCGCTCCCCCGGGACCCGCCGCCGCGGGCCCCGCCGCCCCAGTCCCTCTCACCGCGGAGCCTGCCGCCGCGGCCCCCGCCTGAACCCTCGTGTATGTCATGCCCCCACGCTAGAAAGCCGAGCGCACCGTGTGAAATGCCATGTGAGCCGTGGTTATGCTTGCCAGGCATGACCATGGAACTGCGCCACCTGCGGGCCTTCCTCGCCATCGCCGAGGAGGGCACCATCACGCGCGCCGCGGCCCGGCTCCACACGGGCCAGCCCGCGCTGTCCCGCACGCTGCGCCAGCTGGAGTCGCATCTCGGGGTGCGCCTGATCGACCGCTCGACGCACCATCTGGAACTGACGGCCGCGGGACGGGCGTTCCGCGATCGGGCCGCGACCGCGCTGGCCGCCGTGGAGCAGGCCTTCGATCCCCGTTCGTCGGCCGGCCTGCCACTGCGTCTCGGGCATCCCTGGGCCGCGCTCGGCGACCTGACGCTGCCGCTGCTGCGCCGCTGGGACGAGCGGCACCCCGGTGTGCCGCTGGAGCTGCGCCGCGTCGACGACCGCACGGCGGGTCTCACCCGGGGCCAGGTCGACGTCGCGCTGCTGCGCGGCGAGCTGAGGGCTCCCGACCTGGTCTCGGAGTTGCTGATGCGGGAGGAACGCGTGGCGGTGGTGCCCGCGGACAGCGCACTCGCCGCACGCGACGAGCTCGCGCTCGCCGACCTCACGCCCTGGCCGATCGCCCTCAACACGGTGGCGGGCACGACCACGCTCGACCTGTGGCCGACGGGCGCGCGCCCCACATCGGTCATCGAGGTCACCAACACGGACGAGTGGCTGACGGCCATCGCGGTGGGCCGGGCCGTGGGCGTCTCCACCTCGGCGACCCCCCGCATGCACACGCACCCGGCGATCGCCTACCGCCCCCTGACCGACGCCCCGCCGGTCCCCCTGGTCCTCGCCTGGCGTCGCGGCACGTCGGCGCACCCGGCGATCCCGGACCTGATCCGCCTGGCGCACGAGCTGGTCGCGGAACGCTGACGGCCCGCGCGCGCTTCAGCCGTACGATCCGGGGCAGCAACTCCGCATGAAGATAATCATCGTCCTCGTCGTCCTGGCCATCGCCGCAGCCTGGTACCTGCAGTCCCGCAGGCGCCGGTGACCTCGCACCCCCAGGCGGGCGACGCCCACGCCGCCGTGCGGCCTCGGTGCCGGATCGCGGGGCCGCGCCCCTGGGGCCCGCTCACCCGCCCACGTACTGGCTGACGTACTCACCGCTGGGCGGTACGGGCGTGATGACGTCGACGAGGACCCCCGAGGGATCGGCCACGATGAAGTGCCGTTGCCCGAAGTCCTCGCTGCGCAGTTCGAGGGCGGGGCTGAGCCCTTCGCGTACGACGAGTCGCTCCCACTGCGCGTCGACGTCCTCGACCTCGAGGTTGAGCAGGAGGCCCTGGGCCGGGAGGCGGTAGCCCTCCGGGACGGTCGGGTGGGTGTGGTCGAGGAGCGCGAGCTCGTACGGGGAGTCACCCGGGCGACGCAGGCTCACGTACCAGTCGGCCTCGAAAGTGGTCTCGAAGCCGAGGAGCCGGGTGTAGAAGTCCCGGGACTCCGCGAGCCGGGCGGTGCAGATCACGGGATAGAAGCCGGTCAGTTTCATGGTCGCCCCTCATTCGCGTACCGTCGGTATGCGAAAGAAGCTATTCACGTACCATCGGTACGTCAACTGGCAATCGTCGACCGAGTGGAGCGCGATGAGCGGGCAGGGCGTCCGGGCACAGCAACGGGAGCAGACGAGGCGGACGTTGCTGCGGGAGAGCAGGCAGCTGTTCGCCACCCAGGGCTACGGGGCGGTGGGCCTGGCGCAGATCGTCGAGGCCGCCGGGGTGACCAAGGGCGCGCTGTACCACCACTTCGACAGCAAGGCCGACCTCTTCGGCGCCGTGCTCGATGAGGTGCAGCGGGAGGTGGGCCGGCGCGTGGCCGCTGCGGCCGACGCGCACGCCGACCGCTGGGATCAACTGACGGCGGGCTGCCGCGAGTTCCTGACCGTGACCGCCGAGCCGGACATTCAGCGGATCATGCTGGTGGACGGCCCGTCCGTCCTGGGCTGGAGCGCCTGGCGCGCCCTGGACGAGGCGTCGTCGGCCCGGCATCTCCACGACGCCCTGACCGCCCTCGTCGCCGAGGGAACCCTTCCCCCGCAGCCCGTGGAACCCCTCACCCACCTCCTGTCCGGCGCCATGAACGAGGCCGCCCTGTGGCTGGCCTCCCCGTCCGGCCCGACGGACCCCGCCGAGACCTGGGCGGCCCTCGAACGCCTCCTCCGCGCGCTGCGCCACAGCGGCTGAGCCAGGCCGGCCAGGAGAGTACGGGGCATGCTTGCGGGCGGGGAGGTGGCGGTGAGCGGGAGACGGCGGTTGCGGGTGGCGGGCGCGCTGGTGGGGGTGGCCGCTTCGGCGCTGACGTGTGCGCTCGCCGTGGTCGCGGCGGTGCTGGTGCCCGCGTGGTGGCACCACCCGACGGTGGCCGCCGTCGCGGCGCTGCTGGTCCTCGGCGCGGGGTTCGCCGTGATCGCCCTCTGCTTCATCCACCTCGGCCCCTGGCACTTCGGGGCGGCCGCGATCGTGCAGGGCCTGCTGGCCGTGGGATTGCTGACGTTCCTCGGCCAGGCCGTGCTCGACGTGTGGGGCGAACGCCGGGAGACCGTCGTCACAAAGGCCGTGCGGCACGAGAGGAAGACCCCGACGGGGAAGGTCACGGGCGCCTGGTGGGAGTGCTCCCTGGAACGTCTCGACGGCACAGCCCTCGAACGGCGCCTCAGCGAGTCGGGCTTCCTCCCCCTGGGCAGGGCCTGCCCCGCCGACGCGAAGACGGGCGACCACATCGCGGTGTACGCGGTGCCCGGTGGCTACGCCGCACCACAGACCAACGCCCCCGTCGGCGGCGCCCGGGTGGTGGTCCCGCTCGTCGCCGTCGCGACGGCAGCCGCGGGCGCGCTCACGTCCGCCGGGACGGCGCGCGCGGGCGCGCCCGCCACCCGGTGGCTCCCTCGCGCCTTGCGGACCCGGGCGGACGACCCGGCCCCGCCCCGCACGCGGTGACCTTCAGGCGACGGCCTCCGGTCCCGGCCCGGCCGGGCGCGCATGCCAGACGCAGACCTCCGTGTCGGGTCGGCGTACCGAGAACCGGCCGGACGCGGAAGCCTCCTGGAGTACGCGGCGCAGGTCCCGCTCGAAGGCGGCGCGGTGCGGGCCGAAGAGGTGCGGGGCCGAGAAGGACATCGAGAAGACCTCGGCCACCACGTCGTCGTGATCGCGGACCAGCGGCTCCCCGCCGGGGACGACATACCGGTCGGGGCCGCAGAACCCGGCGCGGGAGTACACCGCCGCCTCACCGCCGGGCGTGCCCCGCGCCAGGGTTCCGCGGCCCGCCCGTCTGACCGGGCCGAGGTACGCGGCGACCAGGTCGGCGATCGCGGCGCGGGGCGGGGCCGGATGGGGCAGGGCCTCGGCGGCGGGCGGCTGCGACTTCAGGTCCGAGATGTGCAGGAGCACGCCGCCGGGCCGGAGCATGTCCCGTACGGTCGCCGCGACCAGGTCGCGGTCCATCCAGTGGAACGACTGGGCGAAGGCGACCGCCGTGAACGTGCCGAGCCCCGCGGGCAGTTCCTCGGCGCGGGCCCGCACCCAACGCGCCTTCCCGGCCAGGCCCGCCTCCGCCGCCCGGCGCCCGGCCTCGGCGATCATCCCCTCGTCCGGATCCAGGCCGACGACCTCACGGAACAGCTCCGCCAGGGTCAGGGCGACCGTGCCCGGACCGCATCCCACGTCGAGGAGGCGCCCCTGCCCGTCCAGCCGCAGGGCGTCGGCGAGCACGTCCGCGAGCCCCGGCGCGTACGGGAGCCGCCCTCGCGGGTAGTAGGCGGCCGCCCCCGAGAACAAGGTCTCGTCCCATTCCCAGCCCTCGCCCACACCCGTCCCCGTCCTTTCCGTCTCTTCGTCACTTCGCCGTGCCGCCGTGCCGTTCGAGCCGCCCGCGACTCCTCGACTTGACGGACCGTCAAGCCATCACCACGGCCCGCGGACCATTCGATCACATTCAGTGACCACCGCTCCGAACTGGCCGAATGATCCACGGCCCGAAGACCGTTACGGGCACACCCGTGCACACTTGAACGCCACGCGCCCACGGCCCCTGTGCGCCACCAGCACGCCCCAACTCGCTTGCCCCGCACCCGCCTTGACCACCACCTCCCCTCGACCACGGGCGGCCCGGGCACACCGGCGGGGCAACGCCGCGCACGAGGAAGGTCGTGTCAAGGCGGCTCGCCGACACGCAGACGCCGACGCATGGCCCCGCCACGCGGCACGCGGCTCCCACTCGCGCCGAGGAAGCGCTGCGCCGTCAGTTTCAGCAGGTCCGCGACGTACCGAGCGGGCTGTCGCGCACCGCGCCGACGGACCGCAGGGCTTGCCCGGGACCCGATCGGCCCCCGTCGGCAGCGGCGGAAGGCGACCCTCTTCCCCGTGCCCGCGCGCACACGGCCGCGAGCGTCCGGGCCGCGGCGGCGCGCCGTCCACGTGCTGCGGCCGACGCGTTCGGTCACGGATGGCGACGCCCTCCCGCCGCATGGCCGAAACCCGGCGATGCACAACCGAACAATCTTGGAATCCTCTGGTCATGCGCCTCTCCAGGCACTTAAGTACCTGTCAGGCATTCGCTACCAGCCAAGTGCGACGGCCTCGGCCGGGTCATTGCGCCAGTGGCCGACTCCGCCCTGCCCGTCAGCCCACGCCGCTCTCCCGCGCACGACCGTGCGCCACCGTCCCAACTGTCCGAGGGGTCCACCGCCTATGCTCGCCAGCGCACACCGCTCGGTGTCGTGCTCACACACATCGGCGAGCCGCAGCGCTGACAGCCCCGCACGTCCCCGGCGGAAGCGCTGATGGCGGGTTCGAACCCGGCCGGCCGTGACGCGGACCTCTCTGCGGCGGTGCAGGACATACAGGCGGGTTACTGGATGCAGATGCGGCAGGTGCTCGCCCGGACGGGCAACTGGCCGCAGTGGACGTCCCGCACCCAGGTCCTCGGGGTCGTCGCAGCTCAGACCAATGTGGTGGAGCTGTGGCTCAGGGAGGAACCGGAGAGCCTCGCGGCCCGGGTGATGTACGCCCGAGTCGCCACCGAACGGGTGCTGCAGGCCCACCGCGGGCACCGCGCGCACGACGCCCAGCAGGCGCGGGACCTGGAGAAGCTGGCGGACCGGGCCCGGCAGGCGTGCCACCAGGCGAGCGAGGGGAATCCCCACGACTCGGTGCCCTGGATCTGCCGCCTGGCCCTGGCCGAGATCGACACCACGGGACACCACCCGGAGCATCACATGGCTCCGCCACCGCACGAGTACCTGCTGCCCAGCGGGCCATGGGGGCTGCTCGGGGAAGTGCACCGCCGCGACCCGTTCAACCGCGAGGCCTGGCACCGCATGTCCCAGGCGCTCCAGGCCCGCCCCGGTCCGGCCGGCCGCCAGGCGGTCTCCACGGACTTCGCCCGCTGGACGGTCTCCTTCGCGCCACCGGACTCGCCGCTGCTCCTGCTGCCTCTCTACGCCCGCGTGCAGGAGTTCCGGGAGCGGCGGGACAAGGGCACCGAGGTCACGCTGAACCTGCTGTGGACCAGGGAGGACACCACCCGAGCCGTCACGCAGGCGTTCGAGGGCTGGTTCCGCACATGCGATCCGGCGACCAGTTCCCAACTGGATCTGAACTACCTCGCCTACGCCCTGACCAGGGGCGGCTTCCCGCAGTGGGCGGCCGAAGTGTTCGAGGCCATCGGCGACTTCGCCACGCCCGCCCCGTGGCTGTACGACGCCCGGCACCCCAAGGACCAGTGGCGCAGGGCATTCGAGGAGGACCGCTACGCCTGTCTGAGATCCCACCCGCGGCGCCCGGGAGAACCCTCATGACCGCCCGCCCCGGCCCCGGGGGCGGCAGCCGCCACGTCCCGCGAGCGGCCCGGCAGCCACCCCGCCTGCACCCCTTCTTCCAGCTTCCCCGTGCGGAGAACCCATGACTTCGGTACCAACATCGCGCCAGCAGCCGAACCCGGTCGACGACCAGGGGGAGGACGCGCGCATCCTCCAGTCGCTGGGCTACACCCAGCAACTGCACCGCCGGATGGGCGCCTTCGGCAACTTCTCGGCCTCCCTGTCGGTCATCTCCATCATGTCGGGAACCCTGCTCCTGTTCGGCTTCGGCCTGAACTCGGGCGGCCCCGCGGTGATCACATGGGGCTGGCTCGCCATCGGGCCGCTGGTGCTGTGTCTGGCCGCGGCGCTGGCGGAGATCACCTCCCGCTACCCCACCAGCGGCGGCCTGTACTACATGGCCCGCCAGCTCGGCGGGGAGCGGTGGAGCTGGTACACCGGCTGGCTCAACCTCCTGGGCCTGCTCGGCGGCATCGCCGCCCAGGACTACGGCATAGCGACGTTCACCGCCGCGTGGATGAACCTCCAGTTCGGCCACACGCCGACCCCGGAGTCCCTGCTGCTCCTGTACGCCGTCATCCTCGCGCTGCACGCGATCCTGAACCTCTTCGGCACCCGGCTGATGAACATCCTGACGTCCATCAGCGCGTGGTGGCACCTGGCGGGGGCCGTCGTCATCATCGGCGCCCTGGCGCTCGTGCCCTCCGACCACCAGTCGGCCGGCTTCGTCTTCTCCGAGTTCACCAACAACACCGGCTGGGGCGCCTCGTCCTACGTGGTCCTGCTGGGCATGCTCCTGCCGGTCTTCGCCCTCGCCGGATACGACACCTCGGCCCACCTGAGCGAGGAGACCAACCACGCGTCCGTCGCCGCGGCCCGCGGGATCTTCCGCTCGGTTGCGGTGTCCTGGATCGCCGGCGGCATCCTGCTGACCACGCTCCTCTTCGCCATCCAGGACTACACCGCGACCCTCGGCAGTGAGACCGGCGTGCCCGTGGCGCAGATCCTCCTGGACGCGCTGGGCATGGCGGCGGCCAAGGCCCTGCTGCTCGTGATCATCGTGGCCCAGTTCCTGTGCGGCTACACCGTGACCGCGAGCGCCAGCCGGATGATCTACGCCTTCGCCCGGGACGGCGCCCTGCCGGGCTCGGGGCTCTGGAAGCAGGTCAGCCGCCGCACCGCCATCCCCGCCAACGCGGTCTGGCTCGCGGTCGCCGTGGCGTTCCTGCTCGCGCTGCCGTCCCTGTACTCCTCCACGGCGTTCTCGGCGGTGACCGCGATCTCCGCCGTGGGATTCACCTCCGCCTACGCCATCCCGGTGCTGCTGCGGCTCCTGCACCGCGACCGCTTCACCCCGGGGCCCTGGAACCTGGGCCGCTGGAGCCGGCCGATCGGCTGGGTGGCGGTGCTGTGGGCGGGCGCGGTGACGGTGCTGTTCCTGCTGCCGCAGAGCAGCCCGATCACCGCAAGCACCTTCAACTACACCCCCGTCGCCGTGGTGGTGGCCTTCCTCATCGCGGCTCTGTGGCGGCGCTTCGGACGCGACTCGTACCACGTGCCCCGCTCCAGTTCCCCTACCGAGGACAAGCAGTTCGAAGGCATCATCTGATGGCGGCGACAGCGCGTCCTCGCACACAGCCCCAACCTTCCATGGGAGTACGGTGACCGACCTCACGGAGTCCGTCGAATCCGCCCAGCAGCTCGCTGTGGCCTGGCGTGCCATGGTGCTCGACCGCGACGCGGACGCGGACGTGCGCGACCTCCCCGGCATCGCCGTGCGCTGGGCCGACAGCCCGTTCGCGTTCTGGAACTGCATCACCCTGACCGAGCCGGGAGCGGGGGCCGACCTCGTCGCGCGACGCCTGGGCGAGGCGGCGGACATCATGCGGGCGAAGAAGAACCCGGGCTTCCTGTGGCTCTTCGAGAACCTCCTCGACGACGAGGCGCGCGCCGTACGGGAGGCGGCCGCCGAGCGGGCCGGGCTCCAATACGCCTTCCCCGGCACGGGCATGGCCGGAGACCTGCTGCCCGTCCCCGACCCGGTCCACCCCGACCTGACGTTCGTGCGCGTGCGCACCGACGAGCACCTGCGGGCCTACGCGGACCTCCAGTCACGCGCCTACGGCTTCCCCTTGGAGGCGGGCCGCGAGGGCCTGCTCGGCCTGGCCCGCTGGCAGGGCGACGAGATGTACGCCTACCTCGCCCTGCGCGACGACGTCCCCGTGGCGTGCGCCGCCACGGTCGAAGCCGAGGGCCGCCTCTTCGTCGCGTTCGTCGCCACCGACCCGCAGTGGCAGCGCAGGGGCTACGGCGAGGCGGTCACGCGCAAGGCGCTGCACGAGGGCGGTCTGGCCACCGGGCTGACCCGTGCCACGCTGCACGCGACCGTCGCCGGGGCCCCTGTGTACCCGCGCATCGGCTTCGAGCCGAACACACCCATCCACTTCTACGGCCTGAAGCAATGAGCCGACGCGTCCGGCCCGCGTCGACGAGGAGGAGGAATGCCGTTCCCTGACGAGCCGACCTCCGTGGCGGTGTCCGCCACGGAGGTCCTGATGGGCGCGGCCGATCGCGGGGCTGCCGAAACCGGCCGGCAGCCTGCCGGACAGGCCTGAAGGCCGGGGCCGGGGCCCCGCCTACGACGGGCGGCCGGCGGTGATCAGGAGGCGCGTGGCCTCGGCCGCCTGTGCCGCCGGGGCCGGGGTGCCGGTGATCGCCGCCGTCGCCATCGCGCCCTCCGCCAGGAGGAACACCTGCTCCCCCAGGCTCCGGGGCAGCCCCGCGGCAGCCGCAAGGCCGGCCACGTACTCCTTGAACGCCGTCTTGTGCAGGCGCACTTGGCGGGCCACCGGCTCCGAGGTGGCGCCCAGCTCGCCGTACGAGTTGATCCACGCGCAGCCGTTGAAGTCGGGTTCGGCGAACCACTCCCCCAGCCAGTCGAAGACGGCCAGGATGCGCCGCTCGGGGTCCTCGTGCCGCTCGACGTGCTCGGCCAGGTCGCGCCGCCAGCGCTCGTCGCGGCGTTCCAGGTAGGCCTCGACGAGGCGTTCCTTCGAGGGGAAGAGCTGGTAGAGGCGCTTGAGGGACAGGCCGGACGCGGTGCGGATCCGGTCCATGCCGACGGACTGGATGCCCCGCTGGTAGAAGAGCCCCTCGGCCGCGTCGAGGGCCCGCTCGGCGGCGGCTGCGGTGTCCATCGGCCGACGGCCTCCTTCGGTGTGCCCCGCTTTGCCTCGGAGGCACGTTCGCTACCCATGAGAACGATCGTTCTCTACGATAGCGGACGAGACGGAGAACGCGCGTTCTCCGTCTCGGGTCAGCAAGAGCACATGAAGGAGCCGACATGACGTCACGCCCCCCGTTCCCCCCGTTCGACGAGGAGACGGCGCTGCTGAAGGTCCAGGCCGCCGAGGACGCCTGGAACACCCGCGACCCCGAGCGCGTCGCGCTCGCGTACACCGTGGACTCGGTCTGGCGGAACAGGGACCGGTTCCTCACCGGGCGGGACGAGATCACCGCGTTCCTGCGCGACAAGTGGTCCCGGGAGGGCGAGTACGCGTTGCGCAAGGAGCTGTGGGACTTCCACGGCCCCCGGATCGCGGTGCGCTTCCAGTACGAGTGCCGGACCCTCGACGGCCAGTGGTGGCGCAGCTACGGCAACGAGCTGTGGGAGTTCACGGCCGAAGGGCTCATGGCACGCCGCGAGGCCAGCATCAACGACGTGCCGATCACGGAGGCACAGCGGCGCATCTTCGGCCCCCGGCCGAAGAGCGAGCGGCGCACGCCGCTCCCCGTCCACTAGGGCACGCGGGCGAGGCGGGGCCGGTGCGACACCGGTCCCGCCTCGCTCCGTCACACGCCGGGCACGTCCCGTCAGTCGGTGCGAAGGAGCAGCTTCGTCGCCCCGATCGCCTGCTCCACCGGCAGGAACTCCGGCGGGTTGGCGGGGTCCGTGCGCAGCACGGGGTAGCGCTCCAGGAGCGCGGTGATGGCGATGCGCGCCTCCAGGCGGGCCAGCGGCGCGCCGATGCAGAACTTCATGCCGCGGCCGAAGTCCAGGTGCGGGTTGGGGTCACGGTAGGGGTCGAACTCGTGCGGACGCTCGAAGCGGCGCTCGTCGCGGTTGGCCGCGCCGAGCCACAGCGAGACGAGCGAGCCCTTGGGCACCTTGACCCCGGCCGCCTCCGTGTCGGCGGCGGCGATGCGGTACGAGCCCGCGATCGGGCTCAGGAACCGCAGGGTCTCCTCGGCCACGCCCGAGACCATCTCGGGGTTCTCGCGCAGCCGGGCGAAGTGCTCGGGGTGCGCGTCCAGGCACAGCAGCATGTTGCCGAGCAGCGCGCTGGTGGTGGTGTGCCCGATGATCAGCAGCTCGTTGGCGAAGTTCACGACGGCCGCGTCGCTCAGGCCCTCGCCGTCGACCTCCGCCTGGACGAGCTTGGTGAGCAGGTCCTCGCGCGGTTTCGAGCGGCGCTCGTCCACGTGCTGCTGGAGGTAGGCGAGGAACTCCGGCACGTGCCGCAGCGCGGCTGCCACGTCGGCGTCCTCCACCGACTCCTCGCCGCCCACCGAGATGTCACCGGCGGCGGCGATCATCTGGTCGACCCACTGCTTGAACAGGCCGCGGTCGCTCTGCGGTACGCCCAGCATCTCGGCGATGACCATGACGGGCATCGGGTAGGTGAGGGCGTCGACCAGCTCCAGCTGGTTGCCGGTGGCGCTCTCCTCCGCATCGTCGAGGAGACCCTTGGTGATCTCGACGATGCGCGGCTCCAGCTCGGCCACCATGCGCGGGGTGAACACGCCGCTGATGAGCCTGCGCAGCTTGGTGTGGCCGGGCGGGTCCGCCTGCAGGAGCGTGCCCTGGTTGAAGGCGTCGGCGGCCGCAGTGTCGCCCATCAGGGCGGCGCTCACGTTGGCCGAGTACTCCTTGGGGCTGCTGTAGACGCCGACGATCTCGTCGTAGCCGTACATGTGGACGACGCCGTTTTCATCGACCTTGACGGGGTGCTCCGGAGTGCGTCCCCACATCCAGAAGTGGAGCGGGTTCAGTCCCCAGCGGTCGGCGAGTTGGGTCATGTTCGTTCGTTCCCTCTCTTCGGGCACTGCTCGGCTGTCGGGGGTTGTGCGCGGTGGGTGGTGCGCGGGTGCACGCGGCCTGCGGGGGCCCTCGTCACGCGCCCGCGGCCATGGCCTCGCGCAGGCTCTTGGGCCGCAGGTCCGTCCAGTGCTCCTCGATGTAGGCGAGGCAGGCGGCGCGGTCGGCCGCGCCGAAGACGACGCGCCAGCCCGGCGGGACCTCGGCGAACTGCGGCCACAGGGAGTGCTGTTCGTCGTCGTTGGTGAGGACGTGGAACGTGCCGTTCTCGTCGTCGAAGGGGTTGGTGCTCATGCCGGCTCCCTGATCGTTAGTCCGTGAGGTGGCGGGTGATGATGGAGCACATCTCGGCCGCGGGCGCGGGCGCGTTCAGGCCCAGGTGCGTGGCGTCGATGTCGTAGGTGTGCAGGTCGCCCTCGATGTGGGGCTCCCAGAAGGCGGCCTGGGCCTCGGGGCTCTGCGTGGCCTTGAAGAACAGGGCGGTGCCCCGGTAGGTGGGCTGGCTGAACTCCCTGACCATCCGGCCGTGCTGGACCATGAGAGCGGCGCCGTTGTCGATGAGCGCCCGGCGCTCCTCGCCGTCCTCCTCGCCCGGCAGGTAGTTCTCCAGGAAGTCCCTGGCCTCGCGCAGGTCCAGGCGCGCGTCCTCCTGCGCGGCGAACCAGTCGCCCGGTACGGCGTCCAGGAGGACGACGAGGGGAACCTCGTGGCCGCGGCGCTGCAGCTCCACGGCGACGGCCTGGCCGATGGGGCCGCCGATGGAGTGGCCGACGAGGTGGAAGGGGCCTTCCGGCTGGACGGCCAGGATCTGGTCGGCGTAGTCGGCGACCATGTCCGCGAAGGTCTCCGGCAGCGGCGCGCCGTCGAAGCCGCGGGCCTGGATGCCGTACGCCGGGCGGTCGCCGAGCTGCGTGGCCATGCCGAGGTAGGACCAGCACAGCCCGAAGCCCGGGTGGATGAACCACACCGGGGCCTTGCTGCCGCCGGTCTTCAGGGGAAGGACCACGCCGAACGGGTCGCTGTCCCCGGTGGCTTCGGAGCCCCCGGTCAGGTGCGCGGCCACGTCGGCGACGGTCGGTGACTGGAACACCAGGCGGATCGGCACCTCGACCATCAGGACCGTGCGGATGCGGCTGATGAGCTTGGTGGCGAGCAGCGAGTGGCCGCCGAGGTCGAAGAAGTTGTCGTCGACGCCGACCTTCTCGACGCCGAGGACCTGGGCGAACAGGCTCGCGAGCACCTCCTCCTGCGGGGTCCGCGGGGCGCGGTAGGCGGCGCCGCTGACGAGGTCGGGGGCGGGCAGCGCCTTGCGGTCGACCTTTCCGGCGCCGGACAGCGGGATGGACTCCAGGGTGACGAACGCGGCCGGCACCATGTGCTCCGGCAGCCGCTCGGCGGCGAAGGCCCTCAGCTCCTCGGTGTCGGGGCCGTCCCCGTCGGCCGGGACGACGTAGGCGACGAGGCGCTTGCCCGTGCCGCGGTCGTCGCGGGCGATGACGACGGCCTGGGTGATGCCGGGGTGGCCGGCGAGGACGGTCTCGACCTCGCCGGGTTCGATGCGGAAGCCGCGGATCTTGACCTGGGTGTCGGCGCGGCCCTGGAAGACGAGGCCGCCGTCCTCGGTCCAGGCCACCACGTCACCGGTGCGGTACATCCGCTCCCCGGAGCCGCCGAAGGGGCAGGCCACGAAGCGCTCGGCGGTCAGGGCGTGCCGCCCCAGATAGCCGCGGGCGAGCCGCTGCCCGGCGACGTACAGCTCTCCGGGGACGCCCGGCGGTACAGGCCGCAGGGCCGTGTCGAGGACGTACAGGCGGGTGTTCTCCATGGGGCCGCCGATCGGCACGGTGGCGGGGATGTGCTCGGGGTCGGTCAGGCAGTGGTGGGAGGTGGCCGCGGTGGTCTCGGTCGGGCCGTAGCCGTTGACGACCCGGAGTCCGGGGCAGGTGCGCAGCGCCCGCTCCAGGGAGGCCGGGGCCACCACGTCGCCGACCGTCCACACCTCGCGGGCCCCGCGGAACGCCTCGGGGCTCTCGTCGGCGATGGCCATGAACAGCCCCGCCGCGAGGGCGAGTCCGGTCACGCCCTGCTCGGCGATCAGCTTCGCGAGGGCCGCCGCGTCCAGGCGGCCGGGCGGCGCGACGACGACCGTGCCGCCGCTGAGCAGCGGGATCCAGATCTCGTACGTCGAGGCGTCGAAGGCCTGCGGGTTGTGCATGAGCACCCGCTCGTGGCGGCCGCCGCCGAAGCAGCTGTCGGCGGCCAGGAGCACCACGTCCCGGTGGGTGGTGCCGACGCCCTTGGGCAGGCCCGTGGAGCCGGAGGTGTACATCACGTAGGCGAGCTGGTCGGGGTGTCCCGCGGCGAGCGGCCCGGCGTCGGCCCGGGCGATCTCGTCGGCGGTGCCGGGCTCGTCGATCACCAGGTGCGGGCAGGGGCTGTCGAAGAGCCGCTCCGAGATCTCCGCGTCGGTCACCAGGAGCACCGGCGCCGCGTCGCCGAGGAGGTACGCGAGGCGCTCGGCCGGGTAGTCCGGGTCGACGGGCAGATAGGTGCCGCCCGCCTTCAACACGGCCAGCACGGCCACGACTTGCTCGATCGAGCGCGGCAGCGCGAGTCCGACCACCGACTCCTGTCCGACACCGCGCGCCGCGAGCACCCGGGCGAGCCGCCCGGCCCGCTCGTCGAGCTCCCGGTAGGTCACGCGCTCCTCGCCGAGGGTCACCGCGATCCGGTCCGGGCCCTGCGCGGCCTGCTCGGCGAACGCCTCCTGGACAGTCCGCGCGACCACCGGGGTGGCCGTGTCGTTCCATGCGGTGACGACCCGCTCCAGGTCGGCCTCCGGCATGAGGTCGAGGTGGCCGAGCGGTGTCCCCGGGTCGGCGGCCAGTTGCTCCAGGAGTCGGCCGAGGCCGGCGGCTATGCGTGCGGCCGTGGCCGGGTCGAACAGGCTCTCCTGGTAGTGCAGGCCCGTGCGCAGGTGCGGGGAGGCCTCCGCGGCCACGCCCATCGGGTAGTGGGCGCCGGTGACGGGTCGGGCACCGGTGATGGCGATGCCGGCCTCGTCGTGCGCCTCGACCAGGCCCGCCCGGTCGATCGGGTAGGACTCGAAGACGACCATGGTGTCGAAGAGGGTGCCGAGGCCCGCGGCGTCCTGGATGTCGCTCAGACCGTGGTTCTGGTGGTCCATCAGGACGGCCTGGCTCTGCTGGAGGCGGGTGAGCACCTGCGCGAGGGTGTCCTCGGGCGAGTAACGCACGCGCACGGGCAGGGCGTTGATGAACAGGCCCACCATGTCGTCGACGCCGGGCACCTGCGGCGGGCGGCCGGAGACGGTGGTGCCGAAGACCACGTCCTGCCGCCCGGTGAGGGCGCCGAGGAGCACGCCCCAGGTGCCCTGGACCAGGACGTTGAGGGTGACGCCCAGTTCGGCGGCCCGCTGCGAGAGCAACCGGGACGTCTCCGTGGACAGCGGCACCTCGGCCGAGCCGAACCCGCCGTCGTCGCCGCCGTCGCCGACGGGTGAGCCGCCCGCTCCGGCGAGCATCGTCGGCGTGTCCACGCCGTCCAGCTCGGTGGCCCAGGCGCGGGCCGAGGCGGCGCGGTCCTGTCCGGCGAGCCAGGTCAGGAAGTCCCGGTAGGGGCGGACGCGCGGCAGCTCGGAGGTGTCGCCGTCGGTGCCGTAGGCGCGGATCAGGTCCTGCAGGAGGTGCGGGATCGACCAGCCGTCGTACAGGGCGTGGCTGGCGGTGAAGACCAGTTCCGAGCGGCCCGGCTCCATCAGGACCAGGGTCAGCCGCATCAGGGGCGGCTTCGCCGGGTCGAAGTGGTCCGCGTGGTCGGCGGCGAGCAGCCGTTCCAGCTCGGCGTCGCGCGCCTCGTCGGAGAGGTCGCGCAGGTCCACGACCTTGTAGGGCAGTTCGACGCGGTCGCGGATGAGCTGGACGGGCTCGCCCGCCGCGCTGGTCACGAAAGCGGCGCCCAGGTTCGGGTACCGGTCGAGGAGCACCTGACCGGCCCGGCGCATGCGCTCGGGGTCGACGTCGCCGGAGAGGTGGAAGGTCAGCTGCACGTGGTAGGCGTCGAACGACGAGTCGGCCATCATGCTGTGGAACAGCAGGCCCGACTGCATCGCCGTCACCGGCCACACGTCCACCAGGCCCGGGTGGCTCTCCGTCCACACGTCGAGGTCGCGCTGGCTGACCTTGACCAGCGGCACGTCCGACGGCGTGAGGCCGCCCGCGCCGGGCCGCTCGGCGTGCCGGGCGAGGCCTACCAGGGCCGTGCGCCACAGGTCCGCGAGCTGCTGCGCCTCGTCCCGGGTGAGCAGCCCGCCGGGGAAGCCGATGCCCGCGCTGAGCCGTGGTCCGTCCTCGGTGTCGGTGACGTACGCGGTGACTTCGAGGGTGGCCATCGCGGGCATGTCCGCGTCGGGCTGCGCGAACAGGTCGTCCACGTCCGGCGTGGCGGTCCAGCCGAGGCCCCGCAGGCTCTCCGGCATGTCGGCGGCGGCGAACCGGCCGAGGTAGTTGAAGGAGATCTGCCCGGTCCCGTGGCCCTGGAGGACGGCGGCGGTCTCGGCGTTGAGGTAGCGCAGCAGGCCGAATCCGATGCCGTGGTCCGGTACGGCGTTCAGCTGCTCCTTGACGGCCTTGACGGCGCCGCCCGCGGCCCGGCCGCCCATCGCGGCGTCGTCGAGGTCGAAGCCGCCGACGTCCAGGCGTACGGGGAACATGCTGGTGAACCAGCCCACCGTGCGGGACAGGTCCGCGCCCGGTGCGGCGCTCTCCTCACGGCCGTGGCCCTCCAGGCGGATCAGGGCCGAGGAGGCGTCGCGCTCGTCCACGCCGCGTGCGCGCCGCCACTGGGCCAGGGCCACGGTCAGCGCCGTGAGCAGGCCGTCGTTGACGCCGCCGTGGAAGGC
Source organism: Streptomyces flavofungini (assembly GCF_030388665.1). NCBI lineage: Bacteria > Bacillati > Actinomycetota > Actinomycetes > Kitasatosporales > Streptomycetaceae > Streptomyces > Streptomyces flavofungini. Next base: position 8,829,750 of record NZ_CP128846.1, on the reverse strand, counting down.
GGCGGGCAGGGTGGTGAGGAGCGTGTCGGTCGCGGCCACCGGCAGTTCGAGGTGGACGGTCTCCACGGTGGCGCGCACGTCGAGCGCCGGGTCGAACGGGCGGGAGCCGATGACCGGGTCCGGGCCGTCCAGGATGCGCTGCCACAGCGGGAGTTCGGCGACGCGGTCGGCGTCGGTGGCGTGCTCCTGAAGGGCGTGCGACCAGCGGCGTACGGAGGTGGCGACCGGGGCGAGTTCGGGGGTGCGGCCCTGGACGAGCTGCTGCCAGGCCTCGGCGAGGTCGGGCAGCAGGATGCGCCAGGACACGCCGTCCACGGCGAAGTGGTGCAGCACGATGATCAGGCGTCCGGGCGCGGGGGCGCCCTCGGTGTCATCGGGCGCGGCAGCGGTGTCGAACCAGACGAACTGGGCAATCACCCCGGCGTCCGGGTCGAGACGGCCCGCCGCCGCGTCCAGTTCGGCCGCGGCACGCTCGTGCCAGTCGGGGCGGTCCCAGCCGTCCCGCCACTCCACGCGGTGGATCAGCGCGGCCACGTCCACCGTGCCCGGCTCGGCGACCTCCAGGCCCTTGTGCCCGGTGCGGACCAGGCGGGAGCGGAGGATGTCGTGGCGGTCGATGACCGCGCCGAGGGTGGCCGCCAGGCCGTCGTGGTCGATGCCCGCCGGCAGGTCGACCACGGTCGACATGGTGAACCGGTCGCTGCCGCCGCCCAGTTCGAGCAGGTAGTGCCCGATCGGCAGGAGCGGCATGAAGCCGACGCCGCCGCCCTCCAGCTCCTCCAGAACCGTGCGGGTGCGGCCCGCGGCCGCGGCCTCGGCCAGCTCCGCGACCGTACGCAGCTCGAAGATCTGCCGGGGCGTGACCTCCAGGCCCTGGGCGCGGGCCCGGGAGACCACCTGGATGGAGCGGATGCTGTCGCCGCCCACGGCGAAGAAGTCGTCGTCGACGCCGACGCTCTCCAGGCCGAGGACCTCCGCGTACACGGCGGCGAGGATCTGCTCCTCGGCGGTGCCCGGAGCGCGGTACGCGCCGCCGGTGAACTCCGGCTCCGGCAGCGCCTTGTGGTCCAGCTTGCCGTTGAGGGCCAGCGGGAGGCGGTCCAGCATCACGAAGGCGGCGGGCACCATGAACTCCGGGAGCCGCGCGGACACGAACCTGCGCAGGTCCCTGGCCTCGACACCGGCGGTGATGTCGTAGTTGTCGCCCGTCTCGTCGACCTCCACCGGGACGACGTAGCCGACGAGCTGGGTGCTGCCGCGCACCTCCCGGGCGACCACGGCGGCCTGGGCCACCGCGCGGTGGGCGGTGAGGGCCGCCTCGATCTCGCCGGGCTCGATGCGGAAGCCGCGCACCTTCACCTGCGCGTCACCCCGGCCGACGTAGTCGAGCTGGCCGTCGGCCCGCCAGCGGGCGAGGTCGCCGGTGCGGTACATGCGGGCGCCGGGCTCACCGAACGGGTCGGGCACGAAGCGTTCGGCGGTGAGCGCGGCCCGGCCGTGGTAGCCGCGGGCCACGTTCCCCGCGACGTACAGCTCGCCGACGACGCCGACGGGTACGGGGGCGAGGCCCGGGCCGAGGACGTAGGCGCGCATGTTGCCGAGCGGGGCACCGATGGGGGCGCCCGCGGCGCCGGTGCCGTCCTCGGCGATGGTGCTGGTGGTGGCGTAGAACGACTCGGTCTGGCCGTAGGCGTTGACGACGCGCACGCCCGGGATGGCCTCGCGCACGCGCTCGACGAGGGACGCGGGCAGGGCCTCGCCCGCGAGGACGACCGCGTCCGCCCTGATGTCCACGTCGGCCTGGTCGAGCAGCCCGGCGAGGACGGACGGGACGGTGCTGATCACGCCGCCGGACCAGCCGCCCTGCTCACCGATGACGAGGACGTCGCGGACGACCTCGACGGTGCCGCCCTTGGCGAGCGTGGTGACGGTCTCGAAGACGGACACGTCGAAGTTGACCGAGGTGCCCGCCAGGGTGCGGGTGCCCGCGTCGATGCCGACGGACTCCGCGAGGCGCAGCACGCCGTTGACGACGTCGCGGTGGGTGATGGTCACGCCCTTGGGCACGCCGGTGGAGCCGGAGGTGTACATCACGTACGCGGCGTTCGCGGGCCGGGCCGCCGTGACCGGGGCGTCCGCGCCTCCGTCCGGCAGGTCGCTGAGGTCCCCGAGGTCCCCGAGGTCCTCGAGGCTCTTGAGGACCAGGGCGGGGCGGGCGTCGTCGAGGATGTGATCCAGGCGGGTGCTCGGGTACTTGGGGTCGATCGGCAGGTAGGCGCCGCCCGACTTGAGGATGCCGAGCATGGCCACCACGAGGTCGGCCGAGCGCGGCAGGTTCAGCCCGACGATCGTCTCCGGGCCGACGCCGCGCGCGGCGAGGGCGTGGGCGACCCGGTCGGTGCGGGCCTCCAACTCGGCGTAGGTCAGCTGCTCCTCGCCCAAGACGACGGCCGTCGCGTCCGGGGTCCTGGCCGCCTGCTCGGCGATGAGCTGCGGCACGGTCAGGTCGGGGGTCTCGGCGGCGGTGTCGTTGAAGCCGCGCAGAACCAGCTCGCGCTCGTGCGGCTCGACCAGGTCGACGGTGGCGACGGGCCGCGCGGGTTCGGCGGCGAGCCGGTCTATCAGGCGGACGAAGCGGTCGGCGATCGTGCGGGCGGTGTCCTCGTCGAACAGGTCGGTGGCGTACTCCAGGACACCGAGGACGCCACGCCCCGGCAGGTCGGCCATGTTGAAGAACAGGTCGAACTTGACCGTGTCGTTGGGCACGCGCTCGAACTCGACCTGAAGACCGGAGAGTTCGAAGTCCTGCCGGTTGAAGTTCTGCCAGGCGAACATCACCTGGAACAGCGGCGAGTACGCCGTGGACCGCTCCGGGTTCAGGACCTCCACCAGACGCTCGAACGGCACGTCCTGGTGGTCGTAGGCGGCCAGGGACTTGGTGCGCACCTGGTCGAGGACGTCGTTGAAGGTGGGGTTGCCGTCGAGGCGGGCGCGCAGCACCCAGGTGTTGACGAAGAAGCCGACCATGTCGGTCAGGTTCTCGTCGGTGCGGTTGGCGATCGGCGAGCCGATGGTGACGTCGTCGCCACCGCCGAGGCGGTTCAGGAGCACGGCGAGCGCCGCCTCCAGGACGATCGCCACTGTGGCGCCGCGCTCCCGGGCGAGTTCGCCGATGCCCGCGACGGTGTCGGGGTCGAGGGCGAAGTCGACGTGGGCGCCGCGGTGGGTGGCCTTGGGCGGCCGGGTGCGGTCGGTGGGCAGTTGCAGGGGCTGCGGTACGCCGGTCAGCTCGCCGCGCCAGTAGTCGAACTGGGCGCTCAGGAGGCTGTCGGGGTCGTTCTCGTCGCCGAGCAGGTCGCGCTGCCACAGGGTGTAGTCGACGTACTGGGCGGGGAGTTCGGGCCAGCGAGGCGCCTGCCCGGCGAGCCGGGCGGCGTAGGCGTCGGCGAGGTCACGGAACATGGGCGCCATCGACGAGCCGTCACTGGCGATGTGATGGACCATCAGGACCAGGACGTGATCGCGCTCGGCGAGCCGCATGAGCACCGTGCGCACGGGGATCTCCGTGGCCAGGTCGAAGCGGTAGGCCGCGAAGTCCATGATCGAGGCGGTCAGGTCCGCCGCCGTCACGTCCACCACGGGCACGTCGAGGCGGACCTCGGCGGCCGGGAGCACCCGCTGGTAGGGGGTGCCGTCGGCGTCCTCGGCGAAGAGGGTGCGCAGGCTCTCGTGCCGGGTCACCACGTCGCGCACGGCCGCCGCGAGCGCGTCCGGGTCGAGCTCGCCCGTCAGGCGCAGCGGGAAGGGCGCGTTGTACGTGGCCGAGGGGCCCTCGAACTTGTCGAGGAACCACAGCCGGCGCTGGGCGAAGGACAGCGGGACGCGGTCCGGGCGCGGGTCGACGCGGACCATCGGTGGGCGGGCCCGGTCGCCCGTGGAGAGGTGACCGGACAGACCCACCACCGTGGGCGCGGCGAACACCGCGCGGATCGGCAGCTCCACGCCGAGAACGGCACGGATGCGACTCACCAGGCGGGTGGCGAGCAGCGAGTGCCCGCCGAGCGCGAAGAAGTCGTCGTCGATGCCGACCCGGTCCAGGCCGAGCACCTCCGCGAACAGGCCGCACAGCAGCTCTTCCTGGGGGGTGCGCGGGTCCCGTCCGGTGGCCTGGGCGACGAAGTCGGCGACGGGCAGTGCCTTGCGGTCCAGCTTGCCGCTGGCCATCAGGGGCACCTCGGCGATGGCCACCACCGACGCGGGCACCTGGTGTGCGGGCAGCCGCTCGGTGAGGTAGTCGCGCAGCGAGCCCACGAGCGTGCCGATGCGTCCGGCCGCGGCGGGTTCGCTGGCCAGCTCGCGCTCGGCGCGCCCGGCGGGCACGAACAGGCCCGTCAACGGCTGGGGCAGTTCGGGGCCCTGCGGGAAGACCAGCACGTCGAAGCTCTCGGCGACGGCTCCCGACCAGGTCAGGAGCACCGTCCAGCCCTGCTCCGCGGCCTGGTCCCAGACGTCCTGCGGGTCCACGGCCGGTCCCGTCGCGACGGGGGCGGTCATCAGCCCCGCGGCGACCGCGAGGTCCACCTCCTCCGCGAGGCGGGCGTTGGGGATGCCCACGACCCGCAGCACCTCGGTGTCCTCGCGGGCGGCGCACAGCTGGGCCAGCTCACGCAGGTCGCCGACCTGACGGCCCCAGTACAGCGGGGGTGCCTCGGTCAGGTCCGCCGGCGCCGCGGGGTGCTTGTGCAGCACGGCCTCGTAGCGGTGGCGGGTGAGTTCGTTGTGGGCGCGGCCGGGCTTGAGGCGGATGTCGACGCCGGCGGCGCCGTGCCGCGCCGCCCACTGGGTGAACCACTCCGGGTCCAGGACCAGCTCCTGCTCCATCAGCATGGCGCGGGTGATGGCGGCGCGGGCCTGGGAGGGGGCTGCCTCCGGCTGGTGGGCGTGCTGGACGCCCGCGCGGAAGAGGCGCAGCGTGGCGGCGTTGCGGACGTCGCCGACGATGATCCGGCCGCCGGGCGCGAGGAGTTCGAAGGCCTGCGCGAGGACCCGGTCCAGGTAGTCGGCGTCCGGGAAGTACTGCACCACCGAGTTGAGCACGACGGTGTCGAAGTGGCCCTGGGGCAGCCCGGTCACGTCGTCGGCGGCCCGGTGGCGCAGGGTCGCCTTGTCGCCGAATCCGGCCTGCTCGGCCTCGTGGGCGAGGCGCTCGATGACGGCCGAGGACAGGTCGGTGGCCCAGTACTGCTCCACGTGCGGCAGGACGTGTGCCATCAACAGGCCGGAGCCGACGCCGATTTCGAGGACGCGGCGCGGGCCCCGGCTGAGGATCTGCCGGACCGCGGCGTCCCGCCACTCACGCATCTCGTGCAGAGCGAGCGGCCGGTCGGTGTAGGTGGAGTCCCAGCCGGTGAAGTCCTCGCCCCAGACGGTGTTCGCCGCGGAGTAGACCTGGTCGTAGATGGTCTCCCACTCCTCGACCTGGCGCTCGGCGGCGGCGCTCTGGCCGGTGCCGTCCAGGTGCGGCACGACGTAGCCCATGAGGCGTCGCTCGCCGGCCTCGTCCTCCTGGACCGTCACCACGGCCTGGGCGACGCCGGGGTGCGTGGACAGGGCGGCCTCGACCTCGGCGGGTTCGATGCGGAAGCCGCGGATCTTGACCTGGGTGTCGACGCGGCCGTGGAAGACGAGCAGGCCCTCCTCGGTCCAGGCCACGACGTCGCCGGTGCGGTACATCCGCTCCCCCGGCGCGCCGAAGGGACAGGCCACGAAGCGCTCGGCGGTCAGACCCGGGCGGTTGCGGTAGCCGCGGGCCAGGCGCTCCCCGCCGATGTACAGCTCGCCGGGCACGCCGGGCAGCACGGGCCGCAGCGCGGCGTCCAGGACGTAGACCTGGGTGCTGTCGAGGGGGCGGCCGATCGGCACGACCTCGCCGATGTCCTCGTGGCGCTCCATGTTGTGGATGGAGGTGGCCATGGTGGCCTCGGTGGGCCCGTAGCCGTTGACGACCCGCAGGCCGGGGCAGGTGTCGAGGACGCGCCGCACCAGGGCGGGCGCCACCGCGTCACCGGCCGACCAGACCTCGCGGACGCCGGTGAAGGCCTCGGGCATCTCGTCGGCGATGACCATGAACAGGCCCGCCGTCATGACGACGCCGGTCACGTCGTGCTCGCGGGCGGCCGCCGCCAGGGTGGCCGCGTCCAGGCGTCCCGGCGGGGTGATGACGATGGTGCCGCCGCCGAGCAGGGGGATCCACTGGTCGTAGGTGGAGGCGTCGAAGGCCTGCGCGTTGTGCATGAGGACGCGCTCGTGGTTGCCGCCCGCGTAGCAGCTGTCGGCGGCGAGGCTCACGACGCCCCGGTGGGTCACGCCCACGCCCTTGGGGCGGCCCGTGGAGCCGGAGGTGTACATCAGGTAGGCGAGCTGGTCCAGGTGCCCGGCCTGCGCGGAGGCCAGCGGCTCCGCCGGGGCCGCGGTGATCTCGGCGGCCGTGCCGGGCTCGTCGAGGACCAGGAACGGGCAGGGGCTCTCGGGCAGACCGGCGGCGATCCGCGCGTCGGTGACGACGAGGGTGGGGTCGGCGTCGCCGAGCATGAACGCGAGGCGGTCGGCGGGGTACTCGGGGTCGACGGGCAGATAGGCGCCGCCCGCCTTCTCGATGGCGAGGAGCGAGACGATCTGCTCCACGGAGCGCGGCAGGGCGAGCCCGACCACCGACTCCTGCCCGACGCCCCGCGCGGCCAGGACCCGGGCGAGGCGGTTGGCCCGCTCGTCGAGTTCCCGGTAGGTCAGGGTGCGGTCGCCGTCCACGACGGCGGGGGCGTCCGGGGTCCGTGCCACGTGCGCCTCGAAGACCTGCGGGACGGTCCGCTCGGCGATCGCGGCGGGGGTGTCGTTCCAGTCGGTGAGGATCCGCTTGCGCTCGTCGTCCTCCAGGATGCCGAGGGCGGCCACCGGGGTGTCCGCGTCGCGCGCCAGGAGTTCCAGGATCCGCGCGAGGCGGCCCGCGATGGCGCCGACCTGGGCGGCGTCGAAGACGTGCGGCCGGTACTCGATGCCCACCTTCAGGTGCGGCTCGGCGAGCGCCATGACGACCAGCGGGTAGTGCGCGCCGCTGAGCGGGCTGATGCCGGTCAGCTCGATGCCGGCGGCGGCACCGGCCTCGCTGAGGGCGACGGCGTCGATCGGGAAGGACTCGTAACCCACCATGGTGTCGAACAGCGTCGGCAGGCCCACCGCCTGGTGGATGTCGAGCAGTCCGTGGTGGTGGTGGTCGAGCAGCGCGCTCTGGCGCTCCTGGAGGTCGGTCAGGAGTTCGCGCAGGGTGGTGCCCGGGGCGCAGTTCACCCGCACCGGCAGCGAGTTGATGAACAGGCCGACCATCTCGTCGGCCCCCGTGACCTGGGGCGGGCGGCCGGAGACGGTGGTGCCGAACACCACGTCCTGACGGCCGGTCAGGCCCGCGAGGAGGACCGCCCAGGAGCCCTGGATCAGGGTGTTGAGGGTGATGCCGAGGTCCGCGGCCCGGCGCGCCAGGTCGCGGCCCGTCTCCGGGGACAGCGGTACGTCCGCCATGGCGATGCCGGCCGGCTCCGCGTCGCCCTCGGCCGCGTGCGGAGCCAGGAGCGTCGGTGACTCGACGCCGGACAGCTCGGTGGCCCAGGCGCGGGCGGCGGCGCCCTCGTCCCGGTCCGCGAGCCAGGTCAGGAAGTCGCGGTAGTCGCGGATCCGGCCGAGGCCGCTCGCGTCGCCGCCCGAGCCGTACAGGCGCAGCAGGTCCTCAAGGACGAGGGGCAGCGACCAGCCGTCGAACAGGACGTGGTGGGCGGTGAAGACCAGCTCCCACCGGTCGGCGGCCAGCTTGACCAGGGACATGCGCACCAGGGGCGCGGTGGCCGGGTCGAAGTGGCGGGCGTGCTCCTCGGCGAGGTGGCGCTTGAGCCGCTGCTCGCGCTCGCCGTCGGCGAGGCCGCTGAGGTCGTACTCGGCCCAGGGCAGCTCGACGTGCTCGTGCACGAGCTGGACGCGGCGGCCGCTGTCGGCCATGACGAACGAGGCCCGCAGGGTCGGGTAGCGCTCCAGGAGCGCCTGTCCTGCCGCGCGCATCCGGGCGCCGTCGACCTCGCCCTTCAGGTGCAGGACGAGCTGCATCTGGTAGGCGTCGAAAGTAGCGCCGGCCAGTTCCGCGTGGAAGAGCAGGCCGTCCTGCATGGCGGTCAGCGGCCAGACGTCGGCCAGGTGCGGGTGGAGCTCCTCCCAGGCCTCCAGCTGCGCCTGGTCGGCGGTGACCAGCGGCACGTCGGACGGCGTCAGGCCGCCCGCGTCCGGCTGGTCGGCGTGGCGGGCGACGCCTTCGAGGGCGGTGCGCCACAGGGCGGCCAGTTCCTCGGCGTCGTCCTGGGTCAGGAGCCCTGAGGGGAAGTCGAGGCGGGCGTCGAGGCGGGGGCCCTGCGGGGTGTCGGTGACGTAGGCGCTCACCGCGAGGGTCGCGAGGGCCGGCATGTCCGCGTCGAGGTCGGCGATCAGCTCGGTGGTGCCTTCGGCCTGGGTGAAGCCGAGGCCGCGCAGGTGCTCGGGCATGTTGCCCGCACCGGTGTAGTGGCCCAGGTAGTTGAAGGAGATCTGCCCGGTGGGGTAGCGCTCCAGGATCTCGGCGGTCTCGGGGTTGAGGTGGCGCAGCATGCCGTAGCCGACGCCCTTGTCCGGCACGGCGAGGAGCTGTTCCTTGACGGCCTTGACGGCGGCACCGGCGGCGCGGCCGCCCGCGAGGGCGTCGTCGACGTCCACGCCCGCCACGTCCAGGCGCACCGGGTAGACGCTGGTGAACCAGCCGACCGTGCGGGACAGGTCGGCGCCCGGCGCCGCCGCCTCCTCGCGGCCGTGGCCCTCCAGGCGGATCAGCGTCGAGGCCGACGCGTCGTCGGCGACGCCCCGGCCGCGCCGCCACTTGGCGACGGCGAGGGCGAGGGCGGCGAGCAGGCCGTCGTTGACGCCGCCGCGGAACGCGCCGGGTAGGGTGGTGAGCAGCGTCTCGGTGGCCGCCGTCGGCAGGTCCATGTGGACCGTCCGCACGGTGGCGCACACGTCCACCGCCGGGTCGAACGGCCGCCCGCCGAGGTCCGGGTCGGGGCCGGTGACGATGGAGCGCCACAGCGCGAGCTCGCCCGTGCGCCGCTCGGTGGCCGCCTCGTCGGCGAGGGCGTGCGCCCAGCGCCGCACGGAGGTGGTGACCTCGGGGAGCTCGGGGGTACGTCCTTCACGGACCTGGCGCCAGGCCTCGGCGAGGTCGGGCAGCAGGATGCGCCAGGACACGCCGTCGACGACGAAGTGGTGCAGCAGGATCAGGAGCCGTCCCGTGGTGTCGGCGCCCGCGTCGAACCACACGAACTGCGCCATCACGCCGCGCCGCGCGTCGAGGCGGTCCGCGGCGGCGTCCAGTTCGGCGGCGGCCCGCTCGCGCCAGGCGCCGTCCCAGTCGCCGCTCCAGGTGACGCGGTGCAGCAGGGCGCCCGCGTCGACCGTGCCGGGGCCGGTGACGTCGAGTCCGGGTGCGGGTTCGCTCACGAGCCGGGAGCGGAGGATGTCGTGCCGGTCGAGGACCGCGCCGAGGGTGGTGAGCAGGCCGCGCTCGTCGATGCCCGCGGGCAGGTCCACGGTCATCGACATGGTGAACCGGTCGGTGCCGCCGCCCAGTTGAGTCAGGTAGTGCCCGATGGGCAGCAGCGGTACGAAGCCGACGCCGCCGCCGTCCAGCTCGTCGAGGACGGCGCGCCCGGGGCCTTCGCCCGCCGCCTGCGCCAGCTCGGCCACGGTGCGGCACTCGAAGATCTGCCGGGGCGTGACGTCGACGCCCTGGGCGCGGGCGCGGGAGACCACCTGGATGGAGCGGATGCTGTCGCCGCCGATGGCGAAGAAGTCGTCGTCGACACCGACGCGTTCGAGGCCGAGGACCTCCGCGTACACGGCGGCGAGGGTCTGCTCCTCGGCGGTGGCCGGGGCGCGGTAGGCACCGCCGGTGAACTCCGGTTCCGGCAGCGCCTTGTGGTCCAGCTTGCCGTTGGGCGCCAGCGGCAGGCGGTCGAGCATCACGAACACCGACGGCACCATGAACTCGGGCAGCCGACCGGCGACGAACCGGCGCAGGTCCCGCGCGGACACGATCGCCGTGAGGTCCAGGTCCAGGTCGCCGAGGCTGGAGACGCTGTCGAGGCCGCCCTCGCCGGTGTCCACCGGCACGACGTAGCCCACGAGCCGGGTGGAGCCGCGGCCCGCGTGGGTGGTCACGACGGCCTGGGCGACACCCGGGTGGGCGGTGAGAGCCGCCTCGATCTCGCCGGGCTCGATGCGGAAGCCGCGCACCTTGACCTGGGCGTCGTCGCGACCCGCGTACTCCAGCTGCCCTTCCGGGGTCCAGCGGGCGAGGTCGCCGGTGCGGTACATGCGGGCGCCGGGCTCACCGAACGGGTCGGGCACGAAGCGCTCGGCGGTGAGCGCGGCCCGGCCGTGGTAGCCACGGGCGACGTTGCCCGCGACGTACAGCTCGCCCACGACGCCCGGTGCCACCGGCTCCAGGCCGGATCCGAGCACGTAGGCGCGCATGTTGCCGATCGGGGAGCCGATGGGCGCGCTGCCCGTGCCGCTCCAGGTGTCGTCGGCGGTGAAGGTGGTGGCGTAGAACGACTCGGTCTGGCCGTAGGCGTTGACGACGCGCACGCCCGGGATGGCCTCGCGCACCTGCTCGACGAGGGACGCGGGCAGGGCCTCGCCCGCGAAGACCACCGCGTCCGCCTGGAGCTTCCCGCCGACCTGGTCGAGGAGTTCGGCGAAGACCGAGGGAACGGTGCTGATGACGCCGCCGGACCAGCCGCCGCGCTCGCCGACGACCAGGATGTCCCGGACGACTTCGAGGGTGCCGCCGACGGCGAGGGTGGTGACGGTCTCGAAGACGGACACGTCGAAGTTGACCGAGGTACCGGCGAGCGTGCGGGTGCCCGCGTCGATGCCGATGGCGTCGGCGAGGCGCAGCACCCCGTTGACGACGTCGCGGTGGGTGATGGTCACGCCCTTGGGCACACCGGTGGAGCCGGAGGTGTACATCACGTACGCGGCGTTCGCGGGCAGCACACGCGGCAGCTCGCCGCCGTCCGCTCCCGAGCCGTCCCGCTCTCCCGCGGAGTCGAAGTCGACGTCGTCGACGAACAGCGTCGGCACGTCCGTCGTCGGCAGCACGCCCACGGTGTCGGCGCTGGTCAGGACCAGGCACGGGCGGGCGTCGCGGAGTATGTGGTCCAGGCGGGTGCTGGGGTAGCGGGGGTCGATCGGCAGGTAGGCGGCGCCCGACTTCAGGATGGCGAGCATCGCCACGACCAGGTCGGCGGAGCGCGGCAGCGCCAGGCCGACGACCTGCTCCGGACCGGCGCCGCGCGCCACGAGTGCGCGGGCGAGCAGCGTGGCCCGCGCGTCGAGGTCGGCGTAGGTCAGCTCGGTGTCGTCGTGGACCACGGCGAGCGCGTCGGGTGTCGCCTCGACGCGGGCCTCGACCAGGCCCGCGATGCTCAGCTCGGGCGTCTTCGCGGCGGTCTCGTTGAACGTGCCGAGGACGAGCTCGCGCTCCCCCGCCTCCAGGACGTCGGCGAGGGCGACAGGTCGCTCGGGCGCGTCCACGAGGTGGCGCACCAGGCGGACGTAGCGCTCGGCGACGGCCTCGGCCGTGGACCGGTCGAACAGCTCGGTGGCGTACTCCAGGGACACCGAGAGACCCGGCTCCTCGGGGTCCGCGAAGCAGCTGAACTCCAGGTCGAACTTGGCGGTCGGCGTCGGCAGGCCGGTGCAGCGGGCGGTGAGTCCGCCGTGGAGGGCGAGGGTGACCGAGCGGTGGGTCTCCCAGGTGAACATCGTCTGGAACAGCGGGTGATAGGCCGTGGACCGCTCGGGGTTGAGCATCTCCACCAGGCGCTCGAAGGGGGCGTCCTGGTGGTCGTAGGCGGCCATGGCCTTCTCGCGGACCCGGCCGAGCAGCTCCACGAAGGACGGGGTGCCGGACAGGTCGGTGCGCAGGACCCAGGTGTTGACGAAGAAGCCCACCAGGTCGTCGAGCTGGCTGTCCATGCGGCCCGCGACGGTGGAGCCGATGGTGACGTCCGCGCCCGCGCCGAGCTGTTGCAGGAGCGCCGCGAGCGCCGCCTGGAACACCATCGGCGCGGTGACGCCGGTGCGGTGGGCCAGCTCCTCGGCGCGGCCGTACAGCTCCGCGTCGATCCGGAAGTCCACCACGTCGCCGTGGCGTCCCGCGACGGGCGGGCGCGGCCGGTCGGCGGGCAGGCGCAGCGGCTGCGGTACACCGGTGAGTTCGCCGCGCCAGTAGTCGAGCTGGGTCGCGAGGATGCTCGTCGGGTCGTTCTCGTCGCCGAGCAGGTCGCGCTGCCACATCGTGTAGTCCACGTACTGCACGGGCAGTTCGGGCCAGTCGGGTGCCGCGCCCCGGGCGCGCGCGGCGTACGCGGCGGCGAGGTCGCGGACGAGCGGGGCCATGGACTCGCCGTCGGTGGCGATGTGGTGGGCGAGCAGGAGCAGCTGGTGGTCCTGGGGGCCGCTGCGGAACAGGGTGGCCCGTACGGGGATCTCCTCGGCCAGGGTGAACGCGTACTGGGCCGCGTTCGTGACCGCCGCGTCCCGGTCGGCGGAGGCCACCTCGACGAGCGGTACGTCCAGGTGGACGTCCTCGGCGGGGACCACTTCCTGTGCCGGTACGCCGTCGGCGTTGTCGATGATCAGGGTGCGCAGGCTCTCGTGCCGGACCACCACGTCCCGTACGGCCGCGGTGAGCGCCGCCACGTCCAGTTCACCCGTCAGCTCGATGAGGAACGGGAGGTTGTACGTGGCCGAGGGGCCCTCGAAGCGGTCGATGAACCACAGACGGCGCTGCGCATAGGACAACGGGATCATTTACTTTGCACTCCTGTTCATCTTCTGCAGACGGGGCCGCCTGGTGGTCGATGCCCCCAGGACGGTGCGCGAGAGGTCGGCGACGTCGCGGGAGTCGAGCACCGCGCGGATCGGGACGTCGACGCCGAAGCTGTCGCGGATGTGATTGGTCAGGCGGGTGGCGAGCAGGGAGTGGCCGCCCAGGTCGAAGAAGTTGTCGTCCATGCCGACCCGGTCGAGGCCGAGTACGTCGGCGAACAACGCGCAGAGCTGCGCTTCCTGCGGGGTGCGCGGGGCCCGTCCGGCGCTCCGCGCGGCGGGCGCGGGGTCGGGCAGGGCCTTGCGGTCCACCTTGCCGTTGGCGGTCAGCGGGATCTCGGCGAGGGCCACCAGGCCCGTGGGCACCAGGTGGGCCGGGAGGACCGCGGTGAGGTGCTCGCGCAGGGAGGCGATCAGGGCGTCGGCGCTTGCGGCGGTGCGGGTGCCGGCGGTGACCGCGGCGCCGGTCCGTCCTGCTCCGCCCTCTCCCCCGGCCCCGTCGTCCGGCTCCGGCACCACATAGCCCACGAGTTGCCTGCCCGCCTTGCCGGTGACGTCCCGGGCCACGACGACGGCCTGTGCCACGTCGGGGTGGGCGGTCAGGGCGGCCTCGACCTCGGCGGGCTCGACGCGCACCCCGCGGATCTTGATCTGGTCGTCGGCGCGCCCGGCGTACTCGAGCTGTCCTTCGGTGTTCCAGCGGGCGAGGTCCCCGGTGCGGTACATGCGCGCGCCCGCCGGGCCGTAGGGGTCGGCGACGAAGCGCTCGGCGGTCAGGGACGGGTGCCGGTGGTAGCCGCGGCCGAGGCTGCCCGCCACGTACAACTCGCCGACGACGCCGGGCGGTACGGGGGTCAGGCCGGGGCCGAGGACGTAGGTGCGCATGTTGCCGATCGGGGTGCCGATGGGGGCGCTGCCGGTGCCCTGCCAGGTGTCGTCGGCGGTGAAGGTGGTGGCATAGAACGACTCGCTCTGGCCGTAGGCGTTGATCACGCGTACGCCGGGCAGGGTCTCGCGCACCTTGGTGACGAGGGACGCGGGCAGTGCCTCACCGGCGAACACCACGGCCTTGAGCCCCCTGATGGTGCCCATCTGGTCGCGGAGCTCGGCGAAGACCGAGGGCACCGTGCTGATCACGTCGGCGGTCAGGGAGCCCCGCTCGCCGAGGACCATGGCGTCGCGGACCACGTCCACGCAGCCGCCCCGGGACAGGGTGGTGACGATCTCGAAGACCGACACGTCGAAGTTGACCGAGGTCCCGGCCAGCATCCGTGTGGACGCGTCCACGCCCACGCGCCGGGCGAGCCGGGCGACGCCGTTGACCACGTTGGCGTGCGTGATCATGACGCCCTTGGGAGTGCCGGTGGAGCCGGAGGTGTACATCACGTACGCCAGGTGGTCCGGGCTCGGCGGCCGGGTCCTGTCGGGGTCGCCGGGTCCGGGCCGGTCCGGTGCGCCGTAGAGGTCGACGTCGTCGAGGTACAGGCACGGCGTGTCCGTCCTCGGCAGCACGTCGACGGTCGCGGAGTCCGTGAGGATCAGGGCGGGGCGGGCCTGGGCGAGGATGAAGTCCAGGCGGTGGCTGGGGTAGGCGGGGTCGATCGGCAGGTACCCGGCGCCGGACTTGAGGACGGCGAGCATGCCGGTGACGAGGTCCGCCGTGCGCGGCAGGGCCAGGCCCACCACCTGCTCGGGCCCGGCGCCGCGCGCGCACAGCTCGCGGGCGAGGACGCTCGCGCGGGCGTTCAGCTCCCGGTACGTGAGGGAGTGTTCGCCGCAGACCACGGCGGTGGCGTCGGGCGTCTCGGCGACCTGCTTCTCGATGAGTTCGGGGATCGTCTGCGCGGCCGTGGGCTCCGCGGTGTCGTTCCATTCGCCGAGGACGCGGTGGCGCTCGCCCTCGTCGAGGAGGTCGACCAGGCCCACGGGGGTGCCCGGTTCCTCGGTGAGCCGTGTCAGGACGCGGCCGAGGCGGGTGGCCAGGTCGCAGGCGGCGGCCGCGTCGAGGGCGTGCCGCTGGTACTGGACGGTCAGGCGCGGGTGGGCGCCGTCGGGGTAGACGAACAGGGTCACCGGGTAGTGGCTGGCGGTGAAGGAGCGCAGGCCGCTCACGGTGATCCCGGCGGCCTCGCTCGCCTCGGCGATGCCGGTGCGGTCCAGCGGGAACGACTCGAAGGCGACCACGGTGTCGAAGAGCGCCGCGAGCCCGGTGCCGCGCTGGATCTCGGTGAGGCCGAGGTGGTGGTGGTCGAGGAGGGCGGCCTGTCGGTCCTGGAGTTCGGTGAGGACCGCCGCGAACGGGTGCGCGGGTGCGCAGCGGACGCGTACGGGAACGGTGTTGAGGAACATGCCGACGACCGCGTCCACGCCCGGCAGCGCGGGCGGCCGTCCGGACACCGTCGCGGAGAACACCACGTCCTGCCGTCCGGTCAACTGGCCGAGGAGGACGCCCCAGGCGCCCTGGACCAGGGTGTTCAGGGTGACGCCCGAGTCGGCGGCGCGGGCGGCGATTTCCCGGATCTCAGCGGGGGTGAGCGGCACGTCGGTCTGGTCGATGCCGGTGCTCGCCGTGTCGAGGGCGGCGGGGGCGATCAGTGTGGGCTCGGTGACGCCGTCCAGTTCGGCGGCCCAGGCGCGCAGCGACTCCTCGGGGTCCTGCCGCTCCAGCCAGGCCAGGTACTCCCGGTAGCTGCGGGCCCTCCCGAGCGCGGAGGCGTCGCCGTCGGTGGCGTAGAGCTGCAGCAGGTCCTGGATGAGCAGCGGCAGCGACCAGCCGTCCACCAGGACGTGGTGCACCGTCAGGACGACGGCGTGGCGGCCGGCCTCCGTGGTGATGTGGGCCAGGCGCAGCATCGGCGGCGCGGCCGGGTCGAAGTGGGCCTTGAGGTCCGCGGCGAGGAAGTCCTCGTACGCCGTGGCGCGTTCGGCCTCGGCGTGGCCGGTGAGGTCGAGGTGGCGCCAGGGCACCTCGACCCCGTCGACGACGAGTTGGACCAGGTCGCCGTCGGGGCCGGGCACGAAGGCGACGCGCAGGGCGGGGTGGCGCTCGAGCAGGGCCTGGGCGGCGGTGCGGAGGCGGATGGTGTCCACGGGTCCTGACAGGTGCAGGACGTACTGCTCGTGGTAGGCGTCGAAGTCGGATCCGGACTCGGCGACCAGCTTGGAGTGGAAGAGCAGTCCGGACTGCAGGGGGGAGGCGGGCCAGACGTCGGACAGGCCCGGGTAGCGCCGCTCCCAGTCCTCGATGTCGCCCTGCCGGACGGGGGCGAGGAGCACGTCGGAGGGGGTGAGGCCACCGGCGCCGGGGTCGGCGGTGTGCCGGGCGAGGCCCCTGAGGGCGGCGCACCACAGGTCGGCGATTTCGCGCACCTCGGCGGCGCTGAGCACGCCCTGGGGCGCGGTGAACAGGGCACCGAGGCAGGGGCCTTCGGGGGTGTCGGTGACGTGGGCGTTGATGTCGAGCTCGGCGAGGGCCGCCATGCGGGGGTCCTGGCCCGCGTCCAGTTCGGCCAGTTCCGTGAGGCCGGGGGTCTGGGTGAAGCCGAGGCCGCGCAGGTTCTCGGGCATGTCGGCGGCGGCGGAGAAGCGGCCCAGGTAGTTGAAGGAGATCTGGCCGGCCTCGTAGCCCTTGAGGACGTCGGTGGTGTCGGGGTTGAGGTAGCGCAGCAGGCCGTAGCCGATGCCCTTGTCGGGGACGTGGGCCAGGTGTTCCTTAACGGTCTTGACGACGCGGCCCGCCGCGGCGCCGCCCGCGAAGGCCTCGTCGAGGTCGGTGCCCGCGAGGTCGAGGCGGACCGGGAAGACGCTGGTGAACCAGCCGACGGTGCGCGACAGGTCGGCGCCAGGCGCCACGGCCTCCTCACGGCCGTGTCCCTCCAGGCGGATCAGCGTGGACGGCTCCGCGACGCCGCGGCCGTGCCGCCAGCGCGCGACCGCCATCGCCAGGGCGGCGAGCAGGCCGTCGTTCACCCCGCCCCGGTAGGTCGCTGGCAGGGTGGTCAGGAGCGCCTCGGTGACGGCGGGAGGCAGCTGTACCCGGACCTTGCCGAGGGTGGCGACGACGTCGACGGCGGGGTCGAGCCGCCGGGCGCCGAGCACCGGGTCCGGCCCTTCGACCACGGACTTCCAGTGCTCCAGTTCGGCGGTGCGGCCGGGGCGGCCCGCCTCCTCGACCAGGGCGTGCGACCAGCGGCGCACGGAGGTGGCGACCGGCGCGAGTTCGGGTGCCGCACCGGCGCGCACCTGCTGCCAGGCCGCCGCCAGGTCCGGCATCAGGATGCGCCAGGAGACGCCGTCGACGACCAGGTGGTGCAGGGCGACCAGCAGCCGCCCGGCCCGCTGCGGCCCGGCGTCGAACCAGACGAACTGCGCGACGGTCCCGCCGACCGGGTCCAGGCGTCCGGCGGCGGCGTCCAGTTCGGCGAGCAGCGACTTGTGCCACTCGTCCGTGTCCCACGGGCCCGCGCACGCGACGCGCCGGATGAGCGAGGCCGTGTCCACGGAGCCCGGCGCCCGGGTGACGAGGCCGCTGAGGACGCCGTCCACCAGGCGGGCCCGCAGCAGGTCGTGCCGGTCGACGACCGCGCCGAGGGTCGCCGCGAGCCCTGCTTCGTCGATGCCCTCGGGCAGGTCGAGGACCATCGCCTGGAGGAACCGTTCGAAGCCGGGGCCGCGGTCGCGCAGCCAGCGCGTCACCGGCAGGTGCGGCACGAAGCCGATGCCGCCGCTCTCGAACTCCGCGAGGACCGGGGTGTCCGTGCCGGTCCCGGCGGCGTCCGCCACGTGCTCGGCGAGCTCGGCGACCGTGCGCCGCTCGAAGACCTCCCGGGTGCTGAGCGCCACGCCGCGAGCGCGCGCCCGCGTGACCAGCTGGATCGACTGGATGCTGTCCCCACCGATGACGAAGAAGTCGTCGTCGACGCCGACCCGCTCCACGCCGAGCACCTCGGCGAACAGCGCGGCGAGGACCTCCTCGCGCTCCGTGCGCGGCGCCCGGTAGGCCGCGCCGCGGAACTCGGGCTCCGGCAGGCCCGCCCGGTCGAGCTTGCCGTTGGCGGTGAGCGGCAGCGCGTCGATGACCACGAACGCGGCGGGGATCAGGTATGCGGGCAGGGTGCGGGCGAGGAAAGCGCGCAGCTCGCCGGGGCCGAGACCGGCAGCCAGGGCGAAGTGGCCGGTGCCGCTGCCGCGTTCGGCGTCGAGTGCGGCGTCGGCGGCGGCCGGGACGACGTAGCCGACCAGTTGCTTGCCGCCGCGCCCCTCGTGCGGGACGACCACGGCGTGCGCCACCCGGGGATGCAGTTCCAGAGCGGCCTCGATCTCGCCGGGCTCGATGCGGAAGCCGCGGATCTTCACCTGGGCGTCCGAGCGCCCCTCGAAGCTCACTTCGCCGTCCGGGGCGCGGGACACGACGTCGCCGGTGCGGTACATGCGCACGCCGGGCTCGCCGAAGGGGCAGGCCACGAAGCGTTCCGCGGTCAGGCCGTGGCGGTTCAGGTAGCCGCGGGCGAGGCCCGGCCCCGCCAGGTACAGCTCGCCGCTGGTGCCGGGGGCGACCGGGCGCAGGCCCTCGTCCAGGACGTGGGCGTCGATGCTGTCCATCGCCCAGCCGATCGGGAACGGCTCGGCCACGTCGGCGGGTTCGGACACCGGGCGGCACAGGGCGAACGTCGTCGTCTCGGTGGGGCCGTAGCCGTTGACGACCGTCAGGTCCGGGCAGCCGCGCAGGACCCGACGCACCGCCTCCGGCGACACCACGTCGCCCCCGGCCCACACCTCCCGCATCCCGGTGAAGCTCTCCGGCCGCTCCTCGGCGACCACCTTGAACAGACCGGCGGACATGAAGGCGGCGGTGACGCGGTGTTCGGTGATGAGGGCGGCCAGGGCGCCCGCGTCGAGGACGCCGGGCGGGGCCACGACGAGGGTGCCGCCGGAGAGCAGCGGCACCCACAGTTCGTACGTCGACGCGTCGAAGGCGAGCGGGGCGTGCTGCAGGACTCGGGCGTGCGCGCCGCCCTGGTAGCGGCCGTCAAGGGCCAGGGTCACCACGGCGCGGTGGGTGACGGCCACGCCCTTGGGGGTGCCGGTCGAGCCGGAGGTGTAGATGACGTACGCGAGGGTGTCGGGGTGTCCGGGCGGGGGCCCGGCCGGGGTGAGCGCCGCCGTCGTGCGCGGCTCGCTCCGGGCGATCGTCTCGCGTGTGCCGGGTTCGTCCAGGACGAGGTGCGGGACCGTGGTCGCGGGCAGCGAAGGGGCGGTCCCGGTGTCGGTCACCAGGACGGTGGGCGCGGCGTCGCGCAGCATGAAGTCGAGACGTTCGGCCGGGTAGTCGGGGTCGACCGGCAGGTAGACGCCGCCGGCCTTGAGCACGGCGAGGACCGACACGACGTACTCCGGTGACCGGCGCAGGGCCACGCCGACGACCGACTCCTGGCGCACCCCGTGCCCGGTGAGCACGCGAGCGAGCCGGTCGGCGCGCTCGTCGAGTTGGCGGTAGGTCCACACGACGTCTGCTTCGCCGACGACCGCCACCGCGTCCGGGGTCGCGGCCGCCTGCCGCTCGAAGAGCGCGGCGACGGTCACGTCGGGGGCGGGGGCTGCGGCACAAGACTCATGAGGGTCGGTCACGAAGGCTCCAGAGGCTCAGAAATTCCGTGCGGGACGCGGTGAGCGAACAGTTCGCGACGCCGGTGCGGCGGCGGCGAGCCATGGCAGCGCAGCGGAACCCAGCATTCGCCGGTGCCTCCGGGGATCGTTTGGATAAGGCGGATCGACCCGAAGTGCGGCGCACTTCCGTCGGTCCGAACCGTCTCCACTCCGCCGTTGGATTCCGGTCTCGCTTGCCTGCCGGGGAACCGTAACGCAACGAGTTCAGGGCCGTCCGACCACTGGTTTTCCCCCGTCGCGACGCCCACCGTTCTCAACCACGCGGACCGTTGCCCGGCGTGGTGTGCGCGTCCTGGGCGGACGTCGCGCATGTCCTTTCTCACGCCTCCATCGCCGCGCGTTGCGCGATATTCCCAAAAGGAGGTAAATGTACCTTCTCAACACCCGATTCAGCGGCGCGCCTTCCACCCACTGCGCCGCAGGTCAGGTGGGGTGTGCCGACCGTTCTCACAGCGCTTCTCGCGGGTGTCGGAATGACCTTCGAATCGGTCGGTCCACACCGTTCGCACAAGTCCTGACCAGCCGTGTCCCGTCACCGGGACAGCCCTCCTCGGCGAGCCTTTCTTCGGTTCACCAGGGCTCGGTGACGGGGTACGTTCGAACTCGGCCCGAGAGCGGCCCGACCGCCTGTGCCGAATCAGGCGCGGCATGTGTCGCCATGAGACCCGGAGTTTTGGACCACGACCGGGTCCGCACGATTTCCTGACGGAGAAATAACGCCGCCCGAATACCGCACGGCCTTCTTTCGGACCGCCCTGACGAGTTCCGTCACGGCCGTCCCAGCCACCCCGTGCCGCCGCACGGCATCCACCTAGACCGAGAGCGAGTAGAACCGTGTCTGCCGACCGCACGCGCACCGATGCCGGGTCCGCCGGGGAACCCCTCTTCCGTAGCGGCACGATTCCGCTGGTCGTCTCCGGGGCCACCCCGGCGGCCGTCCGCACGCGGGCCGAGCGGCTGCTCGCGCTCCACGCCGAGGACCGGCCCGCCGCGGCGGACCTCGGCCTGTCCCTGGCAGCCGCCCACGCCGCCGCCCGCACCGACACCGCGGGCGAGCACGCCGGGCGCGCGCCGACGTCGGCACGGCACCGCACCGTCCTGTGGGCCGACGACGAGGGGCAGCTCGTCGAGGAGTTGACGGCGCTCGCCGAGGGCGGCCGCAGCGCCACCCGGATCAGCGGGGTCGCCGGGACGCTCGACCGGACCGTGTTCGTCTTCCCCGGCCAGGGCGCGCAGTGGCTCGGCATGGCGGCCGGACTCCTCGACGACTCCGACGTGTTCCGCGCCTCCGTGGACGCGAGCACCCGCGCGCTCGCCCCGTACCTCGACTGGTCGCTGGAGGACGTGCTGCGCGGGACGCCCGACGCGGCGTCCCTGGACCGCGACGACGTGGTGCAGCCCGCCCTGTTCGCCGTGATGGTGGGCCTGGCCGAGCTGTGGCAGTCCTTCGGGGTGCGGCCCGCCGCGGTGCTCGGGCACAGCGTCGGCGAGATCGCGGCGGCCGTCGTCGCGGGCGGTCTGTCCCTGGAGGACGGGGCGCGCGTGGTGTCGCTGTGGAGCAAGGCGCAGGCGCGGCTCGCGGGCCTCGGCGGGATGATCTCGGTGACGGCCACGCGGGCGTACCTGGACACGAAGGTCGCGCGGTGGGGCGACCGGCTCGCCGTCGCCGCGGTCAACGGGCCGCAGTCCGTCGTCCTGTCCGGCGACCGCGACGTGGTCGACGCGGTCCTGGAGGAGCTGACCGCCGAGGGCGTGCGGGCCCGGCGCGTCCCCGTGAACCTCGCGGCCCACTCCTCGCACATCGAGGCCATCCGCGAGGAGATGCTGACCGGCCTCGCGCCGGTGCGGCCACGCACAGGGAATGTGCCCTTCCACTCCACCGCGACCGGCGACTACTTCGACACGGCCGGGCTCGACGCCGCGTACTGGTACGGCAATCTGCGCGGCACGGTGCTCTTCGAGCAGTCGACCCGCGCCCTGGCCGCGGACCACCACGCCTTCATCGAGGTCAGCCCGCACCCGGTCCTCACCATGGCGCTCCAGCAGACCCTGGACGACCTCGAGTCGGACGCCGTCGTGGTGGAGTCGCTGCGGCGCCGCGAGCCCGGGACCCGCCGGTTCCTCACGTCGGTGGCCCGCCTGCACGCCGGGGGCGCCGCGGTGGACTGGCGGCCCGCGTTCGGCCCGGACGCCACACCCGTCGAACTGCCCGCGTCGGTCCTGCCGTTCGCCGACCCGGTAGCGGACGCCGATGCTCCGCACGGTGCGGCGACCTCGTCCGAGGAGTCCGCGCAGGAGGCCGTGGCCCGCCTCCTCGACGTCGTACGGGTCGAGATCGCCGCGGTCCTCGGCCTCGACGCGGACGCCGAACTCGACGACACCGGGGCGTTCAAGGACCTCGGCTTCGACTCCGTGCGCGCGGTGGAGCTGCGCAACCGCCTGGTCGACGCCACCGGGATGCGCCTGCCGGTGACCGTCGTGTTCGCGCACCCGACACCGGAGCGCCTCGCCCAGCACCTCGCCGCGCAACTGTCCGGCACCGCGGATGCCACGAAGCCCACGGCGCCCGCGGCCCGGCGGAGCGCCGACGCGGACGAGCCCGTCGCCATCGTCTCCATGGCGTGCCGCTTCCCCGGCGACGTGTCATCGCCGGAGGACCTGTGGCAGCTCGTCGTGGACGAGCGTGACGTCATCTCAGGCTTCCCCGTCAACCGCGGCTGGCCCCTGGACTCTCTGTTCGACGGCGACCCGGACCGCGCGGGCCGCTCCTACACGCGCCAGGGCGGATTCCTGCACGACGCGGACCGGTTCGACGCCGAATTCTTCGGCATCAGCCCGCGCGAGGCCCTCGGCATGGACCCGCAGCAGCGCCTCGTCCTCGAGACCGTGTGGGAGGCCCTGGAGCGGGCCGGCGTCGACCCGGCCGCCCTGCACGACACCGACACCGGCGTGTACCTGGGCGCGCTCGCCCAGGACTACGGCCCGCGCCTGCACGAGGCGGACGACAAGGCCGGCGGGTACCTGCTCACCGGCAACTTCACCAGCGTCCTGTCCGGCCGCGTCGCCTACACCCTCGGCCTGCGCGGCCCCGCCGTCACCGTGGACACCGCGTGCTCCTCGTCCTTGGTGGCCCTGCACCTGGCCGCGCAGGCGCTGCGCGCCGGTGACTGCGAACTCGCGGTCGCGGGCGGCGTGACGGTGATGTCGAGCCCCGGCATGTTCGTCGAGTTCAGCCGTCAGCGCGGCCTGTCCCCGGACGGCCGCTGCAAGGCGTTCGCCGAGGACGCGGACGGCACGGGTTGGGCCGAGGGCGTGGGCGTACTGCTCCTGGAACGCCTCTCCGACGCGCGCCGCAACGGCCACGAGGTCCTCGCCGTCGTCCGCGGTTCGGCCATCAACCAGGACGGCGCCAGCAACGGCCTCGCCGCGCCGAGCGGACCGGCCCAGGAGCGCGTCATCCACGCCGCGCTCGCCGCCGCGGGGCTCGCGCCCGCCGACGTCGACGCCGTAGAGGCGCACGGCACCGGCACCCGGCTCGGCGACCCGATCGAGGCCGGTGCGCTGCTCGCCACGTACGGGCAGGGACGCGCGGACGAACAGCCCCTGTATCTCGGCTCGTTGAAGTCCAACATCGGGCACACCCAGGCCGCGGCCGGGGTCGGCGGCATCGTCAAGATGGTCCAGGCGATGCGGCACGGCACCCTGCCGCGCAGCCTGCACCTCGACCGGCCCACGTCGCACGTCGACTGGAGCGCCGGCGCGGTGCGCCCGCTGTCGCAGGCACTGCCCTGGCCCGAGACCGGCCGTCCCCGGCGCGCCGGGGTGTCCTCCTTCGGCATCAGCGGCACCAACGCGCACGTGATCATCGAGCAGGCGCCGGTGGCGGCCGCTGCGACCGGGGCGGTGGCCGGGGGCGGCATGGACGCCACGGGCGGGCTTGTCGTCACGGACAGCGCGGATGCCGTGAGCGGATCCGGCGGCACGGACGACGCGGTCGGCGTCGGCGGCTCCGGCGCAACCGACAACGCGGTCGGCGCCAGCGGTTCCGGTTCCACGGATGCCACAAACGGCAGGGACGCCACGGACGCCACGGACAGCAGGAACACCGCCGGCAGCCCCGCCCTCCCCCACACCATCCCCCAGCCCTGGCTCCTCTCCGGCCGCACCGAGGACGCCCTGCGCGCCCAGGCGGCCCGCCTGCACGCCTTCGTCACCGAGCACACCGACCAGGCCGACCAGGCCGAGGGTCCCGCGCGGCCCGCCCTCGCGGACATCGGTCTGACGCTCGCCACCGCGCGCACGCGTTTCGCGCACGCCGCGGCCGTGGTCGCGCAGGACCGCGAGGGCTTCCTCGGCGCTCTGGCGGCGCTGGCCGAGGGCGCGCCGTCCGCCGACGTGGTGCGCGGTCCGGTGGGCGCGGCCGGGGGCGGCCGGACGGCGTTCCTGTTCACCGGGCAGGGCAGCCAGCGCCACGGCATGGGCCGCGAACTGTACGCCTCCCAGCCGGTGTTCGCGGCCGCGTTCGACGCGGTGTGCGCGGAGCTGGACCGGCACCTCCAGGTGCCGCTGAAGGACGTGGTGTTCGCCGCGGACGACGCCCGGCTGCACCGGACGGAGTTCACACAGCCCGCCCTGTTCGCGCTGGAGGTCGCCCTGTTCCGGCTGCTCGAACACTTCGGGGTCACCCCCGACCGCCTCCTCGGCCACTCCGTCGGCGAGATCGCGGCCGCCCACGTCGCGGGCGTGCTCGACCTCGCCGACGCCTGCACCCTCGTCGCGACGAGGGGCCGCCTGATGCAGTCCGCGCGGGCGGGCGGCGCGATGACGGCCATCGAGGCCACCGAGGACGAGGTGCGCGAGGCCCTGGCCCCGTACGCCGGACGCCTCGACGTCGCCGCCGTCAACAGCCCCGGCTCCGTCGTCGTCACCGGAGACACCGACGCGGCCGCCGAACTCGCCGCCGCCTTCCGGGAGGAGGGCCGCCGCACCACCGACCTCAAGGTCAGCCACGCCTTCCACTCGCCGCACATGGACGGGGTCCTCGACGCGTTCCGCGAGGTGGCCGCCGGGCTGACATACGCGCCGCCGCGCATCCCCGTGGTCTCCAACGTCACCGGCCGCGTCGCCACCGCCGACGATCTCGCGGACCCCGAGTACTGGGTGCGGCACCTGCGGCACACCGTGCGCTTCGCCGACGGCGTCCGCGTCCTCGACGACGAGAAGGTCACGACCTACGTCGAGCTGGGCCCGGCGCCCGTGCTCGCGGCGATGGCCCGGGCCTGCCTCGGCGAGGAAGGCCCACGACCGGTCTCCGTACTGCACCCCGACCGGCCCGCCGCGCACACCTTCGCCACCGCGCTGGCCCACCTCGCCCTGCACGGGGCGCCCGTGGACTTTGACGCCCTGTTCCCCGGCGCCCGCAGGACCGTGCTGCCCACGTACGCCTTCCAGCGCAGCCGCTACTGGCTCGACACGCCCGCACCCACGGGCGACGCCACCGGCCTCGGCCTGGAGGCTGCGGGGCACCCGCTGCTCGGCGGCATGACGAGCCTGGCCGCGGGCGACGGCCTGCTCCTGTCCGGGCGGCTCTCGGCGCACACGCACCCCTGGCTCGCCCAGCACCTCATCGCGGGCTCCACCCTGGTGCCCGGCGCGGCCCTCGTGGAACTCGCCGTCGCCGCGGGCGACCGGGCCGGACTCGGCTGCCTGCGCGAACTCGTCCTCGAAGAGCCGCTGCGCCTGCCCGCCGACGGCATCCGCGTGCAGCTCACCGTGGGCCCCGCGGACGAATCCGGCGAGTGCTCCGTCGCCGTCCACTCGCGCCGCGACCAGGCCGCCGAGGGGGCCGCGTGGGGCGAGGGCGAGTGGACGCTGCACGCGTCGGGCGTCCTCGCCGCGGCCGGTGCGCCCGCGCCCGCGTCCGACACGCGGGAGAGCTGGCCGCCGCCCGGCGCCCGGCCGCTCGACCACGAGGGCCTGTACGCGCGCCTCGCCGACCTGGGCTACGCCTACGGCCCGGCGTTCCAAGGGCTGCGGGCCGCCTGGCGTTCGGGCCCGGAGCTGTACGCGGAGGTGGCGCTGCCCGAGGAACAGCACGCGGAGGCAGCCGAGTACGGCCTGCACCCCGCGCTCCTGGACGCGGCCCTGCACGCCCTGCTGCTCGGCGAGCCGGACGCACCGGGCGCGCTGCGCCTGCCGTTCTCGTACGACGGCGTCACCCTGCACGCGACCGGGGCCACCCGGCTGCGCGTCCGGCTCACCCCCGGCGAGGGCGACGGCGTCGTCCTGGAGGCCACCGACCCGGCCGGGCAGCCCGTGCTGACGGTGGACTCGCTCACGATGCGTCCGGTGTCCCTCGACCGGATCGCCGCCGGGGCCGGAACCGTCCGCGAAGGCCTGCACCTTGTGGAGTGGCACCCGCTCCCGGCCGTCGACGACGCGTCCCGCAGCGGCCGTCGGGCCGTCCTCGGCGACGGCGTGCCCGGCCTCACCGGCACTGCGTACCAGGACCTCGACGCCCTGGACGCCGCCCTGGCCTCCGGCGAACCCGCGCCCGACGTCCTCGTACTGCCCTACCGCACCCCCGAAGACCGGCGCGAAGAACCGGCGGAGACAGCCGCCGCGGTCCGCCGGACCCTCGCCGCCGTGCAGCGCTGCCTCGCCGACGAGCGGCTGCAGTCGACCACGTTCCTGTTCCTGACCCGTGAGGCGGTCGCCACCACGTCCGGCGAGGACGTCCACGATCTGCCCGGCGCCGCCGTGCACGGGCTGCTGCGCACCGCGTTGAGCGAACACCCGGGACGGTTCGCCCTCCTGGACGTCGACGCCGACGCCGGCACAGACGGCTCCGGCAGCTCCGGCGAGGGCCACGGCTCCACCGGGCTCGACGCGGCCGCCGCCCTCGCCGCCGCCGACGGGCTCCAACTCGCCCTTCGGGGCGGCACCTTGTACGCGCCCCGCCTGACCCGGGCGGCCGTCCCCGAGGACGCGGCGGTTACGCTCGACCCGGACGGCACCGTCCTGGTCACCGGCGGCACCGGGGGCCTCGGCCGACTCGTCGCCCGGCATCTGGCCGTCCGGCACGGGGTGCGGCACCTGCTGCTGTGCAGCCGCAGCGGGCACGCTCCCGAACTGGTCGCGGAGCTGGCCGGGTCCGGCGTCACCGCCACCGTCGTGGCGTGCGACGTCACGGACCGGGAGCGGCTGGCCGAGGTCCTCGCCGCCGTTCCGACGGAGCACCCGCTGACGGCCGTGGTGCACACGGCCGGTGTCCTCGCCGACGCCACCCTCGACAACCTGCGTCCCGACGACGTCGACCGGGTGCTCGCCGCCAAGGCCGACGGCGCCCGGCACCTGCACGAACTCACCGCGGAGCTGCCGCTCGCCGCGTTCGTGGTGTTCTCCTCGATCGCCGGCCTCCTCGGCAACCCGGGCCAGGGCGCCTACGCCGCCGCCAACGCCCATCTGGACGCGCTGGCCCAGCACCGGCGCGCCCACGGTCTGCCCGCGACATCACTGGCCTGGGGAATGTGGGACGCGGCGGCCGGAGGCATGGCCGCGGAGCTGTCCGACGCGGACGTCGCCCGCTGGGGCCGCAACGGCATCCTGCCGCTCTCGGCCGAGCGCGGCATGGAGCTGTTCGACGCGGCCCTGGCCTCGGGTGCGCCGCTGCTCGTCCCGGTCGAGCTGGACGTGGCGGCGCTGCGCGCCCCCGACGCGTCCCCGCCCGCGCTGCTGCGCACCCTGGCACCCCGCACCCGCTCCCGCCGCCGCGCCGCCGACAGCGCAGGGACCGGCGCGGACTCGTGGGCCGCGCGCACGGCCGCGCTGCCGGACGCCGAACGCCGGCGCGCCGTGCTGGACCTGGTCGCCTCGACGGTGGCCGCCGTGCTCGCGCTGCCGAGCGCCGCGGGCGTCGCCCCGGACGCGGCGTTCCGTGACCTCGGCCTCGACTCCCTCTCCGGTCTCGAACTGCGCGGCCGGCTCGGCACGGCCACCGGCCTCAAGCTGTCGGCCACCGTCGTCTTCGACCACCCCACCCCGTCCGCGCTCGCCGAGCACGTCGTGTCCCGGCTCGACCGGGCCCCCGCCGCCCGGCCGGACACGGCGCGGACGGCACCGGCCGCGGTCCACGACGACGACCCGATCGTGATCGTCGGCATGGCCTGCCGCTACCCCGGCGACGTCCGCACCCCGGACGACCTGTGGCGGCTCGTCACCGAGGGCACCGACGCCATCGGCCCGTTCCCGGAGAACCGCGACTGGGACGTCGAGAACCTCTACGACCCGGACCCCGGAAAGCCCGGCAAGTCCTACACCCGGCACGGCGGCTTCCTGTACGACGCGGACCGCTTCGACCCCGAGTTCTTCGGCATCAGCCCGCGCGAGGCGGCGGGCATGGACCCGCAGCAGCGCCTGCTGTTGGAGACCAGCTGGGAGGCCGTGGAGAGCGCGGGCATCGCGCCGACGTCCCTGCACGGCAGCCGTACCGGTGTGTTCTGCGGCGTCATGTACAGCGACTACACGTCGCGGCTTCGCGCCACGCCCGAGAGCGTGGAGGCGTACGGCTTCACCGGCAACTCGCCCAGCGTGGTGTCCGGCCGCGTCTCCTACACCCTCGGCCTCAAGGGGCCCGCCATCACCGTGGACACGGCGTGCTCCTCGTCGCTGGTCGCCACGCATCTGGCGGCACAGGCGCTGCGCAACGGCGAGTGCGATTACGCCCTCGCCGGTGGTGTCACGGTCATGTCGGCGCCCACCACGTTCATCGAGTTCAGCCGCCAGCGCGGCCTCGCCCCCGACGGGCGCTGCAAGGCGTTCTCGGGCACGGCCGACGGCACCGCCTGGAGCGAGGGCGCGGGCGTGCTGCTCCTCGAGCGGCTGTCCGACGCGCGCCGAAGCGGCCACGAGGTCCTCGCGGTCGTGCGCGGTTCGGCCATCAACCAGGACGGCGCGAGCAACGGCCTCACCGCGCCCAACGGCCCCTCCCAGGAACGGGTCATCCACGACGCCCTGGCCCAGGCCGGGCTCTCCCCCGCCGACGTCGACGCCGTCGAGGCGCACGGCACCGGCACCCGGCTCGGCGACCCGATCGAGGCACAGGCCCTCCTCGCCACGTACGGCCAGGACCGGGACCCGGGGCGGCCCCTGTACCTGGGCACGCTGAAGTCCAACATCGGGCACGCGCAGGCCGCGGCCGGTGTCGGCGGCATCGTCAAGATGGTCCAGGCGATGCGGCACGGCGTCCTGCCGCGCACTCTGCACGTGGACGAGCCGACGCCGCATGTCGACTGGGGCTCGGGCGCGGTGTCGCTGCTCACGGACGCCAGGCCCTGGGACGCGGGCGAGGCGCCGCGGCGGGCCGGGGTGTCGTCGTTCGGCGTCAGCGGCACGAACGCCCATGTCGTACTGGAAGAGGCGCCGGCTGTCGACGCCTCGCCCGCGGGCCCGCCCGGGCAGCCGGGGGCCGGGCAGGCCGAGTCCGGGATGTCCGCCGGGCCGGGGCTCGTGCCGTGGCTGGTGTCGGCGCGGGGCGCGGGGGCGCTGCGGGCGCAGGCGGCGCAGTTGCGTCCGCTCGCGGCCGGGGCGGGCGGGTCCTCCGTCGCCGCCACTGGAGCCGGTGGAGCGGGTGGGGCCGGCCAAGCCGCCGGAGGTGCTGGGGCCTTCCTGCGCGAGATGTCCGCCGAGGTCGCATCGTCCGACGCGTCCGCGCAGGCCATCCAGTCCGTCGCGGCTGTCGCGGCTGCCGCGTCCGCCGAGGCCGCCGGAGCCACCGGAGCCACCGAGGCCGTCGGGACCGCAGCGGCCCTCGACGCCGTCGGCCTGTCGGACCTCGGCCAGGCGGACCTCGACATCGGTCACTCGCTCGCCGCGTCCCGCGCCGCCCTCACCGACCGTGCCGTGATCCTCGCGGCCGACCGAGCGGAGCTGCTCGCGGGGCTCGACGCCCTGCGCGACGGTGAGTCGGCGCCGAACGTGGTGACCGGCGGCGTGGCGGGACCGGTGCGCACCGCGTTCCTCTTCACCGGTCAGGGCAGCCAGCGGCCGGGCATGGGCCGTGAACTCCACGCCCGTTTCCCGGTGTTCGCCGCCGCCTTCGACGAGATCTGCGACCGGATGGAGGCCGTCGCGGGCATCGACCTGCGGGCGCTGGTCCTCGCCGATGAGGGCAGCGACGAGGCGGCCCTGCTCGACGAGACGCAGTACACGCAGCCCGCCCTGTTCGCGGTCGAGGTGGCCCTGTTCCGGCTCGTGGAGCACTTCGGGATCACCCCCGACCACCTCCTCGGCCACTCCGTCGGCGAGATCGCGGCCGCCCACGTCGCGGGCGTGCTCGACCTCACCGACGCCTGCACCCTGGTCGCCACCAGGGGACGGCTGATGCAGTCCGCACCGGCGGGCGGCGCGATGACGGCCATCGAGGCCACCGAGGACGAGGTGCGCGAAGCCCTCGCTCCCTACGCCGGACGCCTCGACGTCGCCGCCGTGAACGGACCCACGTCCGTCGTCGTCACCGGAGACGTCGAAGCCGCCCTCGAACTCACCCGCGCCTGGCGGGACAAGGGCCGCCGCACGTCCCGCCTGCGCGTCAGCCACGCCTTCCACTCGCCGCACATGGACGGCGTCCTCGCCGAATTCCGCGCCGTGGCGGCCCGGTTGACGTTCGCCGCACCCCGCGTCCCGGTCGTCTCCAACGTCACCGGCCGGGTCGCGACCGCCGACGAACTGGCCGATCCGGACTACTGGGTACGTCAACTGCGCGGCACCGTCCGCTTCTTCGACGGCGTGCGCCACCTCACCGCGGACGGCGTGACCGCCTTCCTCGAGATCGGTCCGGACGCCGTGCTCACCGCCATGGTCCGCAGCAGCGAGGGCGAGGACGTCTCCGTCGCGCCGCTGCTGCGCCGCGGCCACGACGAGGTCCGCACCGTCACCACGGCGCTGGCCCGCAGCCACGTCGGCGGCACCCCCGTCGACTGGAGCGACTTCTTCCCCGGCGGCCGTACGGTGCCCCTGCCCACCTACCCCTACCAGCGCGAGCGGTACTGGCTGAGCGCGCCGACCGCCCCGGCCGCCCCCGCGGCGTCTGCGGGCCAGGGCCACCCGCTGCTCGACGACGGCGTGGAACTGGCCGACGGCCAGGCCCTGTTGTTCACGGGGCACCTCGACCCGTACGCCGAACCGTGGCTCGCCGATCACGTCATCGCCGGTTCCGTACGGCTGCCGGGTGCCGCCATGGCGGAGTTCGCCCTGTACGCGGCGCGGCGCACCGGTGCGGCGCAGGTGGCCGACCTCACCCTGGAACAGCCGCTGTCGCTCGCGGAGCCCGCAGCGGTCCAGGTCATCGTCGGCGCCCCCGCCGACGACGGCAGCCGCTCCCTCGCGCTCTACTCCCGGCCCGCGAGCGCGCCGGCCACTCCGTGGACGCGGCACGCCACCGGCGCGCTCGATCCGGACGGGGCCGCCGGGGTCGCCGGATCAGGCGCGGCCGGCGGGTCGACGGCGGCCGCGCGAGGTCCGGCCGACCTCACCGCCTGGCCGCCCCGGCAGGCCGCCCCGGTGCCGATCGACGACCTCTACGCCCGCCTCGCCGACCGCGGCTACGCCTACGGCCCCGCCTTCCAGGGCCTGCGTCGCCTCTGGCGCTCCGGGGCCGAGCTGTACGCGGAGATCGGCGCGCCGTCGGGCGCGCTCGGGACCGGGTTCATGCCGCACCCCGCCTCTCTCGACGCCGCCCTGCACTCCCTGCTCGGCGCCGCCCGGGACGACGATCGGCTCCTGGTGCCGTTCGCGTGCAGCGGCCTGAGGCTGCACAGCGAAGGCACCGCGGCCGCCGACTCCACGAGCGGCACCGAGGACTCCCCCCTGCGTGTGCTCATGCGGCACGGTGGCGGCGACACCTACTCCCTCCTCATCGCCGACGCGTCCGGCGCCCCGCTGCTCAGCATCGACACGCTCACCCTGCGCGAGCTGCCGCCCGGCACGGGCCAACCGGACGACAAGGCCGCCCTCTTCGCCCTGGGCTGGACCGAGCAGAAGCTGCCCGCGCCCGCTCCGGCGGGCGCCTGGGCCCTGCTCGGCGAGGGCACGGACGCGCTGCGCGACACCGTGCGGGCGGGCGGCGTGACCGTACGCGCCCACGCGGCCCTCGACGACCTGCTCCGCACGCACGACGACGGGGCCAGGACGCCCGATGTCGTCGTCCTCGCGCTCGGTGGGGCCGCCGCACACGGCGACCTCACCGGATCCGGCGCGCCCGGCCGACCGGGCGGAGCCAACGGGCCCGCGGCACACCGCGGATCCGACGCACCCGGTGGGTCCACCGAACCTGGCGGACCCACCGGGGCGGCCACCGCAGAGGTCCTCGAACTGATCCAGCGCTGGCTCACCGAGGACCGGTTCACCGCGAGCCGCCTCGTCCTGCTCACCCGGGGCGCGGTCGCCGCGGCCGACGGCGAGCACCCGGATCCGGCACGGGCCGCGGTGTGGGGGCTCGTCCGGTCCGCACAGGCGGAGCACCCCGGCCGGTTCACGCTCGTCGACACCGACGACCACCCCGACTCCGTGCGCGCCCTCGTACGGGCCGTCGCCTCCGACGAGCCCCAACTGGCCGTCCGCGCCGGTACGTCACTCGCTCCCCGGTTGCGCGAGCACCGGCCGGGCGCCGGCGCCGCCGTGCCGTTCGGCGCGCACAGCAACGTACTGATCACCGGCGGTCTCGGTGCCCTGGGCCGGGTCGTGGCGCGTCATCTGACGGAACTGCACGGCGTGCGCCGCCTCGTCCTGACCGGGCGGCGCGGCCTGGACACGCCGGGCGCCGAGGAGTTCGTGGCCAAGCTGGAGGCCGCCGGGACGCAGGTGACGGTCGCCGCCTGCGACACGGCCGACCGGGGCGCCGTGGCGGCGCTCCTGGACGGGCTCGAGCAGCCGCCGACCGCCGTGGTGCACTCGGCGGGCGTCCTCGACGACGTGCCCGTGGAAGGGCTCACCCCGCAGCGCCTGGACGCCGTCCTGCGGCCCAAGGCGGACGCCGCCCGGCATCTGCACGAGCTGACCCGGCATCTGGACCTGTCGGCGTTCGTCCTGTTCTCCTCCCTCTCGGGCATGCTCGGCACCGCGGGCCAGGCGAACTACGCGGCCGCCAACACCTTCCTCGACGCCCTGGCGCGGCAGCGGCACGCCGAGGGGCTGCCCGCCGTGTCGCTGGCGTGGGGCCTGTGGGCGGGCGAGGGGGACATGGCCGCGGGGCTCGGGAACACGGACCTGTTGCGCCTCTCGCGGTCCGGTGTCGCCCCGCTGTCCGCCGACGAGGGCCTCGCCCTCTTCGACGCGGCCGTGGCGGACGGGGCTCCGGTTCTGGCACCCGCCCGCCTCGACCTGAGCGGACTCGACTCCGGCGCGGTCCCGCCGGTCCTGCGGGCCCTCGCCCCGGCGGCGGCTCCGGCGCGGGCGGCCGCGGCACGGCCCACGGAGGCCCCGGCCGCGGTGCTGCGCGGCCGTCTCGCCGCGGCGCCGCACAAGGAGCAGCGGCACATCATCCTCCAGGCCGTGCGGACGGAGGTGGCCGCCGTCCTCGGGCACGCGGCGCCGGAGCGGGTCGCGGCGGCGAGCCGGTTCCAGGACCTCGGGTTCGACTCGCTGACGGCGTTGGAGCTGCGCAACCGGCTCAGCACGGCGACGGGCGTCCGGCTGCCCCCGACCCTGGTCTTCGACCACCCGAGCCCCGGCGCCCTCGCCGACCGCCTCGCCGTCGACCTGGCGGTTCCTGCGGGCGGACCGCTGGAGGTGTCGGCGGACGGCGGTGGGCCGTCCGGCTCGGAAGGGGCCGACGGGACGGAAGGGGCCCACGGGGAGGACGGGCCCGGCCATGACAGCGCCGTCGACGCGATGAGCACCGACGAGCTGGTGCGGCTCGCCCTGGGCGCCGACCCGGGTGACGCCGCGGGCACGGGCGGGGCGCCACTGGCGTAGACCACGACAACAGGGGCCCTGGTCCCGGGTGGCACCTCCCCCGGGACCAGGGCCCCTGTGCGTCCCGGGCCGCCCGCCGGACCGCCGCACCGTCAGTCGGCGGCGACCTCGGCCTCGATGGCGTGGAAGGGCGGGGCCTGCGGCAGCGGCGTGACGGACGTGACCGTGAACCCGGCCCGTCGGCAGACCTCCTCGAACTCCGCGCGGGTGCGTTCCCTGCCGCCGACGTTCACCAGCATGTTCAGATCGCTCAGGTAGACGCGCCCGGCGGTCTGCGGGTCGACGGTCTCGGGGAGGACGGGCTCCACGATCAGGACGCGGCCGCCGGGCGGCAGCGCCGCGCGGCAGTGGCTGAGGATCGTTACCACCTGGTCGTCCGACCAGTCGTGGACGATGCTCTTCATCATGTGGAGGTCGGCGCCTTCGGGTACCGAGCGGAAGAAGTCCCCGGCCACCAGGGAACACCGGTCGGTGAGCCCGTCCCGGCTCAGCGTGGCCGGGGCCTGGGCCAGGCCCTCCTCGGTGTCGTAGACGACGCCGGTGACGGCGGGGTGCTCCCGCAGCACGGCGCTGAGCAGCGTGCCGTCGCCGCCGCCGATGTCCATGACCGTCTTGAACCGCCCGAAGTCGACGGCGCCCGGCAGCGCCGCGGCGGTCTGCCGGGTCCCCTGGCTCATCGCCTTGTTGAACTCGGCCGACAGGTCCGGGTGTTGCTTGAGGTGACCGAAGAAGTCCGTACCGAAGACCTGGTCGAAGGCGATGTCGCCGGTGCGGACGCTGTCGTCCAGCCGCTCCCAGCCGCGCAGCATCATCGGGTCGGTGAACATCCGGGCGATGGACGCGAGGGAGCCGGGGCGCGCGGGGTCCAGGAGGGCTCCGGCGGGCGTGACGGCGAAGGTGCCCGCGGCGCGTTCCTCCAGCAGGCCCATGCTCGCCAGGGCGCGCAGCAGCCGTGCCATGGGCTGTGGGGCCGCGGCGGCCCGGGCGGCCACGTCGTCCGCCGTCGTCTCCTTGTCGCCGATCAGCTCGACCACGCGCAGGCGCAGGGCCGCGCGCATGGCCTGCGCCGCCACCCCTCCGAAGGCGTACTCGATGACCAGGCGTGCGTCGTCGGGAGTGGCCTCGCGAACCTCGTCGTTCGTCACTGTGTCTTCCCTTTCGCCAGGTGCGTCTTCTGCGTCACGCGGTACGTGGTGTGCGCTGCGGGACGGGTCCCGGGCCGCTCTCGGCGTGCGGCAGGACGCCGCCGGGCCGTGCCCCCGCCCTGGCCGGTTCCGGCCTGCTCGTGTGGGACGGATGTTCCCCGTCCCGCACGGGGGCCGTGCCCTGTCCTACGCGGGGCGGCGGGGGCTCACCCGCATGCGGATGTCGTCGGCGGCCCAGAGCACGAACCGCTCGACCGGCGTGACCTCGTGGCCCGGTACGGGCCGGAAGCGGAAGCGTTTGAGCAGGACGGCCAGGATCAGTTGGGCCTCGACCACGGCCAGGTTCGCGCCCTCGCAGCTCCGCGGGCCGATGCCGAAGGGGATGTGGGCGAGCCGCGGCCGTTTCGCGATCTCCTCGGGCGTGAACCGCCCGGGGTCGAACCGCTCGGGATCGGGCCAGTGCTCGGGGTTCATGTGGACGGCCCAGAAGGGGTAGAAGACCGTCGCCCCCGCGGGGATCTCGTAGTCGCCGACGACGAGGGCGTCGGTGGTCTCCCGGGCGCCGTAGGGTCCTGGCGGGTAGAGCCGCATCGACTCCTTGAGGACCATGTCCAGGTACGTCAGCCGGCGCAGGTCGGCGTAGTCGGGGGCGGCGCGGTCGCCGAGCACACGGTCCAGTTCGTCGGTGACGCGCGCGGCCACGTCGGGGTGCCCGGCGAGCAGGTGCAGGGTCCAGGAGACGGCCACGCCCGTGGTGTGGTGGGCGGCGAGGAGCGTCGCCATGACGGTGTCGCGGATCCGCGCGGGCGGTTCCCCGGCCTCGACGAGCGCCCCGATGAGGTCGCTGCGGTCGGCGCGGCCGTCGGAGCGGTGCGCCGCGACGACCTGGTCGACCGTCGCGCGCAGCTCGGCCAGGGCCGCTTCCGCGCGCTCGGCGCGTTCCTCCTGGGTGCCGGGGACGGGCACGTGGTAGAGCCGTCCCAGGTACTCGGTGAGGACGTCCTCGAACGCGGTGATGACGCGGTCGGGGTCGGCGGCGCCGGTGCCTCCGAGGGCGTACGCGCAGATCATCCGCAGGGTCAGGGCGGTGAGGTCCTTCTGGAGTTCGACGGGCTCGCCGTCGGCCCGCGCGGCCCAGCCGTCGGCGAGGTCCTGCGTCAGCGCGGTGAAGGTCGCGAAGTGCCGCTCGTGGGAGGGGCGGCCGGCGAACACCGACAGGAGGATCCGGCGCCACGGCGTGTGGTCGGCGGCCGGGATGACCTGGAGGTTGTCCGCCTCGCACAGCGGCGTGAGGAATTCGAAGAGCTGGTCCGGGCGTTCGTTGAGGTGCGCGGTGGCTTCGAGGAGCACGGGGTCGGCGACGGACACGGCTGTCTCCGCGCCGGGCAGTTGGAACCGCACGACGGGGCCGTACTCGGCGTGCAGCCGCAGTTGGTACTGGTGCAGACCGCCCGCCTCCGTGACGGCGCCCACACCGCCGTCCGGCCGGGGGTCGGGGCCCGGTATCTTCGTCATGCTCATGGCCGGAAATCCTCCTTGTGCAGCCGCCCCACCAGAAAACCCCCACCTCGTGGGCCAGTTCCACTCCATTCGAGCCATTCGAGCCACCGATACCAGCCCCTCCGGGCGCCCGGTCCGGAAGCGGCCGGGTCAGGGCCGCTCGTGGCGCCGTCCTTCGGCCCGTCCGGCGGGTCCTGCGCCACGTGCCGCCCGATAGCGGGTGATGAGCGCGGTCAGCTGCGGGTTGAAGCCCTCGGCGGCCTCCAGGGCGGCGTCCGGCAGCGGGTCGTCGGCTGCGTAGCCGAGGGCGGGCTTTCCGTCGAGGTGTCCGCAGAGCGCGTCGAGGTGGTCGAGGAGGGCCGCGTCCCTGGCCTGCTCGGGCGTGAGGGAACGCAGCCACGCGAAGCGCTCGGCCGGCGCGTCGGGGCGGGGCGGCAGTTCCCGGCGCAGCCCTTCGGCGCGCGCGGACAGGGTGTTCCACACCGGCAGTCGCAGGGCCGCGACCAGGTCGCCGGGTGCGGCGCGCGTGGTGGTGGTCATGCCTCCACGTTCGCAGGGGGCACTGACATCGGTGCGGTGCCGGGTCGGCGATTCGGCCGGGTCAGCCGTCCGGGACCGCGCGTTGCGGCAGGTGGGGCAGCCGGGGGGCAGGCCTTGGGCCCGGGTGGACGCGGGCGCCGCGACGTGCGGCGAGCGTACGTGCCGGGCGTCCGGGCGCGGGCGGGGGTGCGCAGTCAGGCCCTCAGGGCCCGGCGGGCGCGGCCGGTGGGCGGCTCGCCGTGAGCACGGCGCGGTGGACGGCCCGGGCGAGGCGGGCGCCCCACAGGGACCTCGGCCCGGCGAAGGCGTGCACCTCGTCCCCGGCGCGTGGGACGCGGGCGGCTACGCACACCGCGTCCGTGGGGGTGCCCGAGCAGTCGTGGGAGGCGTCCAGGAGCGCCTGCACCTTGGCCTCCGTGGCGGTGGCGACGGCGTTCACCAGGGCGGCGTCGGTGAGGGCGACCGGTAGCGCGACGACGATGTTGATCGTGCCGGGCCGTGCCGGGTGCAGGGACCCCTCGTCCGGGGCCGCCGCCCAGCCGCGCACCCTGACGCCCGCGGTCACGACGGCCTCCGCGCCGCCGTCGTCGGCGTGTGCGTACGCGGAGACGTCGGCGGCGGTCATCAGGCCGACGCCGGGCCCGTCCGCTCCCGCCGCGCGGGCGAGTTCCGCCAGGTGCCGTTCCGGGTCGGTGCGCCGATAGCCGTGCGAGACCTGTGCGTTGAGCACCCAGGAGCGCTCTCCGATGCCACCGCCCAGGACAGCGCTGCTGACCATCCGCCAGCCCGGCCCCGCACGCCACAGCAGGGCCCGCAGCCGCTCGCCGCCCTCATCCCTCGTACACGTCTCCGGAGACACCACGCCCCCGTGCGGGGACAGCCGGACGCCCTTCGGGGGCGAAAGGACCGTCTCCGGAGACGGCGGGCCGGATCGCGAGGGGCTCGGTATGGCGGAGGGCACGGGCAGGGACCTTTACGGAGAGACTGAGCGGCAGGTGATCGTACGTCGTCACCGTCGGCTGCCGCGCCCCCGCCCCGACGTAGCGCAACCTCACTCGAAGTACCGCGGCCCCCCGACGTACCGCAACCTCACCCGAAGTGCCGCGGCCCCCGCCCGAAGTACCGCACCCAGGAGTAGCGCCATGAACGTGTCGATCGTCCTGTTCACGTCCGACCTGCGGCTGCACGACCATCCCCCGCTGCGTGCCGCGCTGAACGAGGCGGCCGACATCGTGCCGCTCTTCGTCCGGGACGACCGCGTCGACGCCGCGGGGTTCGCCGCGCCCAACCGCCTCGCCTTTCTCGCCGACTGCCTGACGGCGCTGGACGAGTCCCTGCGCGAGCGCGGCGGGCGGCTCGTCGTGCGGTCCGGGGACGTCGTGGACCAGGTGACGGCGGTGATCGCGGCGACGGGTGCCGGGTCCGTGCACATGGCGGCGGGGACCAGCGGCTTCGCGCAGGCCAGGGAGCGGCGGCTGCGGGCCGCCCTCGCGGAGCGCGGCTGCGCGCTGCACGTCCACGACTGCGTGGTCACGGCCGTCGCGCCGGGCGCGGTGACCCCGGCGGGCAACGACCACTTCGCCGTGTTCACGCCGTACTTCAGGCGCTGGTCGCAGCACGGCCTGCGGGACGTCGTCGCCGCCCCGCGCGCCGTCCGTGTTCCGTCCGGCCTCGTGTCGGACCGGGTGCCGGCGCGCGCCGACGTACAGGACGTGTCGCCCGGGGTGCCGCCCGGCGGCGAGGCGGAGGCGCGGGCCGTGCTGGCGGCGTGGCTGCGTTCGGGGATCGCGGGCTACGCCGACGGCCACGACGATCTGGCGGGCGACCTGACCTCCCGGCTCTCCCCGCATCTGCACTTCGGCACGCTCTCGCCGGTGGAACTCGTCCACCGCGCGGGCGGGAAGGACGGGCCGGGCCCGGACGCGTTCGTGCGCCAGTTGTGCTGGCGGGACTTCCACCACCAGGTGCTCGCGGCCCGGCCGCGCGTGGCGTCGGCCGACTACCGGGACCGGCACGACCGCTGGCGCGACGAGGACGAGGCGGCCGACGACATCGAGGCGTGGCGGCGGGGGCGCACCGGGTTCCCGGTCGTGGACGCCGCGATGCGGCAGCTCGCGCACGAAGGGTGGATGCACAACCGCGGCCGGCTGATCGTCGCGAGCTTCCTGACGAAGACGCTGTACGTGGACTGGCGCGTCGGCGCCCGGCACTTCCTGCGCCACCTGGTGGACGGCGACATCGCCGCGAACCAGCTGAACTGGCAGTGGACGGCGGGCACCGGCAACGACATGCGCCCGAACCGCGTCCTCAACCCCGTGCTGCAGGGCAAGCGCCACGACCCGGACGGGACGTACGTACGCCGCTGGGTACCCGAACTGGCGGAATTGGACGGCGCCGCGGCGCACGAGCCGTGGCGGCTGGAGGGGCTCGACCGCGCCCGCTTCGACTACCCCGAGCCGATCGTCGATCTCGCGGAGGGCCTGGCGCGGTTCCGCGAGGCCCGGGGCCGCGACTGAACCAATTGCTCCGCTTGTTCCGGGGGTGGCGTCCGGGCCCGGGCGGGGCACCGTGAATGATCGAGGTCATGCTCCTCGAGTCTCTGTCCGTCGGCGCCCTGATCGTCGTCCTGGTGTGCGCCGTCATCCGTCCCTTCGGGCGGCCGGAGGCGGTGTTCGCCGTGCCCGCTGCCGCCCTCGTCATCGTCACGGGAGCGATCCCGCTGGACGACGTGCGCGACGAGGCGGCCCGGCTCGGTCCGGTGATCGGTTTCCTCGCGGCCGTCCTGGTACTCGCGAAGCTCTGCGACGACGAGGGTCTCTTCCGGGCCTGCGGCACCTGGACGGCCCGCTGGGCCCGGCACCGGCCGCGACGGCTGCTGGGCTCGGTCTTCGCGCTCGCGTCGGTCGTGACCGCCGCCCTGAGCCTGGACGCCACGGTGGTCCTGCTCACCCCGGTGGTGTTCGCCACGGCGACGCGCATGGGCACGTCGCCCAGGCCGCACGCCTACGCCTGCGCCCACCTGTCGAACACAGCGTCGCTGCTGCTGCCGGTGTCGAACCTGACGAACCTGCTCGCGTTCACCGCGACGGGGCTGACGTTCACCCGCTTCGCGCTCCTGATGCTGCTGCCGTGGCTGGCCGCGATCGCCGTCGAGTACCTCGTGTTCCGCCGCTACTTCGCGGCCGACCTCGACGCGCCCACCGCCGACGACGGGGCCGAGGAACGCCCGGAGGTGCCGCTGTTCGCGCTGGTGACCGTCGCCGCGACGCTCGCCGGGTTCGCGGTGGCCTCCGCGGTCGACGTCGACCCGGCCTGGGCCGCGGCGGCCGGCGCGACCGTCATGGCGGCCCGCGCCCTGACCCGGCGGCACACCACACCGGCGGCCATCGTCCGCTCCGCGAGCCTGCCGTTCCTGGCGTTCGTCCTGGCCCTCGGCGTCGTCGTCCGCGCCGTCATCGACAACGGCCTCGGCGACGCGCTCGGCCACGCCCTGCCCGACGGCACGTCCCTGCCCGCGCTCCTCGGCACCGCCGCGCTCGCCGCCGTCCTCGCGAACCTGATCAACAACCTGCCCGCCGTGCTCGCCCTCACCCCGCTGGCCGCCGCCTCGGGGCCAGGAGCGGTCCTCGCCGTCCTCATCGGGGTCAACATCGGCCCCAACCTCACCTACGCGGGGTCCCTGGCCACGCTGCTCTGGCGCCGCATCACCCATCAGCACGAGCACGACGTGCGACTCAAGGAGTTCACGGTCCTCGGGCTCCTGACCGTCCCCGCGGCGCTGCTCGTCGCCACGCTCGCGCTGTGGGTGTCGTTGCGGGTCATCGGCACCTGACACCGCACCGCACGCAGCGCCTGTCGAGGTCCCGGTCCCGGAGGACCCGGCGCGACCTCAGGGTCAGCAGGGGCGGCCGCGGTCCCGAGCCTCACCGGTCATGGCGATCGCCGCGTCGAGGCGGTCCCGGGTCTCCAGCATGCCGGTGATCTGCCCGTCGATACGGGCGCGTTCGGCGCGCAGCAGCTCCAGGACCTGCGGGGTCACGTCCTCGGTCTCGAAGCAGGGCAGCAGTTTCACGATGGTCTTGCTCGCGAGCCCGGCCGCGTACAACTGCTGGATCCACCGGACGCGCTCGACCGCGGCGGCCGGGTAGTGCCGCTGGCCGCTCGGGCTGCGGTCCGCGGACAGCAGGGCCTGCTCCTCGTAGTACCGCAGCGCCCGCACGCTCACCCCGGTCGCCGCCGCGAGTTCACCGATCCTCAAGAGCCCTCCTCCGATCCCGCACGCCCCACCGGCCGGGCGCCGCCGCCCGCCGTACGTGGTCCCGGCCGGACTTGGCCCCGGCCCGCCGCCGCCCACACTTGCCTCTGACGTCAACGTCAGGTTTTAGCGTAGCCGACGCACCACCCCGCACTCGCCGGTACTACGCGAAGGACACGACTGTGACCAGCCTGTTCGACAGTTTCCAGCTCGGCGGCCTGACGCTGCCCAACCGCCTCGTCATGGCACCCATGACCCGCGCCCGCGCCACCGCCGACGGCATCCCCGGCGAGCTCACGGCGACGTACTACGCGCAGCGCGCGACCGCCGGGCTCCTCGTCACCGAGGGCGTGCAGCCGAGCCTCACGGGCCAGTCCAACCCCCACACCCCTGGCCTGCACACCGACGAACAGGTCGCCGCGTGGCGGCCGGTGACCGACGCCGTCCACACCAACGGCGGCCGCGTCTTCGCCCAGCTCATGCACGCCGGGCGCGTCGGCCACCCCGACGTCGCCGGACACCACCCCGTCGCGCCGTCCGCCATCGCCCTTGAGTCGCCCCTGTTCACAGGCCCGCGCGGCCGTCGGGCCGCCCCGGTCCCGCGCGCCCTCACCACGGCTGAGGTCCGGGACGAGGTGCAGGTCTTCGCCGACGCGGCCCGGCGGGCCGTCGACGCCGGGTTCGACGGCGTCGAACTCCACGGCGCCAACGGCTATTTCATCCAGCAGTTCCTCGCCTCCAACACCAACCGCCGCACCGACGCATACGGCGGATCGATCACCGGCCGCATCCGCTTCGCCGTCGAGGCCACCGAGGCCGCCGCCGCGGCCATCGGCGCCGACCGCGTCGGCCTGCGCCTCTCCCCCGGCGGCACCGTCTGGGACATCGTCGAGGACGACGTGCCCGAGCTGTACACCGCGCTCGCCGCGGCCCTGGCCCCGCTCGGCCTCGCCTACCTGCACGTCCTCACCGGCACCGACGAGGACACCCTCGTCGAGCTGCGCAAGGCGTGGCCCGGCGCCTACATCGTCAACCCCGGCGGACAGATAGGCCCGCGGGCGGGCGACCGGGCCGCCGGCGAGCACTGGCTCGCCCAGGGCGCCGACCTCATCAGCTACGGCCGCGCCTTCCTCGCCAACCCCGACCTCGTCGAGCGCTTCCGCGCGAGCCTGCCCCTGGCCACCGCCGACCCCGACACCTGGTACCAGGGCGGCACGGCGGGCTACGCCACCTACACCAGCTACCAGCACTGATCAGCCACCGACGAGCAGGTCCCGGCGCAGGCGGCGTGTGGTCTGCCGCACCGGCCGGAGGCGGCGTTCAAGGCGATGGTGGACCAGCAAACACGTCAGCTGGCCAACCAGGCTCGGTTCGAGCAGGCGGAGCTCGGTGAGGAAGACGACGACGCGTGGTGGGACGGACCCGAGGGCAGGGACGAGCCAGGTGTTGTCGATCCGGTCAGGATCGTGCGCGGGTGGCACAAGGCGATGGAGTTCACCGACTTGATCGGGGTGCGCCACCCGCGGCTACGACGCGGGCGCCGCCCCGCACCCCGGTGAACTCAGCCCTCTCCGCCCGCGGCTTCCCCCTCCGACCGGCCGGCTGACTCCCACGGCGCTGTCCTGACCCCAGGTGGGCGGTTGGGCATCTACTGGATCGTGGGCGCAGCGAGCGGTCGGGATGACCTCCGGCGCAGGGGGGAACCATGACCGGCCGCTCTCGCCGGGAGGCGACGTAGGTCTCCTTCTCGCGCTCCCCGCAGTCGCGGCACCCTCATGGGCGGCGGTAGGTCAGGGCGACGGCGCCTGTCTCGGGGATGGTGATGGCGTGGGAAAGCCGCCATTTCGACGAGAGGCCGTCGGGCAGCAGGCGCACTCCCCGGCCGAGGGTCGTCGGGAGTACGGTCATGCAGAGTTCGTCGATCAGGTCGGCCTTGAGCAACGCCTGGATGATGCTGGCGCTGTTCAGGACGAGGATGTCGCGGCCCGGCGCTGCCTTGAGAGAGCGCACCTCGGTTTCGAGGTCGCGGGAGACTCGGGCGTTGGTCCATTCCGTCTTGTCGAGGTCGGACTGCTGCAGGGTCGTGGAGATGACCACCTTGTCGACGGTGGCGAGCCAATGGCCCAGATCGCGGGTCCGGGCCGAACTGCTCGGGTCACTGGTCAGGCCGGGCCATACGGAGGTGAACCCCTCCCAGTTGACACGACCCACGACCGCTGTGCTCACTCCGCGCCAGATCCCCTCATACATGACTTCGCTCTGCTCGCTGGTGATGTGTTCCATGGCCCAGCTCATGTCGTCCTCGGGGCCTGTACTGGTGTATCCGTCCATCGAGACGACAGCGTCGGCGATGACCTTGCGGTGCTGTTCGGTGTGCGCGGGCATGGTGGGTCCCTTCGGACGAGTGACGTTCATCCTGTAGGACCCCAGGCACCACCGGAACTCATCGGCCGGTGAGCGTTCCGGACCCGCCTCGGCAAGACGCAGCCGTTCCTGGTCTCTCTTTCGGTATCGGCGGGTCAGATGCGCGGGGCCCGCGCCCGCACGGCCATGCGACTGGGACGTGATGTCTCTGCCGGGACTCCAACTTGCACCTCTCCGTTGCCCCTTCGACCGGGGCCTGTGCGGAGTCCCGAGAACCACCGGGGGCTATCGCCTTCCCGGTGCCCCGGTGGGAGCTTCGGGGCCGGCACGCTCGGTACGTCCCAGAACTGGCCGACACACTGAACGTCACAGCACCGAGGTCGAGCACAGCTGGTGAGCCCGGTGGGAGGGGGTACCCGGGCGCGAGCGCCCCCTCACTAAGCTCGTCCCAATGGGCCTGGACATCAACGTGCTGATCGCCGACCGGTCGTGGCTCGGCGGGA
Organism: Streptomyces flavofungini; assembly: GCF_030388665.1. Classification (NCBI taxonomy): domain Bacteria; kingdom Bacillati; phylum Actinomycetota; class Actinomycetes; order Kitasatosporales; family Streptomycetaceae; genus Streptomyces; species Streptomyces flavofungini. The sequence continues at coordinate 8,785,846 of NZ_CP128846.1, read as the reverse complement.
TGCCGCCCAGCGAACGGCTGCCACGGCTGCGGGAGGCCTGGTACGCCGACGAGACGGGCCTGTGGGACCTCGGCCCGGGCGCCGCGTGTGCGGTCGAGGGTGACTGGCAGTGGCCGCGCGGGCTCCGCCGTCCCGCACGGCGTGCCGCTCGCACGGTCACCCGACGGCGTGCGGCGCCTGGCCGGGACGTGGGAGCGGGTGCGGCCTCGGCCGGGTGGGCTGCGTGCGGCCTTCCCCCCCCCATGCCGCGAAGCCTCAGGGGGGTGGCTGGGTGCGCACCTTCGACGAGTTCACCGGCCTCCTCGAGGACTGGGGGCGCGTCCTCGCCGAAGCGGACCGGCGCGGCTGGTGCGTGGTGGGGGCTCAGTGAGCAGGCACACGATCGGAGCGTTGATGACCGACACGAACGACGACCGCTTCCTCGACACCGTCGCCGACCGGCTCGCGGCACTCCCCGGCGTGCACGCCGTCGCTCTCGGCGGCTCGCGGGCCCAGGGCACGCACACCCCGGACAGCGACTGGGACCTGGCGGTGTACTACCGGGACCGCTTCGACCCGGCCGACCTGCGGGCCGTCGGCTGGCCCGGGGAGGCCTCCGAGATCGGCGGCTGGGGCGGCGGTGTGTTCAACGGCGGCGGGTGGTTCACGGTCGACGGCCGGAGCGTCGACGTCCACTACCGCGACCTCGACGCGGTCGAGCACGAGCTCGCCGAGGCCCGACAGGGCCGGTTCCGCTGGGAACCGCTGATGTTCCACCTCGCGGGCATCCCCAGCTACCTGGTCGTCGCCGAACTCGCCCTCAACCAGGTCCTGCGCAGCACGCTCCCCCGCCCCGCGTACCCGCGAGCCCTGCGCGAGGCCGCCCCGCCGGTGTGGCGCCGGCGCGCCGCCATGACCCTCGGCCACGCCAAGTCCGCCTACGCACCGCGCGGTCAGGCCACCGAGACCGCGGGCGCCATCGCCACGGCCGCCCTGCAGTCCGCGCACGCCGTCCTCGCCGAGCGCGGCGCCTGGGTCACCAACGAGAAGCAGCTCCTGCGCCGGGCGGGCCTGCGCGGCATCGACGCGGTCGTGGCGGGGCTGCGGCCGGACGACCCCGCCGCGTCGGCGCACGCGGTCGCCGAGGCCGAGGAGCTGCTGCTCCCATGAGCGACCACGGATGAGCGACCACGGATGAGAGGTCGCGGATGAGAGGTCGCGGATGAGAGGTCGGGGATGAGCGACCACAGATGACGGGGCACGGGCGAAGGGGCACGGATGAAGGGGCACGGATGACCGAGCACGGACAGGATCAGGGCGCGTTCCGGGCGGCGGCCGCCCGGCTGGTCGCGGCGCGCCACCCGCACGCGCTGGGCGCCCTGCTCGGCGGTTCGGCCGCCCACGGCCGGGCCACGGCGAGCAGCGACCTCGACGTGGCGGTGCTCCTGCCGGACCGGGGCCACAGCGGCCGGGAGGTGGTCCGCCACGAGGGCCGCGTCGCCGAGCTGTTCCTCAACACCGTGGCGGACCTGCCGGAGTTCTTCGCCTGGGACCGGGCCCGGCGCCGCGGCACCGTGCTCTTCCTCTACGACCGGGGCGTGCCCCTGGCCGACCCGCACGGCCATGTCGCCCGCACCCGCGAACTGGCCCGGCAGGTACTGGCGTCAGGGCCCGCCCCACTCACTCCGCAGGAGCGCGAGTACGGCCGCTACGCCCTCACCTGCTATGTCGACGACCTGGTCGACCTGACCACCCCGGGCGACGTGTCCGACCGCACCGAACCGGCCGGGCGCTACGAGCAGTTGTCCGTCGCCGACCACGTCCTGCGCGAGGCGGCGCACCTGCCCACCGCCCACCACCACGCGTGGACGGGCGTCGGCAAGTGGCTTCCCCGCAGGCTCCTCGAAGCGGATCCGGTCCTGGGCGCGGCGCTCCTGCGCGGCCATCGGACCGTCGCCGAACGGGCCGACCCCGCGCCCCTCGCCGCGGCGGCGAGACAGGTGCTCGACCTGCTGGGCGGCCCGTTGCGCGAGGGATACGCGCACCGCTGGACGCCCTGAGCGGAATCCTGGCGCGGAGTCCTCACGCCGAATTCTGGCGCGAGATCCTGACTCAAAGTCCTGCCCCGGATTCCCGTCCGCCGACGCCCGCGCCAGCCCCCGCACCCGCACCCGCACCCACACCCACACCAGCGGCTTCAGCGCCGGCTCAGCATCGGCAGCAGCAGCGCCGCCGACCAGCTGAAGTTGGGCGAGTTCAGGGGCGCGCCGGTCAGGGGGTCGTAGTTCTCCATGACCGGGCCCCGGGCCGAGAGGCCGTGGGCCGCGGTCAGGAGCCGGTCCGTGAGGGCGCGGGCCGGTGCCGTGTGGCCGTAGCGCCGCAGGCCCGCCTGCGCGAAGTAGGCCTGGTCCAGCCAGACGGGGCCGCGCCAGTAGCGCTGCGGGGCGAAGTGGGGCGAGCTGCGGGCGACGGTCGGGAACGGGACGGGGGTGGCGAATTCGCGCGAGTCGGTGAGGCGGTCGCGTACGGCGGCGGCCTGTGCGCGCGACGCCGTGCCGGTCCACAGCGGGATGGCGCCCTCGATGCCCCGGCCCCGCGCGGTGAGCCGCTCACCGCCGTCGAGAGCGATGTCGTGGAACCAACCGTCCCCCGGCTCGTACATCCGCTCGCGCACCGCCCGGTGCGTGGCCTCGGCCCGGCCGCGCCAGCGCCGCTCCCCCGCGCGGTCCCCCAGCGTGCGGGCGATGGCGGCGAGGTGCTCCTGGTCGGCGGCGAGATAGGCGTTGAGGTCGACGGATTCCTGGGTGAGGGAGTAGCCGGTGACCGTGCCCGAGGCGTCGCGGTTGGTCACGACGGAGGTGCCGAGGGCGGCGTCGAAGCGCGGGGCGTTGTCCATGCCGCTCTCCCAGGCGGCGGCGAGCCTGCGCTGTTCGGCGCTGTCGTTGGCCGGGTCGACGGTCGCGCCGTACTCGGCGAGCCCGTCGTGGTCGTGGTCACGGTTGCGGTACCACCAGGCCTGGTAGGCGGCGAGCTTCGGGTACATCTCGCGCAGGAAGGCACGGTCGCCGCCGCGCCGGTAGACCTCCCGCACGGCCCAGGCGGCCAACGGGGGTTTGCTGTTGCGTTCGTTCCAGTTGCCGCCGCCGTCGGACGGGGCGTTGAAGAAGACGGCGTCGGGGATCATGCCGGCGTCCTGCGGCCGGGTCGGTGAGTCCGGCCGGACCTGGTGGTCGAACATGGCGCGGATCTGCGACTGGGCGAGCCGGGGGTCGAAGCGCGCGGTGCCGACGGCCTGCTTCCAGGTGTCCCAGGCCCAGACGCCGCCGGTGAACCACTTGTAGGAGATCGAGGGGCTGATGGCGTCGTGCCGGATCCGCCCGGCGGCGGATCGCCAGTTGGTGACGAGGGTCTGAAGCGACTTCACGGCGAGGCGCCGCCGGTCGGCGGGCACGCCGCGGGTGACGGCGGCGACGTAGCGGCGCCAACGCGCCTCCCCAGCGGTCGCGTTGGCGTCCGGGTGGGCGAGGACGCGACGTACCGAGGTGGCCTCGCGGGCCCGCTCGGCGGCAGTGAACGTGTAGCTCTCGGTCCAGTCCAGGCTGCGGGCCGCGCCGGGGGCGAGGGTCAGGGGCGCGACGAGGTCGCTGCGGTAGGTGTCGCCCGTGACGGTGGTGCGGACGGGCTCGCGATGGGTGACCTCGAAGCGCTCGGTGCCGTCGGTGAGGTAGTCCCACTTCTCGCGGACCCTGGCGAAGCCGACGGCGGCGCCGCGGGCGGTGGCGGTGAGGGCGGGCGCGTCGCGCTGGGGCGGCGCGTCGGGCCGCAGCAGGGTGCCGGTCCAGCCTGCGCCGAGCGTGCGCGGCACCCGGCCGGTGTTGTGGATCCGGGCCCGGACCAGGGCGGTCCGGTCGGTGGCGAAGCGCAGGTCCAGGGTGAGCCGCAGGCCGTCGAGGCGGTAGGTCTGGCGCAGCGCCCCGGGCAGCGAGGTCAGGCGCGGGGCGCCGCCCGCGCCGAGGTCGAGGTTCTTGCCCGCTTCGGTGAGCCGGATGCGGCTGAAGGACTTGCTCAGCCACCAGGGGTACTCCTGGGCGATGTGCAGCGGCCCGCTGAAGCCGCCGTACGAGGCCTGGTCGTCGGCGGACGGCAGCGCGTAGGCGTGCCAGGCACCGCGGTCGGCGAAGACGTTGACCGGGTTGAACTCGCCGGGCTGCGCGGCGGTCGGGACGCCTTGCAGGTCGAGGACGTTCGCGTACGAGCGGACAGGGACCGTCGCGTGCGGGTGCGTCGCCGGGGTGGCGGGCGCTGCGGAGTCCTGCCGTGCGAGGTCCTGCCGTTCCGTGTGCGCCGGTGGTGGTCCGTGGTCCGGTCGCGCCGCGTCGGCGGCGGGGGCGAGACCGAGGGCCAGGGTGGCGGCGAGGGCTGCGGCGGTCAGGGCGCGCGGGCGGGAACGCAACGTGCTGGTCTCCGAACTGTGCGGGAGGGCCGGGCGGTCGGCCGGGGCTGCGGTACCGGCGTCGCCTCCGCGCGGTGACCGCGCGGAGGCGACGGGACTGGCTTGGGTGGTGCCTGCTCAGCGTGGTGTCCGCTCAGCGTGTCGCCTGCTCACTCGAGTGAGGGAGGCGGCGGGGCGGTCAGACGCCCGCGACGCTCTGGATCCAGGAGCGGTACGCCGTCACGTTCGTGTACGCGGTCGTGGTCTGGCGGTCGCTGGTGGACGCGACGCCGACCTGGATGCCGTTGGCCATCATCGGGCCGCCCGAGTCGCCGCCCGCGGTGATGCCGTTGCCGCGCCGGGCGCAGATGGCCTGGCCCTGGTAGGCGTCGCGGCAGCCGCCGGTGACGACGACGTTGGCGACCTTCAGGAGCCGCGACTGGCAGTTGATCTCCTGGCCGCACTGCGAGGTGGCGCCCCAGCCGTACACCTGCACGGTCTGGTTGACCTGCACGGAGCCCGGGTTGCCGAGGCGCGCGTAGGTGCCCGCCACGGAGCGGTCGAGCTTGACCAGGGACAGGTCGGAGCCGGCGTGGTTGTGGACGCTGACGCCGTTGGCCGTGGTGCCGCCCGAGGTCTGGTCGAGGCTGCCGATGCGGAACGAAAGGCCGCCGCCGCTGACGCAGTGCTTCGCGGTGAGGATCCAGGTCGGGGCGATGATCGTGGCGCTGCAGGTCTGCCGGCCGTTGGAGAACAGGCGGGCCGCCCAGGGCGCGTTGCTGGCGTAGCCGCCGCCGATGATCGGCTGCGCGGAGGTGCCGGCCTTCACGGTGGGCGCGTTGGCGGACGGCGCGGTCTGGGCGGCGGCCGTGGGGGCGAGCCCCAGGACGGCGAGCGCGGTGGCCGCGAGCGCGGGGACGAGTCTGGATATTCGCATGTTCGTCTCCATTGTGTGGGGGATGAAACGTCCTGCGATAAGGACGCGACCGCATAGGTATGCGGGTGGAGCGCGCACGCGGAAGGCGGGTTTCCCCTGGCGCGTGCATGCCATGCTCGGCTGGGGTGAATGTGGCAGAGGAGTCACGGAGGACGCAAGAGGTTGACCGCCGAAATTCCATCACCACAGCGGCCCCGAGGGCGACTTGGGATCTGTTTCGCAGTTCACTGTTGCGATGTGACCTTCGATCACCCGCCCGGACGGACACGTCGCGAAGGACACCCAGAAGCCCGCGCGAAGGGCCGCGGGCCGACTGCGTGCTCTTGCGTCGGCTCGCATGCCCAAACGGAGGCATCTTGGTCTGGACCATTCTGTACGCACCTGCCACCACCCCGACAACCGCCTTTTGCGACAGGTCTTTTGCCGTTCCTCACTCGAACCCGATGGCCGGCCGGATTCCCCGGCCGGCCCTCTCGCAGGGGCGCGCCCGACCGACGGACACCGCGCCGCAGCGCGCATGCGCTACGTCGAGGCGCGCGACGCATCAAGGCTCGCCCTCATCCGGCGAGCGAGGCGCGGAGGAAGTCGAGGACCTGCGTCCGCGCGGCCTCGGCCTGCGGGACCACACCCGGCAGGCTCAGGAACGCGTGCGGGGCTTCGGGGTGTTCGGCGAGCCGCACCGGCGTCCCCTCCTTCCGCAGCCGTTCGGCGTAGCGACGCCCGTGGTCGGCCAGCGGGTCGCGGGTCGGCACCACGACGAGCGCCGGGGGCAGCCCGCCCAGGTCGTCGGCGTACAGCGGCGAGAGCGCGCGGGGGTCGGCCCCGGACGGCACGGCGAGCCGCTGGAACAGGCGCAGTTGGGGCAGGGCGAGGGTCGGGGTGTCCGCATGCTCGGCGATGGAGTCGTACTCGAACATCGTCCCGGTCACGTCGACGGCCGGGTTGACGAGCACCTGCGCCCGCAGGTCCACGTCGGCCCGCCGGGCCCGGATCGCCACCAGGGCGCTGATCAACGCGCCGCAGCTCTCACCGAAGACAGCGGTCCGTGCCGGGTCGACGCCCCAGCGCCCGGCCTCGCACACCACGTGCCGCAGCACGTCCCAGCCGTCGTCGACGGCGGCCGCGAGGGGGTGTTCGTGGTCGACGAGGCGGTGCTCCACCGAGACGACGACGGCGGGCAGCCGGGCCGCCACATGGCTGGTGACCCAGTCGCACTGCGCCGCCGTCCCCACGAACCCGCCCCCGTGCACGTGGAGCACGAGCGGCAGGCCGGCCGGCCCGGAGTCCGGGCCGTCCTCCTCCTGGACGGGCCGGTACACCCGGACCGGGAGTTCACGCCCCGGCAGCGCCACCCGCTCCCATCGGATCGTGGCACCGGGGTCCGGCTCCCCGAGGAACGACCGCGCGGCACTCGACGCCCGGAAGCGGTTCTCCGCCTCGCGGTAGGCGACGAGCTCCTCGGCGGTGATCGTCGACCAGTCGGGCTCCTGCGGCCGCTGCGCGGCAGTGATCTCACTCATGTTCCTTCTCCTCGCCCAGAGTTGACATGATCCGCCCAGAGTCGGTCGACACCCAGCGGTCGACACCCGGAGAGTTTCGCGACTCCAGGTATCGATACTCAAGGTAGCGAAAAGAGGTAGGGTGCGCATATGGCACCGCCCACATCCACCAGACCCCCTGGCCGCCCACGCGCCGGCGTCAACGCGGCGGTCTTCGCCGCCACGTTGAGCACGGTCCAGGAGGTCGGCTACGCCCGCGCCACCGTCGAGCGCATCGCCGGCGCGGCGGGCGTCGCGAAGTCGACGGTCTACCGGCGCTGGCCGTCCAAGGGCGCGCTGATCGTGGACTGCCTCCTGGACGCGTTCGGCCCGGTGCCGCTCAAGGGCGACAGCCGGGCCGAGGTCATGGCCTCCACGGTCCGCTGGATCGCGGCGAAGATCGGCGAACCGGGGGTGGGAGACGCGTTCGCCGGAGTGTTCAGCGACGCCGTCAGCGACCCGGCCCTTCGCGAGATCCTGTCCACGCGGTTGCAGGAGCCCTACCGTCGCACGCTCGAGGAGGCGCTCGGCGAGCCGGAGCACCGGGTCCTGTTCTTCATCGACGTCGTCGTCGGCGTCCTGCTGCACCGGATGGGCATGACCGGCGAGCCGATGGTCGACAGGGATGTCGACGCCCTGGTCGACATGGTCCTGCCGCACTTCACCGACAGCGCGAGCCGGAGCCGGGGCTGAACGAGGCCCAGGGGCCCTGCCGTTCGGCTCGTCGAAGGCGGCCCCCGGGCCTCGTGCGGGATACGCCCGGACCCGAGCGGCCCCGAGCAGATCAGAGGGATGCGAGCGGTACGGGACCGGTCAGCGGGCGAGTACGCCGAACTCGTTGCCGGGCCACGGGACATCGGCGTCCACCGGCGGCTTCACCACGCGGGTCGGCGCGGTCCCGGCGATCTTGCCGCCCTTCGTTCCGACCGACCAGACCTCCGAGGCGTTCGCCCGGACCGGGACGGTGATCTCGGGCTGCTTGTCCCCGTTCAGATCCGTGATCTTGAGCAGCCGGGGGATGCGGTAGACGCCCGCGGGACGGGGCAGTCCGGGCGCGTTGTACGCGGTGAACACGGCACCGGTGCCGGTCAGCCCCTTCTTCGAGCCCTTGAGCGCGTACAGGCCGCCCCCGCTGATGTAGCAGTGCTCGCAGGTGGCGTGCCGTTCGCCGGGAGCGCCCACGACCAGGTCGGCGTAGCCGTCCCGGTTCAGGTCGCCCGCGGCGACGTCGATGCCGAAACTGTCGCCCGCCTCCACGCCGCCCGGCACGCCGGGGCTGTCCTCGGTGAACACCTTGGCGGCGCGGTCCTCGTCCACACCGCCGGAGGAGCCGTACTGGACCTGGACGCGGCCCGCGTGGCGCTCGGAGTCGCGTACGTACGTCGAGTCGCCGACCGCGATGTCGCCGTACCCGTCCTTGTCGAAGTCGCCGATCGTGACGCTGTTGCCGCCCCGCACGGTGGCCGCGGTCCTGCGCAGCCCGGAGGCGCCGCCGAGCAGCACCCGGCCCCGCCTGCGCTCCTCACCGAGGACCACGAGGTCGTCGATGGCGCCCTTGTTGATCCGGCCCACGGCCAGCCGCTTCTGGGCGTCGGCGTAGTCGAACGAGGCGCCGACGTCCACGGTCTTGGCCGACGCGGGCGAGCCGTCCGCCTTGAACGGGCCCTTGTGCAGGCGGATCGCCATGGAGTAGCCGACGATCAGGTCGGTCTTGCCGTCCCCGGTGAAGTCGCCGGCCTTCAGGACCGAGCCGAATCCGGGTCCGGCCTCGGTGCCGGGCATCGTGCTGCCGCCCTTGAGCCCGGTGGGGCCGCCCCAGAGCAGCGTGACCTGGTCGCGGTTCTCGGAGCGGGACCCCACGGCGAGGTCCGCGTAGCCGTCGGCGTTGAAGTCGCCGTTCGCGAGCGTCCTTCCGAACGCCTGGTTCGGCTTCGCGTCGCCCGGCACGCCGGGGCTGTTCTGCGTGACGGCCTTCAGGCCGGTCTTCTGGGCGCCGTTCTTCGAGCCGTACGACACGGTGACGTAGCCCGCCTCCAGGGCCCGGGTGGTGGCGCCGTCGGCGCCGGTGACGCGCACGCCGCCGTCCGGGGCGCCGATCGCGAGGTCGTGGTACCCGTCGCCGTTGAAGTCGTCGGCGTACCGGGTGGGCGCGGGGCCCGCGGCGGCCCGGGCCTCCTGGGCGCCGGGGAGGCCCGGCAGTCCCCCGGTGAGTGTGGTGACCGTCGTGGCCGCCGCGGCGACCACGATCGCGCGACGGATGTGGCTGCGCACGTCCGTTCCCCCTTTGAGAAGTCGATGGATTGCACCCTCAAGACCCATGACGTGCGGGAACGGTTGTGTAGATCTTCACGGCACTTTCACGAACGCGCCCGGGCCCGGGCCGACGGCCGCACCGGCCGGGACGAGGGACGGGCATCGGGCCCACACCCGGAGGAGGACGGGAGACCCGCGCGCTAGCCCCATCGATGTACCGGCGGGCTCCGCACTCGGCACGATGAACGGCCCCGCGGCGCCGACCAGCATGGAATGCGGACATTCTCCGCACTGCTCTGCGGACATGCTCCGCACTGCTCGCACCCGCCGCCTCAAGGAGCCCCGTCGTGCCCAAGGCATCGAGATCACGGACGCAGCGCACCACCACGACCGTCACCGTCACCCTGCTCGCCGCCACCGCCCTGGCCGGGCCCCCGGCGGCCGCCACCGACCGCCCGCCCGGCACCGGCCGGCACGCGGACCTGCGTGCCGACGTGAACCAGGACGGCCGCGTCGACGTCACCGGCGGCTCCGACGAGCCCGGTGAGGACAGCTGGCGGCCCGGGCGCGGCGCGGTGTTCCTCGCGAACGTCGACGACGACTCGCGGCGCTGCCGCACCCGCCCCGGCGACCTGGACCGGATCGACCCGGCCGTGGACACCCGCCTCGCCGCCTGCCACGACGCGGCCGACGAGAAGGTCAACGGACCGCGCGACGCGGCCGATCTGGCGCCGCTGCGCATCATGCCCACGACCGTGGGCGACGACGCGACGGGCCACGTCACGGTGCCCGCGGCGCAACGCCCCTACGTCCGCCTCTTCGTCAGGCGCGACGGACACCTGCGCGTCCTGCGCGGCCCCCTCACCGCAGCCGAGCTGCGCGCCGGGGTCGAACTCGCCCTGGAGGGGCGCGACATCGTCCGGGACACGCGCCGCTGGAACGGCCAGGTCGACGTGACCCTCACCGTGCGCGGCCAGGGACACCGGAGCTCTGATCACGTGCGCCTGAAGGTGGCGCCCGTCCTTTTCCAGAACGACCTCCAGCGCGCCCGGAGCGTCTTCGCCGCCAAGCCGGGCCCCGGCAGCGGCGCCATCCCCGGCCCCGGAGGCCCCGGCAACGGCTACCGGCCGCGCGAGTGGAAGCCGTTCGCCTCCTCCCTGCGCCGGGCCGCGCGCGCCGCGGGGCTCGCCGACCGGGACGTGACGTTCACGGCCGGTACCCGGCAGTGGTGGCGCGACATCTGGCGCCAGGACATGGTGGAGCCGACCGTGGCGAGCGTGCCCGCGCCCGGCGGCCGGGTGCACACGATGCGCGTCCTGCTGCGCAGCCCCATGAAGTGGATGGCTCCCACCGGTGGCAAGACGACCCTCAGCCGGTCCGGACGGCTGCTGTTCCGTCACTTCCGGGGCCCGGACGTCGGCGTCGTCCAGCAGTTCACGTCCGGCCGCGAGCCGGACGGCCTGGACCTGCAGAACGCCACCGGCAACTTCGAGTCCCTGCCGCCCTCCCCGGGGTACCCGCAGGGGCGGGTCCTGTACGGCACCGATCCGCTCCGGCAGCCGGACGCGTCGTACGTGAAGATGATCGAGGCGCAGGCCCAGCAGCCCTCCCTCACCATCGACACGTCCTGGCTGCTCGTCGGCCACGTGGACGAGACGGTCCATGTGGTGCGGGCGAACAACGAGCGCGGCTGGACGCTGGCCGTCGCCGACCCGCGCCAGGCCCTCGACCTGCTGCGGCGCACCCAGCGCGCGGGCCAGGGCGGGCAGCGGATGTTCGCCTCGACGAGCATGCCCGACAAGCCGACCGTCGACGAGCTCCTGGCCGACGACACGTTCCTCGCCGACAACGCGAAGGCCGCGGGCCACATCGACGGCCAGATCCGCGTCCTGCTCAAGGAGACCGGCCTCACCGAGCGCGACCTGGTGCGCCTGCCCGTGCTCTACACCATGGCCACCGTCCACCCCGAGATCCCTGAGGGCGCGGTCGCGCTCTCCCCCAGCATCGCCAACGGCCTGTCCCTGACCAGCCGTGACTACGCCGCACCCGACCCCCACGGCCCTCGGCTCCGCGGCCGCGACCTGTTCCGCGAGGCGGCTGAGAAGGCGCTGGCCACGGGTGGGGTGCGGGTGCACTGGGTGGAGAACTTCGCCTGGGCGCACCTGGCCGGCGGGGAGGTGCACTGCGCGACGAACGCCCTGCGGGACACCTCGGGGACGGCACGCTGGTGGGCTCGGCGCACCGCATAGCCCGACATAGAGTGATCAGTCGCGGCCCGCGGCCGAGTGCGTCGCGGGCGCCGCTTCGTCGATCACCTCTCCGTGGCTCGCCGGCCCCGGGGCCGGCGAGCCACGGACCTTTGAGCCAGGAGTTGTTCCCTTGTCCCCACGTGAACAAGTGAAGCCGCAGACGTACGCCGGGTCCACGCCCCTCGGCGCGGCGGCGGTCCGGCGTGCCCGGCGGCCTTCCGCGGCCGCCGCGGTGGCCGGTGCGGCGTTCGTGGTCTGTCTCTCGGGCACCGTTCCGGGCCACGCGGCCGAGGGCGCCGGGCCGGTGGCCCGCCCGGCCGCGGCCCCCGCCAAGGCCGACACCGCGGCGACGACCGTGGTGACGGAGGGCCAGGTCAAGGAGGCGGCCCCGGGCGGAACGCTCCTGTACCCCAGCGTCACCAGCTGTCTGACCGTCACCGTCCAGCTCCGCTCGGGCGGCGCGGTCGGCGCGCACGCGAGCCTGTTCCACGTCCCGGGCGAGCTGCGCTCGGACCGGATCCTGGACCGGGTCAGGTCCCTGGTGGCCGGGCGCGAGGTGGCGTCGGTGGAGGTCAGGGGCGCTGTCGGGGCCTGGCATCCGACGTACTTCACCAAGGCGATCGAGAGCTACGGCGAGGGCGAGGAGGTCCCCGTGCCCGCGGGCCGGGACTTCGCCGGGCTGGCGGCGGCGATCGCGCGGGGGCTCGGCGTGCCGACGGACGCGGTGACGGTCACGGACGTACCCGACGGCGATCAGGTCGCCGAGGTGCGGCGGTACTGATCCGCGTCTGACCGGCCTTCACCTCGCGCATGGCACCCCTGAAAAGGGGCACTCGGTGTGGCGGAGGTGCAAAGACATGGTTCCTTTGTTGCTGGTTCTGCTGATCGCGCTCGTGCTGTTCGGCGCGGGCTTCGCCCTCAAGTTCCTGTGGTTGGTGGCGGCCGTCGTCCTCGTGGCGTGGCTGCTCGGCTTCATCGTCCGTCCGGCAGGGGTGGGTGGGCGCAGGGGTCGCTGGTACCGCTGGTGACCGCCGGGGATCCGACGGTGTAGGTGTCCTTGACCTTCACCTCGGTCACCCCGCGCCCCTCGGGGAACACGGCTCGCCAGTCGCCGATGACGTGCAGCTCGTCCGTACCCATGGCGCGCACGACGGCGAGACCCTCGGAGTGCGCCTTGTACGCCTTCGTCCAGAGGTTGGCGAACGCCTGGGAGCGGATGAGGTGCATCCAGTCGGGGCGGTACAGCTCACGGTTGTAGTTCGACTCACCCATCGTCGAGACGAACTTCGAGTACATCGCCTTGACGTACTCCACCGTCACCTCGTCCTCCGCGGCGATCGCCGCGTCCCGGGCGTCCTTCAGGGCGACTCGGAACTTCTCCAGGAGGTTCTCGGTGGCGCCGGACGTGAACGACTCGTGGATCTCCGGCGGGTCGCACAGCCCGTACTTCGGTCCCGAGAGGCGAAGGAGCAGCCGGAGGGTGGGTTCGGTGACCCACAGGGGGCCCGGCTCGTCGCGATTGCCCAGCGGGTTGGGGAGGACGTCGTCGTGGTGCCAGTCGGGCGGGGTGATGAGGTGGACGCCCGCGCGGCGGCGGTCGTGGTCGAAGCCGGTGGAGTGTTCCAGCTGGCCGATCGGCAGATGGGTCTTGAGGGCGGAGAGATAGGCGCCGTTGATGTCGAGCGCGGTCACCTCGTGGGCGCCGGGCGGCAGTTCGCCGCGGGTCCACTTGGGGCGGCCCTCCCAGATCCGGTCGGCGCCGCGCGCCGTCTGCTTGCGCAGGATGTCGGGGACCCAGGGATGGGCGACCACGTCGTAGCGGGCGCCCTTGCGGGTCTCGTCGAGCAGTGCCATCGCATCCGGGATCGCCCGCTTCACCAGCGCCGCCGTGGCCGCCTCCACGTCGCCGGAAGCCGCGGCGAGCGCTGCGGCGACCGCGTCACCGATCAGATCGGGCACGTCGGACGCGGCTTGCGCGCGCCGCCCCACGGGGACGACCTTCATGCCCCGGCCGGGGCTGCGCACGACCCGTTGCGCGGCGGAGGCGGGCCGCGGCGCGGGGGCACGGGACTCCGGTTCCCGGGCCGGGGGCTGGGCCGCGGCGGCCGGAGGCTCGGGGGCCGGCGCGGCGCACTCGGCGGGGTCCAGATGCTGCGGATAGCCCTCCACCTGATGCCGGGCGGGCCGACCGCACAGCACGCAGGGGCGGGGCTCGGCGAGTTCGCCCTGGTCGTCGTCGGTGGCTGCGGGACCGGCGGACGCGGTCGGTACCGGGGCCGCTTCCGGCGCGGCCGGTTCCGGGGCCGCCGGTGGGGAGCCGGGCCCGGCCTGGCCGTCCGGGACACTGCCCCGCTCCGCCACCCGCCGACCGTGCCGCTCCTCGGCCTGCCGGAGGAAGTACACGTACCGGCCGCGCAGTTCCCCGCTGGGATCGCGCCCCGCCTCCCACGCGGCGAGCGTCGACGAGCCGACCCCCATGGCGCGGGCGACCTGCGCCCGTGAGAGGCCGAGCTCTTCGCGCAGCAGCCGGCGCCGCTCGGCGGGGGGCAGCGGGGTGGCGTCGGGCGCGCCCGCCAGCAGCGCGTCGATCGCCTCGAATTCACTCACGGCGCTTCTCCTGGATGGGCGGAGCTGTCGGCTGGACGGGCGGAGCCGTCAGCAGCCAGTATCCAATGTCCGTGGCGGAGCGCGGGCTGCACCGGCCCGCTCAGCCCGTCTTCCTCCGGTCGAACCACACCGTGGCGAACGTCGGCGCCAGACCGGCCCAGAAGAGGGCCGTCGGCACGGCCCGGTCGGTCCAGGGCACTTGGGTGAGGACGAGCGTGCAGAGCATGGCCCAGGCCGCCTGGGCGACCACGACCCACGCCCAGCGGCCGCGCCGGAGCAGGGACTGGACGTTGAGCCGGACGCCGGTGCGCCGCCGGCGGTAGCGCAGCAGGGCGCCGACGGCCCAGATCGCGCTCGTCGGGACGAGGAACCACAGCCGCTGGCCGAGCTCGACGGGCAGTTCCCGCTGGGTCTCGCCGTCGACGGCGAACAGGTCGATCATCGCGGCGCCGAGGCCGAGGAACAGCAGGGCGAGCCAGCGCACGCCGCGCAGCATGCGGTACGTGGCGTGGTCGAGGCCGCGCCGCAGCTCCTCGGAGTCCGGGGCGGCGGCGAGCCCGGCGGCGTACAGGTCGGCGGCCTCCACGGCCTTCACGCCGGGGGTGTCGGCGGCCTTGCGGGTCTGCCGCTCCAGGGCCTGCGGGTGGTTCGGGTCGAGACGCAGGATGGCGAGGTCGAGCTGGTCGGCGACGGTGCCGTTGCCGGAGAGCGACGCGATCTTGTACGCGACCTCGTAGCCGTAGACCTCCTCGGGCGCGAGCCGCAGCGCTTCGTTGACGTGTACTTCGGCGAGGCGGGCCGAGGTGTCCATGTCCTGGGGTGTGACCTGGCCGCCGTTGGCCTGGCCGCGGCTGACGATGTTGGTGATGAAGACGACGTCGGCGAGGAGGGCGTGGCCGAGCCAGTACTCCGGGGCGAGGCGGACCACTTCGCGCAGGACCTGCTCGACCTCGGGCATGCGGGCGCCGCCCACCCGGCGCAGCGCGTAGGACCGCATGAGGAGCCCGCCGACGTCCTCCGGGTCGAGCCCGAGGGCCTCGTCGGCCGCCGCGAGCGCCTCGTCCGGGCGGCCCGCGTCGAGGTGGCAGCGGGAGAGCTTGGCCCAGGCGCGGACATCGGCCGGGTCCTCGGCGATGCGCTGGGCGAGCAGCGCGCCCGCCTCGTCGTACCGCGCCAGGTCGATGAGGGCGTCGGCCCGCTCGACGGCGGGGTGGATCGTGGTCACAGCTTCCGCTTCTTCTTGAGGTGGGCCACCAGGTCGTCGTACATGCCGCCGTCGTTGGCGTACATCGCCACGTTGCGCGCGGACGCGAACCACGGCTCGGTGGAGGGCACGACCTGCCGCGCGGCGGCGAGCAGGTCCTTCATGCCGATGAGGCGCACGGTGCCGGTGCGCGCCGAGTCCAGGAGCGCGCTCTCGGCCGCGGCCTCGCACAGGTGGGCCAGGTCGGCGCCGGACAGGCCGTCGGTGGCCTTGACGAGCTTGCCCAGGTCGACGTTCTCGATGGGCCGCTCCCGCAGGTGGTAGCGGAGGATCGCCTCGCGGGCCGGGCCGTCGGGCGGCAGCACGAGCAGGGTGCGGTCGAGACGGCCGGGGCGGCGCAGGGCGATGTCCACGTCCCAGGGCACGTTGGTGGCGGCGAGGACGAACACGCCCTCGTTGGCGCCCGCGTCGACGCCGTCGAGCTCGGTCAGGAGCTGGTTGACGGTGTTGCGCATGCCGCTGCTCTGACTGCGGCTGCGCTTGCCGCCGAGCGCGTCGAGTTCGTCGAGGAAGACCACGCAGGGGGCCTGGCGGCGCGCGGTGCGGAAGATCTCGTGCATGTTGCGCTCGGAGTTGCCGATCCACATGTCGAGCACGTCGTTGACCGACACCGAGAGGAACGCGGCGCCGAGTTCACCGGCGACGGCCCGCGCGATGAAGGTCTTGCCGCAGCCCGGCGGCCCGTACAGCAGCAGCCCGCCGCGCAGGCTCTTGCCGTACACGCGCCGCAGCTCGGGGTTGCGCAGCGGCGCGAGGAACGCGGCCTCCAGGCGCTCCTTGACCTCCTGCATGCCGCCGACGTCGGCGAGCCGGACCGTGCCCGGCTTCTCCACGTCCCACGCGGCGGCGTCCCCCGCGTCCCCGCTCCCGTCGACGGCGAGCGGCGCCTCGACGAACCGGGGCGGGAGCACGTCACCGACCTGGTCCTGGGCGGCCTTCCAGTCGAAGCCCGGACGGGCGGGGGCGGAGTCGGGCGCCGGGGCTGGCGGGGTCTCCTGCGGGGCGGCAGGAGGGGGTTCCGGCGCGGGCGCGGCCTCGGGCGGTCCTCCCACCCCCATCGCCCGCGCCATCAACTGCCGGGCCTCGGCGTCCCCTGGGGCGTGCTGCAGCGCGACGGCCGTCTCGGCCACCGCGGCGTCGCCGTGCCCCGCGTCCAGGAGCAGCGCGGCCAGGTGCAGCCGCAGGGGGACGTCGTCGGGCGCCGCGGCGACGGCTGTCCGCAGGCTCTGTATCAGGGGGGATTCCACCGGCATGGCGCCAACTCTACGAAGCCGCCGCAGTCGTCCGGGCCGCGCCCCCACCAGGGCGGGGCCCGGGACCGGCCC
Source organism: Streptomyces flavofungini (assembly GCF_030388665.1). NCBI lineage: Bacteria > Bacillati > Actinomycetota > Actinomycetes > Kitasatosporales > Streptomycetaceae > Streptomyces > Streptomyces flavofungini. Next base: position 8,769,262 of record NZ_CP128846.1, on the reverse strand, counting down.
CTACCGGGAGGCCGGTGCGCGCGTCTGCGCGGCCCGTGCGATCTTCGGGCCGAGCCAGCGCTTGAGCCGACGCAGCGCCGTCAGCTGCCCCACGGCCTTGTCGAGGCCGTAGTAGAGCTGCGGCGGGAGGTGCGGAAGGAGCGGTGAGTGCCGCTGCCCGAGCAGGGCGAACATGCGGTGCGGCGGCAACTCGACATAGCGGGGCAGGTTCTCGTACCACTGGGCGCTGTAGCGTGCCGCGCTCTGCACCGGCAGGAGGGCGGACTTGCGCTCCTGCTCGTACGCGGACAGGGCGCCCGGGAGGTCCGGGTGCGCGCGCAGCGCGTCGGCGAGCGCGATGGCGTCTTCCAGGGCGAGGGTCGTACCGGCGCCGATGGAGTAGTGCGTGGTGTGGGCGGCGTCGCCGAGCAGGACGACGTTGTCGCGGTACCAGCGCTGGTTGGTGAGGGTGCGGAAGGTCAGCCACTGGGGGCGGCCGTCGCCGGCGGAGCGGCCGATGAGGCGGTGGCCGTCGAGGAGGTCGGCGAAGAGCTCCTCGAGGAGGGCGAGTCCGTCGGCCTCGTCCGCGCGGTCGAGGCCGAGGCCGCTCCAGGTCTCGGGGGCGCACTCGATGACGCAGGTGCTGCCCTCGGCGCCGTACCCGTAGGCGTAGCACCAGACCCAGCCGTGCCCGGTCTCCACGAAGGCGAAGTGGAAGGCGTCGAAGACCTTGGTGGTGCCGAGCCAGGTGTAGTGGTTGCGCCCGGCCCTGACCTCGGTGCCGAAGTGGTCGGCGGCGTCGGTCCGCAGGGCGCTGTGCAGCCCGTCGCCCGCGACGACGAGATCGGCGTCGGACGGCAGCGCGTCGGCCTCCATCTCGTGCGCGAACTCGATCCGCACGCCGAGGGCTCTCGCCCGGTCGGCCAGGATCCGCAGCAGCCGGTGCCGCCCGATCCCGAAGCCCTCGTCCCCGCGGTGGCGGGTCGTCAGGTCCCGCACGTGGGCCACCCCGTCGTGCCACCGCACGGAGTGCTCCTCGATCGCACGCGCGGACTCGGCGTCGTGCGCGTGCAGCTTGTCGAGCAACCCGCGCCAGTACGTGACGCCCCACCCGTAGGTCGAGCCTTCCGGGTTGCGCTCGTACACGGTGATCTCGGTGGCCGGGTCCTGGCGCTTCAACAGGATGGAGAGGTACAGACCCGCGGGCCCGCCTCCGACGCAGACGACCTTCACGCACACCTCTACATGTTGCTCATGATTGCCGAATCGCAACGGAGAGTAGCACCAAAAGTCAGAGATCTTACTAAATGCCGGGATTAAGGCCACCGATGGTGTCCTTACACTTCCGTCGACAGGCTTCCAGCGACGCATCACGGCTCGATGCGCGCAGCGCGAGCCCGGCCAGGAAGAAGGTAGCGAGATGCCGATGCCGCCCAGCGTCGATCCCGTGGAGCCCGTGGGAAACGAGGAGCGCCCAGGCGCGACGGACGTCGGCACAGCGGCAGTCGGCACGGCACGAGCGGGTGCGACAGATCACCGGGGCGGAACGCTCGGCCTGTTGACCCACCGGATTCTGGCCGCCCGTCGCGAACGGTCGGCGGAGCGCGCGCTGCGACGGCGGTTGCGCAGCCAGCTCCGCGACCTGGGCGTCCAGCCCCCGCTGAGCGTCACGGCCCTGTGCCGGGCGGTGGAGCGGCAGCGGCAGCGCCCGCTCGTCCTGCGCCCCCATCCCCTGCCCGTCCCGGGCCCGCTGGGACTGTGGGTGTACACCCCCCGCGCTGACCTGGTGCTCTACCAGCAGCACACGTCACCCATGCACCAGGACCACATCATCCTGCACGAAGTGATGGGCCACATCTGCGGCGACCACACGAGTGGCCCGGGCGACGACCAGTGGGACGCCTGGACGCGCACCGTGCCCGGGCTCGGCCCCGACGCGGTGCGGCGGGTCATGGGGCGCTGCGCCTACGACGACGGGCAGGAGTGCGAGGCGGAGCTGGCGGCGACGATCGTCATGGAGTGGGCGCTCGTCCTCGACGGCGTGGCGCCCGCCCCGGCCGCCGACCCCGAACTGCGCAGGGTCCACTCCGCGCTCGGCGACAGCCGCGGGTGGCTGTAGATGTACTTCGGGTTCTTCTGCCTGACCCTGGCGATCGCGACGGTCTGGAAGCTCTACCAGGTCTCCCGTGCGCCGAGGAGTCTTCCGCTGCGCTGGCTGACGTTGTGTCTGGCCTGTGCCGCGGTGCCCTATCTGCTGGTCGGCGAAGGGGTCAGGGCGGATGTCGACGGCGCGCTCGGCGTCGGCGCGGCGAAGCTCCTGGCGGACATCCTGTTCCTGTGCATGAGCTATTGCCTCATGGTCTTCTATCTGTACTCCGCCGACGAGGGCCCGCCGACCCGGCGCAGGGTCCGCCTGGAGGCGCTGGGGCTGCTCGGTTTCGTGGTGGTCATCGCGGTCGCTGCGGCGACGGCACCGCAGGGCGGCGCGCTGCGCAGCTCCTTCGAAGGCGCCGACATGACGATCCCCCAGGTCGCCGCCTTCTACCTGGGCCTCGGCGTGTATCTCATGTACGCGTACACCGTGTCGTGCCGCAGGACCCACCGCTACGCGCGCATGTCCCGCGGTCACGAGGCCGTCGGCCTCTGGCTCGCCACCGTCGGTCTCCTGGGCCACATCGGCTCCACCGCCGTCCGCTCGGGCTTCGCCGTCGTCCGCACCCAGGGCGTCGCCGTGCCGGACTGGCTGACCCTCTCGTCGAGCGTGCTCCTCGTGGTCTCCACCCCGGTCTTCGTCCTCGGTGTCACCTGGCCGGGGGCGCACAGCCGCTTCACGGCGTGGCGCGTCCGACGCCGTCACCGTCGCGTGCACCGCCAGTTGGAGCCGCTGTGGCTGCTGCTGTCCACCGCGTACCCGGACACCGTGCTGCCCGACCCGGCCGGGAGCCGCCGGGCCCACCGCGCGTACACACGCCGGGTCGTGGAGTGCCGCGACGGCCTGGTCCGCATCAGTCCCCACCTGCGCCGCGACCCGACCGCGGAACCGGCTCTGGAGTCCCTGACCCCCGAGGACCTGGCGGTACGCCTGCGGCGCGCGGCGAAGGACGTGCGCGGCGGACACACAGGGCCGCAGCACGGTACGCCGCTTCGCCTGCCGCACGTGGGCGACCGGGAAGCCGACGTACAGCAACTCGTCACCCTCTCCCGCGCGTTGCGCGCGCTGCCGGGCTGAGCGGCGCGGCGGGCGGAGGTGCCGGGACCCGCCCTCCGGAGAGGCCCTGGCGGTCCGCGGGCCCGCCCTCGGGCGGCTCCCACTCCTCGTGGAAGTTGTCGACGAAGTCGTTCACGACCGCCAGCACGTCTGCCGAAAGGCCCTCGTCCCCCAGGCCGCGGGCCGCGATATGGGTGATGCGGCCGGCGCGCGCCAGCTTGAGGGTGCGCAGCCCCTCCACGAGCTGCCGGACCATCAGGTCGTTCGGCTGGAAGAAGAACTCGGACACGCCGAACACCTGGGACAGGCCCTGCCGGACGACGGGCGAGGCCTCGGCGATCCTGCCGGTGCGCAGGCCCCGCACGCCCTCCGCGGAGATCACCTCGGCTCCCGCGGCCGCGTTGACACCGCGGGCGATCTCCGCGTCCGACGGGGGCTGCCGGTCCGGGTAGGTGTGCTCGAGGAGGTACGCGATCTTCTCGGCGAGCGTCGTCGGGGCCGGCGCCTCGCTGCCGCCGAAGGAGCGGTCCTCCGCGGCCCGCAGGGCGTCCCCGCTCACGCCGTAGGCAGCGGCCAGGGCCGTGGCCAGGTCGGGGGCGAGGCGCCGGATGCCGCGCTCGGCCTCGCCCACCGCGTCCTTGCCGCCGACCCGCCGCTCGATCTCGTACTGCGCGTACCCGGCGTCGCACCGCAGGTCGGCGAGGTCCGGGGCGCCGTGCCGGGGGAAGAGGACGTTGATATCCCTGCCCACGGCCTTGGCGATGGCGGGAAGGCGCTCACCGTCGGGGCCCCGGCCGCTCTCCCAGGTCGCGATCGCCGAGCGGGACACCCCCAGGACCGCGGCGAGGTCGGCCTGTTTGCGGAACCCGGCCTCCAGTCGCGCCGATCGCAGTCGCGGGCCATCGAAATGGCGTGCGGGCATGGGGACTCCAGTGCGGCTGGCTGTACACGACCCGTGAATCGTAGCCACTTGAACCCCGGGGCAAGTTGACCTAGTGTCAATTTCGCCCGGACAGCCGGATCGACCACACCTACGCACAGGATGGGAACCGACCACCATGACCTCACACGACCTCGCCCGCGCCCTGACCCCGCGAGCCTCCTCGGACCTCTCCTGGTCGCTGGTCTGACGCCCCCCATCGCCCGTCGGCGCCGCCCGCCCCCTCACACCTTGCGCCCCACCCCCACATAGACCGACTTGCCCTCGTCGCCGATCCTCATCGCCGCGTCCGGCCGCCACTTCGGTCCCACGACGACCCCCGGATCGCACACCTCGAGCCCGGCGAAGAACGCGCGGACCTCGGCGTGCGACCGCGCCCGCACCGGGGTGCCGCCGCTGCGGTAGATCTCGTCGATGCGCTCCCAGATGCCCGGGGCGAACTCATGGGTGACGTGGGACAGCAGGAGGTGGCTTCCGGGGGCCAGGGGTTCCAGGAGGGTGTCGACTATGCCCTGGGGGTCCTGCTCGTCGGTCACGTAGTGCAGGAGCGCGATCAGGGACAGCGCGATGGGGCGGGTGAAGTCGAGGTGCGCCCGGGCGTACTCGATGATCGACTCGGGGTCTCTGAGGTCGGCCTGGACGTAGGCCGTGCGGCCCTCGGGTCTGCCGCGCAGAAGCGCTTCGGCGTGACGCAGGACGATGGGGTCGTTGTCGGTGTAGACCACGCGGGCGTCGGGGGCGACGTCCTGGGCGATCTGGTGGAGGTTCGGCTCCGTGGGGATACCGGTGCCGACGTCCAGGAACTGCCGCACCCCCTGGCCGGCGACGAAGCGCACGGCCCGGTGCATGAACTCACGGTTGGCCCACGCCGTCTCCCTGGCGCCGGGCATGAGCCGGACCACTTCCTCCGCGGCCGCCCAGTCGGCGGGGTAGTTGTCCTTCCCGCCGAGGAACCAGTCGTACATCCGGGCCGGATGCGGAACGCTCGTGTCGATGTCGCCCGCGTGGAACGCGCTCTCTGTCACGTCAGTCCTCCCCCGCCGCAAGGCGGCGCGCCGTCTTCAGTTCCAGTTCGTTGGAGTTGCCCGAATATCGCGTACGCAGTTGCACATACAGAGGCATGTTCCCACGGCCAGTAGGCCTCCGACAGGGCATCAGCTAACTTTGCATAATGAGAAGTTGAGAGTGTGGCGTGCGGTCGCCCGCTACGATCTCGATCACATGGGCCCGAGACCGGGGCCCGACAGGCAAGTGGGGAACTTCTTATGGTGAGAAATGGGTTCGCCCGTTCGGCGACCGTGGCTGTGACCGGCGTGGTGCTCGCGGCGGTCGGCGCGACCACCGCCGTGGCCCAGCCGGCCGGGGACAAGGCCGCGACCGGCGGCAACACGGCGGCAGCCGACCCCGCGGCCGTCCGCGCCGCACTGGAGCGCACCGTCGCCGCCGGCGCGCCGGGCGCGTTCGCGGAGGTCCGCGACCACGTCGGCCCCAAGCAGAGCGTGGCCGTCGGCAAGGCCGACCTCGACGGTACGCCGATGAACGCCAACTGGCGCTTCCGCGTCGGCAGCAACACCAAGATGTTCACGGCCGTACTCGTGCTGCGCCTCGCCGAGCGGGGCCGGATCGACCTGGACAAGCCGCTGCGCGACTACCTCCCTGCGGGCACCCTGCCGGTGGGCTGGGACATGACCGGACGCCAGGTCATGCAGCACCGCTCCGGGGTGTACGACCACACCAACGACCTGCTCGAGCAGCAGGGCGAGGAGACCACCAAGGCGTTCGAGGAGCGCATCCGCAACACCGTCTACAAGCCCGCCGACATGGTGGCGATGTCGGTGAAGCGCGGCAAGCAGTTCACGCCGGGCAGCAAGTACGCGTACTCGAACACCAACTACGTCCTGCTCGGGATGGCGATCGAGCACCTCACCGGCGGCTCGTACGCCAAGGCCCTGCGCAAGCAGATCATCGAGCCGCTGAGGCTCAAGAAGACCTCGTACGTGGTCCCCTCCAAGGCCATCACCGGAAAGCACGTCACCGGCTACCTGACGAACGACGACCGCACCAAGCCGCTGCTCGACTCCACCGAGCAGAACGGCTCCTGGGTCGGCAGCGCGGGCGCCGTCATCTCCTCCGCCGCCGACCTGGACCGGTTCCTCACCAAGCTGCTCAAGGGGCGCTCCGGCGGTCTGCTCACCGACGCGTCGGTGAAGGAGATGACGACCACCCTGCCCACGCCCACCGCCAAGGTCTCCTACGGTCTCGGGCTGCGGGCGATCGAACTGTCCTGCGGCACGGTGTACGGCCACGGCGGCATCGTGCAGGGCTTCCAGACGCAGTCCTTCGCCACCCGCGACGGCAAGAAGACCGCCGTCGTCTTCGGCAACGCCTCCAACAACACCTCGGTGACGCAGGGCCTGACCAACACCCTCGAACCGGCCTTCTGCAGCACCGAGGCCCCGGCCAGGTCCCAGCGCTCGGCGGACAACGGCGCCGACCGCGGCGGCCCGGCCGCTCCCGTCGCCCCGGCCGTCCCGGTGGCCGACGACCCCCGGATGTGAGCCACCGCAGGTGAGCCACGCACGGCTCTCGTAGGTGACGCCTCGGACAGCGCAGCCGCCCCGGACAGCACGGTCGGCACCGTCAGCGCTGTCCGGGGCGTCACCGAAGCCCCCCTCGCTGCGTTGACACTGCGCGGCCGTACGCATACGTACAGAAACGGAGTACGTATCCCGTGCGGCGTTCGAGACAAGTGGTTGAGACAGCGAGCGAGACGACGGTCGGCCTGCCCGGGACGCGGCGGTCGACGGGCACGGGGGCGTCATGGGTTTCGGCTTCGGGCAGCGGCGCGGCGGGCAACTGCCGGTCGAGCGGACCAGCTTCGTCGGGCGCACCGCGGAGATCGCCCGGGTGCGGGCGGCGTTCGCGCGGGCCCCGCTGGTGACCCTGGTGGGACCGGGCGGGGTCGGCAAGAGCCGTACGGCGCTGCGCGCGGCCGAGGGGCTCGGGGAGCGGTTCCCCGACGGCGTCTGGCTGGCGGAGCTCTCGGGCCTGCGGGACCCGGAGCTGGTGCCCGCGACGCTCGCCGCCGTCCTCGAACTGCCCGAGCAGGTGGGGATGGAGCCGCTCGACGCGGTCGTGGCCCATCTGCGCGGCCGTCGGCTCCTGGTCGTCCTCGACACCTGCGAACATCTGGTGGACGCCTGCGCGGCACTCTGCGACGTGCTGCTCCGCGAGGCCGCCGACACGTGCGTGCTCGCCACCAGCAGGCAGCCCCTGGACGTGCCGGGTGAGCAGTGCCTGGCCCTCGCGCCGCTCGCCGCCGACGACGCGGTGGAGCTGTTCGTGCAGCGCGCCACCGCCGTGGCACCCGGCTTCACGGCGGGCGAGGACAACCGGGCGCAGCTCAGCGCGCTCGTGGGCCGCCTCGACGGCATCCCGCTCGCCCTGGAACTCGCGGCCGTACGCCTGCGGGCCGTTCCCCTCGCCCACTTGGTGTCGCGGCTCGACCAGCGCTTCGGGGTCCTCACCGGCGGGCGGCGCACCGCCCCCGCCCGGCACCAGACGCTGCGTACGGCGATCGACTGGTCCTACGAGTTGTGCCTGCCCCGGGAGCGCGAGCTCTGGGCGCGGCTCTCGGTGTTCGCCGGGTCCTTCGACCTCGCGGCGGCGGAGGAGGTCTGCGGCGGGGGTGAACTGGCGCCGGAGGACGTCCTTGAGGCGCTGGTCGGGCTTGTCGACAAGTCGGTGGTGCAGCACCTCGGCGCGGGCACGGGCCGCTATCGGCTCCTGGACACGCTGCGCGCGTACGGCGCCGAGCGGCTGTCCGGGGCCGACGGCACGGAGGCGGTGCGCGAGGCGCACTTCGCGTACTACCGGCGGTTGGGCCAGCGGCTGTGGGACGACCTCCTCACCGACGCGCAGGCCGAGCTGTTCCGGTCGATGCGCGCCGAGGTCGCCGACGTGCGGGCGGCGCTCGGCCACGCGTTCGCCACTCCGGGCCGGGAGCGCCAAGGGCTGTGGCTGGCGGCCCAGTCGGCGCCGTTCTGGCGGACCGCGGGGACGCTGTCGGAGGGCAGGTACTGGATCGACAAGGGGCTCGACCAGGTGCCCGACGACTGCTGGGAGCGGGCCTGGGGGCTGCTGCTCGGCGGGGTGCTCGGGGTATGGAGCGGTGACCTGGAGGTTGCTCCGGGCCGCTTCGCGCAGGCGCGGGAGGTCGCCCTGCGGTGCGGCGAGGAGCGGGTGCTGCTGTTCGCCGAACCGTACCTCGGCGCGATGCGGGCCCTCGGCGGCGAGGTCGACGAGGGCCTGGCCGCGCTGGAGCGGGGGCGGCTGCGGATCGTGGCGGCCGGGGACGCGCTCGGCATCGGCGTGGTGCACTACGAGGCCGCGCTGCTGCGGGCCGTGCTCGGCGACATCGACGGGGCGCTCGATCTGTGCGCGACCGGTCTCGCCCACCTCGAAGGCACCGGGGACCGGCAGTTGTACGCCTCGACGCTGATGGTGCGTGGCGTCATCCTGTGGCTCGCCGGGCGGCACGAGGACAGCGCGCCACCGCTGCGGCAGGCCCTGGACGCGGTCAGCGAGGTCGGTGACGTCCTGGTCGCCGCGCTGTGCTGCCTGGGCCTCGGCTGGCACGCGGCCGGGCAGGGGAGGTACATCCGGGCGGCGTGGCTGCTCGGGTACGCCGAGGGCGCGCGGCGGCTGACCGGCGACCCGGTGGCGATGCTCCCGTCGCTCCTCGAACAGCAGGAGGCCGCGCAGCACGCCGTGCGGGACGCGCTCGGCGCCGCCGCGTTCGCGCGCTGGCACGGCCTGGGGGCGCGGATGACGGGCACGGAGATCCTGGAGTCGGTGCGCGCCGACGTCGACGTGCCGCCGTCGGCGCGGAGCGTGCCCGGGGCGCGGCGGGCGCGGGCCTCGGACTCCCTCACCCCGCGCGAACGGGAGGTCGCCGCGCTGGTGGCGAGCGGCCTGTCCAACCGGGAGGTCGCCGAACGCCTGGTCATCTCCAAGCGGACCGCCGACACGCACGTCGAGCGCATCCTGACCAAGCTCGGCCTCCGTTCACGGGCGGAGATCCCCGGTTCGCTCGCGGACTGACCCGCCCGGAGTGCGTACGCATGGCGCGAGCCGCCCGGCGATCAACCGGTCCGCCGCTACGTATACGGATTCTTCCCCATTACCGATGCCGGGGCGTCCGGCCGCCCGGGAGGATGAGGCCGCCGCCCGGGGGCCGGGAGCGTGGTGGGCACCGGCAGCGCGGAGGTGTCCCGCGCTGCCAGGCACGGGTGCCCGGTACCGCCTCCCCCTCAGGCGGTGCGGGAGAGGTACGGCTGCCGGCGTCGGCGGGGCAGCCGCACCTCCGCAAGGCGTCGCGGGCGCCCGCCGCCCGCGACGCCCCGGACCACGCGCGCAGACGCCGCCCCGCGGACCACGCGCGACTCGCGTCCACCGCCGCGGCTCGGCCCGTTCCGTGCCGCCCGCTGCCTACGATCCCCCCATGGCCCTCTTCCGCGTCGAACGCGCCACTGTCCTCAGCCCCGCCGAGGCCTGGCGGCGGCTGACCGACTGGGAGCGGCACGGCAAGGTCGTGCCCCTGACCCGCGTCACCGTCTCCGGCCCGCCGCACGGCTTGGGCACCGTCTTCACGGCGCGCTCGGGGGTCGGGCCGCTGGCGTTCGACGATCCGATGGAGGTCACCGTCTGGCGCCCGCCGGACGCGGCGGACAGCGGGCTGTGCCGACTGGAGAAGCGCGGCACGGTGGTGACGGGTTGGGCCGAGATCGAGGTGCGGCCGGAGGGCCGGGGGGCACGGGTCGTCTGGCGCGAGGAACTGCGGATCCGGTGGCTGCCCCGCGCCCTCGACCCGGTGGTGGCACGGGTGGCCGCGCGGGTCTTCGGTCGGGCGGCGGGGGCGCTGCTGGCTTCGGCGTGAGGCTGGGGGGCTTGAGCGGGAGGCCGTGGAGGACTTGGGGGCTTCGGCTTGAGGCCGTGGGTGGCTTCGGCTGAGGGCTCCGCTTCGGGGGCTCACCGTGGAGCCTGGCCAGCTCGACCCTGAAGACCTGAAGACCTGAAGACCTGAAGACCTGAGGCCCTGAAGACCTGAGGCCCTGAAGACCTGAAGCCCTGAAGACCTGAGGCCCTGAGGGCCGGTCCTGGAGCCATGGGCGGCTTGGTGGTTAGGGCACGGGGCCACTTGGCCGTGAAGCACCGAGGGCTTGTGCGTGAGGTCCCAGGTCGCTTCGCCGTGGGGCCCGGTCGCCGGAGCCGCCGTCGCCCTGCCGATCCGCCGTCGCCGGGTCAACCGTCCCGCCACCCCCGTCGTCGCCGGGTCAACCGTCCCGCCGCCCATCCGTCGTCACCAGGTCGGCCGTCACGCCGCCGCCCCACCTCCGCCAGGTCGGCCGTCTCAGCACCCATGCGTCCGAGCGGTCAGTCGACGGGCTTCTCCCACACCGACACGTGCTTCTTGCTCTCGCCGGTGAACGGCGTCCGCGACCACTCCTCCCACCGGTCCCGCAGCCGCAGTCCGGCGAGCCGCGCCATCAGGTCCAGCTCGGCGGGCCACACGTACCGGAAGGGGACGGCCCAGTGCTCGGCGCGGCCGTCGGTGATGGTGACGTAGTTCGAGCTCATCGCCTGGGTGGCGACGTCGTAGGTGTCGAAGGCCCACTCGGTCGGGCTGATACGGAACGGCACGGCGGTCTGGCCGGGCGGCAGGAGGCGCAGGTCCGGCACGCCGACCTCGACGACGAAGGTGCCGCCGGGCAGGAGATGGTCGGAGGCGTTGTGGAAGCAGGCGACTTGGGCGTCCTGCGTGGTGAGGTTGTTGATCGTGTTGTAGACGAGGTAGGCGACCGTGAAGGCGCCCGGCGCCCGGGTCGTGGCGAAGTCGCCGATGGTGACGCCGACCGCGTCACCGCCGGGCTTGTCCCGCAGGCGGGCCACCATCGCGCGGGACATCTCGATGCCGTGGACCGGGACGCCGCGGGCCGCGAGGGGCAGGGCGATCCGGCCGGTGCCGATGCCGAACTCCAACGCCTTCCCGTCGCGCGCCAGTTCGGCGAGCAGGTCGACCGGCGGGTCCACGGCCTCCGGCGCGAACATGTCCGCCGAGGACTCGTCGTAGGTGGCCGCGATGCGTTCGCCGAAGTATCCGTCCTCATCAAGCATCCCAGGACCGTAGCGCCTGGGATGCCTGAGGTGCGCGGCATTTTCTGTGCGGGTCGGTGCGGGTCAGTGCGGGTCGGTGTGGAGCGCGGCGATTTCTGCGCGGTTGCGGTGGCTTGACGGGCCGTTCGGCGCACCGTGCTGTGTCTTTCCCCGCGGTACGAGCGCGAAGGTCGGCGCCTTCAAGCGAGGTTCAGGCGCGCAGCGCGGTGTCAAGGTCACGGATGAACTCGCCCACGCGCCCGCCCCCGGCAGGCGCGGCGGGCAGGCGGCCGAGGACCGCGCCGACCGCTGCCGGTGCGTGCCGACGCGCCCATTCCAGTGTCTCCGCGGCGACGCCCGGGGCGTCGCCGGCGACCAGTTCCGCCGCCAACGCCGCCTGCGCCGCCGCACCGACCACGTGCTTGACCTGGTGGGCGCTGGCCTTGGGGTGGAGGAACGCGGCCGCCGCCGCGTGGCTCGCGGACCACGCGGCGGCGGCCACAGCGGGTGACTCGGCCTCCTTCGCCGCCTTGTACGCGGCCCACGCGCTCTGCCTTAGAGCGGTTGTGCGCCGCTCCCCCGCGGCGAAGGCCTCCGCCCCCTCGATGGCCTCGCGTGGGCGGGTGTCGGCGGGGAGTTCCTTCTCGAAGACGGCGAGCACCCGGCGGGCACACTCGGCGGAGTAGCCCGTGATCTCCCGCAGTTCGTCTTCGCTCAGCTCGATTCGCTCTGTCTCGGTCGGCACGGCTCCATCCTGCCGCAGGCCGTCGTGGCCCCGACCGCGGGGGTGCCCGTCAGCTCTCGCCGACCGTGAAGTGCCGTTCCTCGCGCGGGTTCTCGAGTTCGTCGAGGACCGCGACGGCGAGGTCCTCGGCCGAGATCCGGGACATGCCGTCGGCGTCGGTGAGGAGGGTGGTGGTGCCGCGTCGGTACGTACCGCTGCGTCGGCCGGGTTCGAGGACGGCGGGCGGGCTGAGGTAGACCCAGTCGGCCGCCGGGTGCGCGCGGCAGGCGTCCAGTTGGGCGGCGCTCGCGGAAGCGACGTCGCGCCACTCCTGCGGCACGTACTCGGGGCTGTCGAGGACGAGCCGGTCGGGGTGTCCCGGGGCGCGCAGGGGTGCGGCGCCGCCGACGACGAGGATCCGGGTGCCCGCCGCCGCGGCCGCGTCGAGCAGCGCCTTCGTGGTCGGCACCGCCGTGTGTTCGTGGCCGGGGGCAGGGCGGGTGGCGGCCACGATCACGTCGGCGCCGCCGAAGAGGGCGCTCATGTGGTCGGGGTCGGTGGCGTCGCCCTCGACGGCGGTCACGCCGGGTGGCAGGTCGGCCGTCGGTGCTGTGCGGAACACCGCCATGAGGTCATGGCCTCGGCTCGCGGCTTCGGTGACGACACGGGAGCCGACCATGCCTGCGGCTCCGACTACGGCGATCTTCATCGGGGTGTTCCCTTCGACAGCGGTGAGGAGGCAGAGGTGGAAGTGTGAGTGGATGCGGATGCGGATGCGGATGGAGGAGTGGGCGTGGCTGCAGGGCCGGGTGCGGGTGCGGCCTCACGTGTGCGCCCCGACGGCGGAAGCTGCCCCGCGACGATCGCCGCGAGTGAGAGCCCGAACCCCACGAGCTGGACCGCTCCCAGCGTCTGGCCGAGCACGGCGGCGCCGAGCACGGCGGCCACCAGCGGCGACAGCAGGCCGAGCACCGCCACGGACGTGACGGGCAGGGTGGTGATGCCGCGGAACCACAGGACGAACGTGATCAGGCCGCCGACCAGGCCCAGCCAGAGGTAGCCGAGTACGGCGGGCAGGTCGACCGAGGGCGGCGCCCCTTCGGCGAGGAAGGTGAGGGGCAGCAGGAACAGCCCACCGGCGGCCAGTTGCCAGCCCGCGAACGCGGTGGGGCCGACCCCCGCGGGCCTCCCCCAGCGCTTGGTGAGCGTCACGCCGAGCGCCATGGTGGCCGCTCCCCCGAGGCCCGCCACCACGCCGACGGCGTCGAACCCGGCGTTCGGGCGGATGACGACCAGGCCGACGCCCACGGCACCGACCGCTCCCCAGACGAAGCGCCGGACGGAGGGGCTCTCGTGCAGGACCGTCACGGCGAGGACGGCGACCATGAGGGGCGACGCCGCGGCCAGCGTGGCGGCGACGCCTCCCGGCAGGCGTTCGGCGGCGACGAACAGGAGCGGGAAGAAGAGGCCGATGTTCAGGACGCCGAGCACCGCTGCCTTCGCCCACCAGGCGCCCCGCGGCAGTGTCCGGGTCACTCCGAGCGCGACGAGGCCGGCGGGCAGCGCGCGCAGCAGCCCCGCGAACAGGGGGTGCCCCTGCGGCAGCAGCTCGGTCGTCACGACGTAGGTCGTGCCCCACACGGCGGGAGCGAGCGCCGTCAGGGCGATGCGGGGCAGATTCCCTCGGAGAGCACCCGCGCCGGTTCCGCCGGAACCTCTCGGTGCTGCAGGACTTGTCATACCCGTAGCCTCGCCCGGCGCGATCAATGAGTCCAACACATGTTTGTCAGCTCATCGATCTCGATACAAGATGGATCACCATGGAGCTCCAGCAGATGCGGTACGTAGTCGCCGTCGCCGAGACGAACAGCTTCACCCGCGCCGCCGAGCGGTGTCTCGTCGTCCAGTCCGCCCTCAGTCATCAGATCGCGCGCCTGGAGAAGGAGTTGGGCGCTCGGCTCTTCGAGCGCACCAGCCGCCGGGTGCGACTGACCCCGGCCGGCGCCGCGTTCCTGCCCGCGGCCCGCCAGTGCCTGGACGCCGCCGAGCGGGCCGCGGCCGAGGTCGCCGCCGCGGTGGGAGAGGTACGCGGCCGACTCGCCGTGGGCCTGATCCCCACCGTCGCCGCGGTCGACGTCCCCGGCGCGCTGCGGGACTTCCGTCGCCGGTACGCGCAGGTGCGGATCAGCCTCCGCGTGGGCGCGAGCGACGACCTCATCGAGCAGGTCAGGGAGGGCTCCCTCGACGTGGCCTTCCTCGGCCTGCCGACGACGGCACGGCCCCGGGGCGTCGCGGCCCACGAACTCGCCCGCGACCGGCTCGTGGCCGTGGTCGCGCCCGACCACCCCCTCGCGGGACGGACGTCGGTCAGCCTGCGCAGGCTCGCCGACGAGACCTTCGTGGACCTGCCCGCGGGCACCGCCGGACGCCTCCAGTCGGACCAGGCCTTCTCAGCCGCCGGTCTCAGCCGGGACGTCGCCTTCGAGGTGACGGCAGCCGACTACATGACCCGCCTCGTCGCACCGGGCCTCGGCGTCGCCATGCTCCCCTCGGCCTACGCGCCCCACCTCACGGGCGTCACCACCGTCGAGGTCGCCGACGCACCGGCCCGAGTGGAGTACGTCATCTGGAGCCGCCACAGCCGCACACCGGCGGCAGCCGCCTTCCTCGACGTTCTCGACATCCCGGAATCGGACGCACCGGCCTCGTGATCCCGGAATCGGGCGCACCGGCCTCGTGACGCACCCGGCGCCCCGCACCCCGGACCCGGTCGGCGCGAACCCCGCGCCGCACCACGTAGACGCTCCGGCTCCTGTCAGGCGGGCACGCCGCGAGCAGGGCCCGCTCGACCGGGCGCAGGGGCGGTCGAGCTCCCTCGCGCCCGGGTTCGCCCGCACCCGTCGTCCGTACCCGCGACGCCCGTACCCGCGACGCCCGCGCCACGAGCAGCCCGCGCCCCGCGAGCGCGATCACCGCGCTGTCCACCACCCGCTGCGCCCCACCGGGGGCACGCCACGTCGCAGACGTCCAGGGCCGCGGGCTCCCCCCGCCGCCGTGGACCGCCTGAACCGCATCTGCACGCCAACCACCCCCTGGACCAACGGACTTGACGGCAGTGTCGCCGCGCGGTGGCGGCCGCAACCCCCGGGCCGGGCGCTTCAGAGGAACACTTGAGCTGCACGCCCGCGCGAGCGGAACGGCCCGCGCATCACCGGGCAGACCCGTCCCAAAAGCCTGTTGACTCCCCAGCGGGCCCAGGCGGAAAGTACCGCTGACCGGCTTGTCATGTTCTTGTCCACACCCCTCCGGCAAGAGGTGAGCCTTGTTCCTCCGCCGCACACCCATACGACGCGCGAGAACGACGCACCCCCGAGCCCGCCGCGCGGTTCTCCTCGCCGCGCTCCTGGCCCTCGTCCTGTCCCCGCTCGCCGCCGTCCCCGCCCAGGCCGACCCTGAGCCCTCCGGCGGCCACCCGCTCGTCCAGCCGATCGACCCGCAGCGCTGGCAGAACCCCGACGACATGACGTGGGCCGACTACCGCTCCGTCCCCGGCACCGACTGGACCAACCCCGACCTGGAGCCGACGAAGCGGACGTTCAAGGGCGCCCTGGTCCTTCTGGACTACCCCGACGAGGAGTTCACGGTCACCAAACCGGCGGGATCAAGCCTGTTCGGCAATCCGCAGCCCAGCGCGTCGAACGTGCCGCGCAGCCGCGTTCCGTCGTTCTACCGGGACTTCCTCAACAAGCCGGGCGCGCTGAATCGGGGTCACACCATCAACGAGTACTGGATGGAGGACTCCGGCGGACGCATCGGCGTCGACCTGACGTCCTTCGGCGTCTACCGCATGCCGCACAAGTCCTTCCAGTACGGCATCGAACCCCAGATGAATCCGGGCGCCTGCCCGACCGGCTTCAGCTGCGGCAAGGACATCCGCGCCGACGGCAAGGCGGCGTGGGTCGCCGACGTGGGCGAGGCCGAGACCGCGAAGTACGACTTCATCTTCTATCTCACCGCCGGGCAGGACGAGTCGTCCGTCTGGCAGGAGTTCGGGCAGATGAAGTTCGCCTCCCCGCAGGACGTGCCCGCGAAGTGGGGTCCGCCCGCGCCCATCTCCACCGGGGGCAACTCCGCCAACACCCGTTACGTGCCGTGGACTTCGTGGGCGGCCGCCGCCCGCATCTGGCCGAACGCCTCCGGCGGCTCCTCCACCCAGGCCGAGAGCTCCGGGATGGCCGTGTACGCCCATGAGCTGAGCCACATCCTCGGCATCGCCGACAACTACAACAACCCCTACGGCACGCCGACGCGCCGCGCCTACACCGGCATCTGGAGCATGCTGTCGCGCGGCTCCTTCAACGGCCCCGGCGGCCCGCACACCCGCTGGCAGATCCCGGCCGCCCACGGCGCGTCCATGGGTTCCCAGCACATCCTGCGGGACAAGCTGAAGCTCGGCATCGTCGACGAGAAGAACGTGCTGCGCCTGGACCGCGACGCGCTCAAGGACTCCGGCACGGTCGTCGCGCGCGTCACCGCGCGCTCCGCGCCCCCCGGTGACAAGGGCCTCAGCGGCGTCAACATCGCCATGAACCGCGATCTGTCCCCGGCCTGCGACACCGCCACCGATCCCCTGTGCGACGGCGGCGGCTACAACAACTACACCGTCGAGGTCGTCGACCGCATGGGCATGGACTCCTTCACGCCCGACAACGGCGTCCTGCTCAGCAAGACCAAGAACCAGGACCGCGCCCCGTTCGCCTGGGTCGTCGACTCCCACCCCGAAGACATCGACATGGTCGACTTCAAGCGCCCCGACGGCAGCACGCAGAAGATCACCATGGGCGACTACCGGCAGCTCAGCGACGCGCTCCTGCACGCCGGAGCCGGTTCCGGCAGTGAGTACGAGTACGTCGACCGAGCCAACCGCCTGCACTTCTACGTCCTGGACCTGCACCGCACCCGCGCCGGTGTGCTCTCGTACACCGTCGCCGTGAAGTCCCTGGACGGCGCGGGCCCGCAGCGCCGCGGCGCCGACCTGAGCCGCGGCCACGCCAAGGGCGACCCCGACCGCCGGGCGGTGTGCTCCTTCGACCTGGAGAACACCGGGCGCGCGCGGCCGCCGCAGTCCGGACACCCGGAGAACCCCAAGGCCATGGGGCGATATCTGACCTCCGACGTCTACCGGCTCAGCGCCACGTCCTCCGCCCGCGGCTGGTCGACCTGGCTGCCGAACCGGCTCGCGACCGCGAAGGCGGGCGGCTCCGTCGAGGTCGACGTCGCCGTCAAGGCGCGTCCCGGTGCCGAGCGGCACAACCGCGTCACGCTCACCGCCCGCTCGGAGAGCGACCCGGGCAAGACCGCGACGGCTGTCTGCAAGCTCAGGAAGTAGCCGCGAGGGGCGGTCGGCACAGCGTCGTGGCCGACCGCCCCCGCGTGCGCGTGGTCGTCGTCACCCCTCGGGACGGGCTCCCTCAGCGCCCGTTCCTCCTAGGCTTACGCCTGGAAAGGTGGGAATGATGGACATACCAAACGTCGTCGGGGACTGGCAGGAGTATCAGTCACAGGAGTGGGCGGGGCTGCGCGTGCGGGTGCACCACCTCCGCAGGGCCACACCGCAGCGCGGCCGCGACGAGGACGCCAAGGGCCTGACGTACGTCGCGTTCGACGTCACCTTCGACAACCGCGGCTCCACGTACTTCGCCATCGACCTGCACGATCACCCGCGCCACTACGACGTCCGCGTCGGCAGGGACGGACACGGCGCGTTCGTCGACGAGTTCGCCGGCGCCGCTGTCCGTGACTTCAATCTGTACCCGCAGCGCCGCGTCACGGCCACGCTGTACGCCGCCGCGCCCGCCGCGAAGCTCAAGCAGCTGGACATCCAGATCAGCCCGTCGATCGACGGCGAACCGGCGTTCGGCTACGTGTGGTCCGGTGGTCTGGGCGTCCACGAGGGCTCCACCCGCACCGGCGGCCGGGCCTCGTCGGCCAGGTCCGGGGTCGCCAGCGAGGTGGAGCGGTTCCTCCAGGACAGCTCGGGCGACTGAGGCGACGGTCGCCCTCGTCAGTTGGTGATGGTCACGCAGGGCAGCCCCACGCTCGCCCCGCCGCGGAAGCCTTCGGCGCAGAGCCGGGTGCCCGCCGGGAAGTGCCGCTGGGGGTAGGCCTGGTCGCGGTACGTCCTGAACTTGGCGACGTCCTCCACCTTGGTGCTGGCGGACCAGCCGTTGGTGGTCCACACGCGCGCGGAGATGCGGTTCGGCTGGTTGGTGTTGGTGACGGACACCTCGACCCGGCCGAGGTAGGTGCCCGAGTCGTACGTCTCGATGCAGACCGAGTGGTTGCACCACTTGCCGTCAGCGACGGCCGAGGGTCCGGCGACGATGACGCAACCGAGCGCGGCGACCACGGCGGCCACCCCGGCGGCGACCTTCTTGGTGAGCTTGTACATGCTGAGCACTCCTTCGAGCGTGTCCCTCATGGCCCCTCGGCGAGGCACTGGGAGCTGACGATTCGGGTCCCTCTGATCGGGCCGGGAGCTGTCCGGTGTCCCCGGACAGGGCGGCCCAGGCAGACCAACGCGGGGCAAGATCATGAGTTACGCCGAAACACAGCGGAGCCCGGTCGACCGAGGTCGACCGGGCTCCGCTCATGTCGTCAGGAGATCAGGGCAGCGCCCCGGCCCTCCCTCGGGCTGAGGTCAGCGACCCCAGGTGCCCTGCTTCACCGCGCAGTTCCAGCCGTTGCCGCGGACGGTGAACTTCACCTTGTAGGACCTGGTGCTCAGCAGCCGCGTGCGCACCTGAACGCCGAGGCTCGCCTTCTTCTTCAGCGTCTTGGTGTGGACGGAAACGGTCTTCGACGTCTTGCGGGTGACCTTGCCGCCCTTCGCCTTGGCGCTGCCGAAGCGAATGTTCTTCACGTTGGTCACCGTGAAGGTGACCTTCTTGAAGCTCTTGGTGCTCTTGTTCTTCAGGCCGAAGTACAGGCCGTTGCCGGTGACCCAGCCGTTCGAGTTGGTGTAGAACCTCGACGTGTAGACGATGTCGATCGGGCAGCCGGCGCTCCGCGGCGCGACCTTGGAAGCGGACGGGGCGGCGACCGGTCCTTCGGACGCGGACGCGGCACCGGCGAGGCCGAGCTGAGCGGCGGTGATGGCCCCGGCGGTGGCCAGGACAGCGGCGGACGTGCGCATGCGGTTCACTACGGTGTTACCTCTTCCCCCTGTGGCCCCTTGTGGGACCGACTGACAGCACAATGCGATGCGTTTCGCGCCGGACGATTCACGTCCCTGCGGCGCGCCCCGTATTCCTAGCACGAGGACGCCACAGGAGAACAAGTCAGCCAACGCGTCACCGCCGCACCGTGACAGAAGCCGGACAATCGTAAGGCACTCCGAGGTGTACTCGGGAACGGGTTCCGGAGGGACCCTTTCCGAGGTGATTCCGGCGAACTTCCAGGGTCGGCTTCCTCGGCCCTTTCCCTGCCGCGCGCCTCTGCGCGCTCTCCATATCCCTTCCGGAGACCCGCACGGAATGCGATTGCAATGGCTAATTCCCACCCCTCGTGGGGGTGTCGGGCGTGGCTTGACTGCGTCGTCACGGGGGCCTCCGTGGCGGGTGGAATGGACGGGTGCACGGGAACGGACCTGTCCGCGCGGGCCCGGCGGCCCGCACCTGTCCGGAGGAGACCGCCTTGGCAACGAACCCGACGACGAACGCACGCGCCGCGAACGGCACTTCGCACCCCACCCCCGACGACGTCGGGGCGATGTACGACCAGTTCGGTGATCTGCTCGCCATGACGATCGGGTCGGCGGCCCTGCACATCGGCATGTTCGTGCCGCACGGCGAGCCCACGCCCGTCACGTCGCTCGTCGGCCTCGCCGACCTCGCGCAGGACCGGCAGACCGAATTCCTCATCGACACCCTGCACGGCGCCGTCGGCCCCACCCGGGCCCCGCACTTCCTGGACATCGGCTGCGGCACCGGCGGCCCCGCCCTGCGCCTCGCGGAGCGGACCGGCGGCCGGGTCCGCGGCATCACCGTCAGCAAGACCCAGCTGGCCCGCTGCGAGGACCGGCGCCGCGGGCACCCGGCGGGCGAGCGCGTCGACTTCGCGTACGGCAACGCCATGGACCTCAGCCACGCCGACGCCTCCTTCGACGCGGCCTGGTCGATCGACTGCGTCCCCCATCTCACCGACCGGCCCGCCGCGCTGCGCGAGGCCCTGCGGGTGCTCAGGCCCGGCGGGCACCTGCTCTTCACGGAGTTCGCGCTGCGGGGCACGCCCACCGAGGAGCAGTCGTCGGCGTACACGCGCCTGTGGACCTGTCCGCCGCTGCGGCCCTTCACCACCCTCGTCGGCGAGATCGAGGAGACCGGCTTCCGGATCGTGCGGGCGCAGGACATGACGGCCAACGCCGTGCTCTGCGCCGAGCTGATGTCGACCCTGTACCAGGACCGGCGTACCGAGATCGAGGAGCGCTTCGGCAAGGAGGCACTCACCCACACCGATCCGCTGATGGGCCCCTACCGCTCCTTCTGCCGGGACCACTTGGACTACTACCTGATGCTGCTGCGCAAGCCGGCGGCGTAGGGGCCCTGACCGGGGCGGCACCTCACCCGGCCGCGCACCCCGCACCCATCGGGCTACCCGTAGGCCTCCACCACCTCGTCGAACGTCTCCAGGAGACCGAGGAACGGCTCCCGCCCCCAAGCGCCCACCGCAAGCGCGGCCGCCAGGACGGCGGCCCCGTGCGCACACCCCACTCCGTCCTGCCCCCACGCCCGCAGCCCCTCGTCGTCCCCGTCGGCCCAGGCCCGCACCGCCTGGGACACGGCGAGTTCGTGGTGGGGCGGACCGGCCGCGGCGATGGCGTCGGCCGCGCGGGCGACGTCCGACGGGGTGAGGGTGCGCGGCGCCGACAGGACGATGCCGACGACCAGGCGCAGGATGTCCCCGGTGACGAAGGGAAGTTGGCGTACGGCACCGGGGTCCGCGCCGTCGAGGGCGGCGGCGACCCCGGCGGCGTCCTCGCGCGCGTAGGCCCGCACGAGCGCGAGCCCACACCGCGCGGCCTCCCGCCCGGCCGGGTCACCGGGCGGGACCGCCCTCTCCCCGGCCCTCTCCCCCACCCCCACCTCCACCTCATGCTGCTCTGCTGCCGACAGCGCCCCGTACGGGTCCAGCCGCGAGCGGTACGACTCCATGCCCCATCCCCTTTCCCAGGACGTACCTCGATCCTGCAACCTCAAGTGCGCTCAAGGTCAAATCGGCCTCGGGGGCCGCGGAGCCGCTTGAGTCTCCCGTGGGGGGAGACTGCAAGGTGGGCCCATGAGCGACGAAGTGCTGTACTCGATCGGTGAGCTGGCCCGGCGTACCGGGCTGACCGTCAAGACGATCCGGTTCTACTCGGACCGGGGCCTCGTCGAGCCGACGGACCGGAGTCCCGGTGGCTACCGCCGCTACGGCACCGAGGCCGTCGCCCGGCTCGAACTCGTGCGGACCCTGCGTGATCTGGGCCTGGATCTCGACACGATCCGCAAGGTGGTCGAGCGCGAGCTGACGCTCGCCGAGGTCACGGCGGCGCACGCCGAGGCGCTCGACGTGCAGATCCGCGGGCTGCGACGGCGGCGTGCCGTGCTGACTGCGGTGGCACGGCGCGGCTCCACCCCCGAGGAGCTGGATCTCGTGCACCGGCTCGCCAAGCTCTCCGAGGCCGAACGGCGCTGCCTCATCGACGACTTCCTCTCCTCCGTCTTCGACGGCCTGCACGCGCACCCGGAGTTCGTCGGCGTGCGGCAGTCGTTGACACCTGAGTTGCCCGCAGATCCCGGGGTGGAGCAGATCGAGGCGTGGGTGGAGCTGGCCGAGCTGTTCCAGGACCCCGGCTTCCGCGCCGGCCTGCACGGGATGGCCCACGACCTGGCGGCCGACCGGGCCCCGGACGACACCACCGGCCTGCCCCGCATCCTCGCCGACGCCCTGCGCACACGGGTCGGCCCCGCCCTTGCGGCGGGCATCGCCCCGGACGGCCCCGAGGCCGGGCCGGTCGTCGCCGACCTCACGGCCCACTACGCGCGCATACTCGGTGGCCGCCTCGACCCCGACGACCTGCGCCGACGGCTCCTGTCCCGCCTGGAGGGCATGAACGACCCCCAGCGGGACCGGTATCTGGAGCTGCTCGCCGTCGTCAACGGCTGGCCCCCACCGGACAGCCTCGCCCCGGTCCTCGACTGGTGCGTCGCGGCACTCCGCGCGCGGTGACCCCGCCATCGGCATCGGCATCGGCATCGGACGAGCCGACCGAGGCCACGGAGTCCACAGGGCCCG
This sequence comes from Streptomyces flavofungini, assembly GCF_030388665.1. Lineage (NCBI taxonomy): Bacteria > Bacillati > Actinomycetota > Actinomycetes > Kitasatosporales > Streptomycetaceae > Streptomyces > Streptomyces flavofungini. The sequence continues at coordinate 8,746,921 of NZ_CP128846.1, read as the reverse complement.
CGACGCCCGCAGACCAGCGGGCCGGACCCGGCGCGCACCGCACCCCGTCCGGCTGTCGCGCGCTCCGCGAGGTCCCCGGCTTCTGGCGGATCGCGGCGACCGGCATGCTGTCGAAGCTGCCCACGAGCATGACCTCGCTCGGCCTACTGCTCCTGATCAGCCGTCACCACTCGTACGGAATCGCCGGGTTGGCGATGAGCTGTGCGGCGATCGGGCAAGGGCTCACGGCTCCGGTGCGGGGGCGGCTCGTGGATCGCCGCTCCCACCGTCCGGTGCTGCTGTGCTGTCTCGCCGGGCAACTCGGGGTCGGCACGGTCCTGGTCGTCGTCGTACGGGAGCGGGGTTCGCCCCTTGGACTGCTCGCGCTCGCGGCGCTCCTCGGGGCCTGTACGCCGCCGGTCGCCGTCATGATGCGGGCCGTCGGGCAGGGTGCCGCGGGCCACGTCGTCGGTACGGCGATGGCGCTCGACTCGGCGATGACGGGTGCGGCGCTGATCGTCGGGCCCGCGCTCGCGGGCTGGCTCAGCGTGTCGGTGTCACCGGACGCTCCGCTCATCACGGTGGCCGTGCTCTCGGCCGCGGCGGTCTGGTCGCTTACGGGGCTCCCGGCCGCGCCACGACCGGTCGCGCGGCGCGGGCAGGGGGTGGGGGCACTGGGGCCGCCGGGGCTGTGGGGGCCCCTGCGGAGCGCGCCGCTGCGCCGCCTCCTCGCCGTGGACGGCCTGTTCGTGTGCGCCGTCACCGGCATGGACGTGGTGCTGCCGAGCTACGCGCGCGAGCACGGCACGGCGGCGTACGCGGGGTGGTGTCTCGCTGCCCTGTCCGTCGGGAGCGTCGTGGGCGGTCTGGTCCTGGGGGCCGTGCCCGCCCTGTGGGGAGGTCCCGGGCGCCGGCTCGGAGTGCTGCTGTGCGTCTTCGCGGCGGGCGCGGGCGCGTTGGCCTGCGCGGCACGCGTCTCGCCGCCGGTCGTGCTGCTCGTCTGCCCGGTGGCCGGGCTCGCCATCGGCTCCGTCTTCGCGGCGCTGCGGACGACTGGCGGGGACCTCGCGCCGGAGGGACGCATCACCGAGACCATGTCGTGGCTGAGCACCCTCGACCTCGCGGGAGGGGCCGTCGGGGCGGCGGTCTTCGCGCAGGTCGCGGCGGAGGCGGGGAGCGGACCGGCGCTGATCGCGGTGGCGGGGGCCGCCGTGCTCGCCACCGCGGTGGGCCGGCTTCCGGTACGCGCCCCTCAGGCGAGCCACGCCTCCGGGTCCCGATGCCGCCCGAGCCCGACCGCCGCGAACTCGTCCTCGGCCGCGCCCGCCACCACCCCAAGCCGCCGCAGCGCCTGGGAGATCGGGCTCCCGGCGGCGGGAAGGGCTTGCCCCTCCCCCAGCCGGAGGGGCCCCAGGGCGAGCCCGCCTTCGTCCCACACGGCGGCCTGCTGCTCGCCCACGCCACCGAAGTACTCGGCTTCCACATACGCCACAGGACCCGCGGCCGACCAGTTCGCGAGGAGAACGCCGGAGCCGCCCGGCAGCCGCCGGAATCCTGGGAGGCGCACGGGTCCACCGTCCGTGACGGCGTCGAAGAGCGCCTCGGTCATCGGCATGAGCGACAGGCCCTGGCCGAGCGGCGCGAGGCGGGCGGCGGCCACCTCGCGCGCGGCGCCACGCAGCAACTCGCTGTCGGCGATCACCGCGTGCAGTTCGTAGCCCATACCAACTCCCCCTCCGCAGCCCGCCGGTGCGAGGCCCATCCTGCCCCACGGGCTCATGGCGCCCGCCCCGGCACCGGCGCCGAACCCGCACGCACGCGGGCGCCCCACCCGCCGAGCGGATGGGGCGCCCGCATCACAGGGATCGCACCGCTGGGGTCACGCTGCTGAGGTCACACCCCTGCGGTCACACCGCTGAGGTCACACCGCTGGGACCCGTCGCAAAGAGCACGTCGCAGAGACCGCCTCACCACGCTCCTCCCACCCTGGGCGCGCGGCCGCAGGCCCTCCGGCCTCACTCGTGTGCCTCCGCCTCCACCGGCTTGGGGATCAGGAAGGACGTCAGGAACGCCGCCCCGATGAGGGCGACCCCGGCGATCATGGCGGCCGAGTAGCCCGCGGTGGACGTCTTGTCGGACGGTTCGACGGCGGTCTGGACGGCGTACAGGAGGGCGAAGCTCAGGCCCGCGCCGAGGTTGAAGGCGCCGGCGTTCAGGCCCGGCAGGAAGCCCGGGTTCTCCTTCGGGGAGAGGACGATGCCGAGGCCGTTGAGGACGATGTTGCCGACTCCCGCGTAGGTGACGCCGATGAGGACCGACGAGACGAGCAGGAGCGCGCGGGAGTCCGCCTGGAGGGTCACGAGCATCAGGGCTACGGTCGCGGCCGAGCCGACGAGGCCGAGGCGCAGGACCTTGCCGTAGCCGTGGGTGGCGGCGAGGCGCCCGGCGAGGGGGCCCATGGCGAGGCCCGCGAGGGCGTACGGGGTGAGGGTCCACCAGGCCGACGTCTCGGCGCTCATCCCGAACCCGGCGTCCGCGTTCTGGGCGAAGGCGGGGATCAGGCCGTTCATGACGGCGAAGACGCCCGTCATCGTCAGGACCGTGGTCAGGAGCAGTGCCCACGTGGAGCGCCGGCGCAGGTGCCGGGTCGCGACGAGGGGGTGCTCGCTGCGGTCCTCGGCGCGCCAGAACGCGGCGAAGGCGAGCGCGGCGACGACGGCGAGCACGGCCACGAGCGGCCAGTCGGCCTTGCCGAGCTTTCCGGCTTCGTTGAGGGCGATGAGGGCCGCGCCGACGGAGACGACGAGGAGCGCCACGCCCGGCCAGTCCATGCGGTTGTCGGCGCCGGAGGCGCGAGCCGTGGACTCCGGGGTGAGGGTGACGACGAGGACCATGGCGAGTCCGGCGACGACGGCCATGACCCAGAAGACGGACTGGAAGCCGTAGTGGTCGGCGAGGGAGCCGCCCGCGATGGAGTCGACGCCCGCGATGCCGCCGTTGACGGCGGTGATGACGCCGAGGAGCGTGCCGTACCGCTTCGGCTCGTGGACCTCGTTGCGCAGCATGATCAGGCAGAGCGGCACGGTCGGCCCGGACACGCCCTGGATGACGCGGCCGACGAACAGCATGGGCACGCTCTGGGCGAGGGCGGCCACGACGCAGCCGACGGCCATGAGCGCCATCATCGCGGCGAGGACGCGGCGGCGGCCGATGAGGTCCCCGAGGCGGGGCAGGAAGAGCGAGAACAGCGCGGCGGACGTGAAGAACGCCGTCTGGGTCAGGCCGACCTCGGCGGAGGTCGCGTCGAGGGAGTCCTCGACGCTCTTGAGGGCGGGGCTGAGCATGCTCGCGTTCAGCTGGAAGGCGAAGCAGGCCGCGAGGAGCGCGGTGACGAGGACCCATACACGGACGGGTCGGCCGGGTCGGCCGCCGGGAGAGGCGGCGGACGGTGCGGGTTCGGCGAGGGAGGCGTTCACGCGGGCACGTCCCCGATCCGCTCGAGGGCGTCCACGACCAGGTCCCAGAACCGCTCGTGGTCCAGGTCGACGGCGACCTGGGTGCGACAGTCGGCGGGGGCGGGCGCGCGGAAGTCCGCGACCGTCATGCCGAGGGTGAGGGTGCCGGTGAGCTCGATGTCCACGGGTGCCTTGCGTACGGTCATGACGCTCGGGTCGATGACGTACGCGACCGCGCACGGGTCGTGCACCGGAGGGTGCTCGAAGCCCTGGGCCTCGCGGTAGGCGGCGCCGAAGAAGTCGAGAAGTTCGCCCACGAAGACGGCGGGGCGGGTGCCGACCCCGGCGATGCGGCGGGTGACCTCCGGGGTCGCGAGGGCCTGGTGCGTCAGGTCGAGGCCGACCATCGTGACGGGCCAGCCCGCGTTGAAGACGATGTGCGCGGCCTCGGGGTCGATCTTGATGTTGAACTCGGCGACAGCGCTCCAGTTGCCCGTGTGGTAGCCGCCGCCCATGAGGACGACCTCGCGGACGCGCTCGGCGATGCGCGGCTCCTTGCGCACGGCGAGGGCGATGTTCGTCAGGCCCGCGGTGGGCACGATGGTGATCTCGCCGGGCTCGTGCGCCATGACCGTGTCGATGATGAGGTCGACGGCGTGGCGGGGGTCGAGGTCCAGGGTCGGCTCGGGCAGGACGGGGCCGTCGATGCCGCTCTCGCCGTGGATCTCGGGGGCCGTCTCGACCGTGCGCACCAGGGGGCGGGGGCAGCCGGCGGCGAAGGGGACGCCGGTGATGTCGGCGATGCGGGCGACGGAGAGGGCGTTGCGGGTGACCTTCTCCAGGGTCTGGTTGCCGACGACCGTGGTGACCGCGACCAGTTCGACGTCCGGGTTGCCGTGCGCGAGGAGCATGGCGATCGCGTCGTCATGTCCGGGGTCGCAGTCGAGGATGATCTTTCGGGCCATCGGCGGAACCTCTTTGTTCGGCTGAGCTGCCACCGCGGAGCGGCGCTCGGGAAAACGTTCTCCAAAGACTTTCCGGAGGAGTATAAATTCTGTCAATGACCTGCGGCACTTCCCGATCCACGCGCCGTGGCGCGCGCCTGCCCCAACCTCCCACCGGGGCGAAAGAATCCCTGGTCGCCAACGGCAGCCGTTGATAACGTTTTCCGAAACGCACCGAAGGGGGACCGAGACGTGGCCGACATGACACTGCGGGACGTGGCCCGGGCCTCCGGCTGCTCCGTCGCCACCGTCTCCCGGGTCCTCGCCGGGACCCGCCCCGTCGGTCCGGAGACGGCGCGCCGCGTCCGCGAGGCCGCCGAGGCCCTCGGCTACCGCCCCAACCAGGCCGCCCGCGCCCTGCGCGGCCGCTCCACCGGCACCGTCGGCCTGGTCCTGCCGCAGATCACCAACCCGTTCTACCCCGCCCTGGTGCGCGAGCTGACCCACGCCCTGCACGCCGAGGGCCGCGCCGTGCTGCTCGCCGACTGCGACGACGACCCCGGGGCCGAGGCCGAGTACATCGACGACCTGCTGAGCCGCCGCGTCGACGCCCTCCTCGTCATCCCGGCCGACGAGCACCGCAGCCGGGACGCGGTCGCCGCGGCCGCCGCCCGGGTGCCGCTGGTCCTGATGGACCGCGGCTGCGGCCCGGGCATCGCCGACTCCGTGGCGGTCGACAACGCCGCGGGCATGTCCCTCGTCCTCGGTCATCTGGCGGCGACGGGCCGCCGCCGCGTCTGCTATCTGGGCGCCGCCGGGACGGCGTCGGCAGCGGCCGAGCGGCACGCGGCGTACGCGGCCGGGGCCGCCCTCCTCGATCCGGGCGCGCCCGGACGGGTCGCGCTCGGCGGTTTCTCCGTGGAGTGGGGCCGGGCCGCCGTCGACCTGGTGTGGGACGCCCGGCCGGACGCGCTGGTGTGCGCCAACGACCTCATCGCGGTCGGCGCGCTGCAGCGTCTGCAGCAGCTCGGCGCGGACGTGCCCGGCGACATCGCCGTCACCGGCTTCGACGACATCCCGATGGCCGCGCTCGCCGCCCCCGGCATCACGACGGTCCGCCAGCCCGTCGACGAACTGGCCGCGGAGGCGACGCAGTTGCTCAGCCGCCGCCTCGCCGGGCGCAGCGAGGCCCCGCAGCGGGCGATACGGCTCGCACCGGAGCTGGTCGTACGGGAGTCGAGCGCGCCGGGGACCGGCGAGCGGAGCGGCGGCGCGGTCGCGACGGATCCGGAACGCTGACGTCCGCCCGCCCATGCCCGAGACCGCCCGCGCGGGAGCGTGTACCGGTGTCCCCGACAAGGTCATCGGGACGTACCTTGTGCGGTGAGACAGTTCACGCCACGGCAGAAGACGGACGGTGCCATGACCGACCCCTCGACGACGCCCGGCCCGGCCGCGCAACCGCACATCGACACGTCGGTGCCGCACTCGGCCCGGATCTGGAACTACTGGCTGGGCGGGAAGGACAACTACCCCGTCGACGAGGCGGCCGGCGACGCCTACAGCGCCGTCTACCCCGGCATCGTCACCATCGCCCGCAGCAGCCGCGCCTTCCTGGCCCGCAACATCACGTACCTGGTCGAGGAGGCGGGCATCCGGCAGTTCCTGGACATCGGGACCGGCCTGCCGACCGTGGACAACACCCACGAGGTGGCGCAGCGCCTCGCCCCCGAGACCAGGATCGTCTACGCCGACCACGACCCGATGGTCCTCGCGCACGCCCGTGCCCTGCTCACCTCGACGCCGGAGGGCGCGACAGCCTACGTGGACGCCGATCTCGCCGACCCCGACCGCATCCTGGCGGCCGCGGCCGAGACGCTGGACTTCAGCCGCCCCACCGCCCTGATCCTCAGCAACATCCTGGGCCACATCGCCGACTACCAACAGGCACGCACCATCGTCGCCCGCCTCCTCGACGGACTGCCCTCCGGCAGCTACCTCTCCGTCAACGACGGTTCGCGGGGCGTCGACGCCGACTACGAACAGGCCCAGGACGCCTACAACGAAACCGGCGCCGTCCCCTACTACCTGCGCCCCGTCGACCAGATCGAGGCCTTCTTCGACGGCCTGGAACTCCTGGACCCCGGCGTCGTCTCGGTCCCCTTCTGGCGCCCGGCCCCCGGGTCCCCCGCTCCGGTGGCCATCGGCGAGCACGGGGGCCTCGCGCTCAAGCGGTGACGCCCAGGCCCGGCTGACGCGCACAGCGCTCAGCAGTCGGGTCAGGCACGCAGAGGGTGCGGATGGTGATCAGCTCGGGCTCGTGGGACGCTTCCGGATCACCGCCGGAGGTGACGAACGCGCTGTCCGGCGGCGTGATGGTGGGGCCAAGTCAGCCCGCCCCGCCCTCACCTCGATGCGCGTCCACTACTACCTGGTGACCGGCGACTCGAGTACCGCCGCGCACGTCTCGACGCACGCCTGCCGACGCCACGGACACCACGATGGCGATGCGGTGGCCGGCCCTCACCGTCGTGGACCTGCTCGAAGCGGCGGAGTACGACGCGCTCGACCGCGGTCTCGACCGGACCCGCGAGAGTACAGGGCGGAGCCGCGGGCGACCGCCGACCGCCTCGCGCAGCAGGAACGCCCGGCGGCTCGGACGCTCACAGCCACCCTGCGTCGCTCACGGATCCCAGGCTGGTGCCCGACAGACGGCGGTGCAGAGTCGTGGCCTGGCCCTCGGTCAGGGACGCGACGTGGTCGGCCGCGGCCCGCAGCGGGTCGCCGTGCAGCTCCAGCTCCTCGGCCCGGTCGGTGGGCAGGAGTCCGGGCGACTCATGGGTCCAGCGCAGCAGTTCGGAGACGACACGTCGCTTTCCGTGCTGCTGGGTGGCGAGGGCCGGGCGGTCGATGACGTAGCACCAGACCAGCTCCTTGAGCAGGTCGCAGGCGGCCCGGCGCTCGGCGGGGACGACGAGCCGCGCCCCGTGCCGGATCGCCGCCGGGCCGCCGACCTCGAGGTCGATGTCCCGGGTGAAGTGGTCGATCAGCTTGGCGGTCCGGGCGTTGACGGCGACGTCGTCCGCGTGCCGCCCCGCGTAGGGCCCCGGCACCGAAAGGGCCTTGGCGATGTCGGCGAGCAGGCTCACCGCCTCGTCCCGGTCGAAGGCGGCACCGGCGCGCAGCCGCTTGGCCTGCACGTAGTCCAGGAAGCGCCGCGTCTCGCGCTCGGTGTCGCCGCCCGCGGCCCCCGGCGGCGGGAAGAGCGCGGCGAGCGGGATCAGCCCGGTGCGGTAGAAGTCCTCCACGTCGTGGCAGGCGTACGTGACGTCGTCGGCCCAGTCCATGACCTGCTCCTCGACCGGCACCGCGTCGTCGCCGCGGCCCGCCCGCACCCAGGCGAACGCCTGCCGGTCGACCGCGTAGACACCCCACTTGGTGTGCCGTGCGGGGTCGACGTCGCGCGGCGCGCGTTCCCAGGGGTACTTGGTCGCGGCGTCCAGGCAGGCCCGGGTCAGGTGCAGGCCGCGGTGGCCGGGGTACTTGTGCGCGGCCAGGAAGGTGAGGATGTGCAGGGTCTGCGCGTTGCCCTCGAAGCTGTCGAGCGCCCCGCCGACGGCGCGCAGCTCGTCCATCGTCGCCCGCAGCGCGGTCTCGCCGGCGTGGCCGAAGGGCGGGTGCCCGATGTCGTGCGCCATGCAGGCCGCCTCGACGAGCGCCGGGTTGGGGCCGCCGTAGCGCCGCTCCAGACGCTCGGCCATCCTCCGCCCGAGCTGGGCGACCTTCATCGAGTGGGTCAGCCTGGTGTGGTAGGCGCCGAGTTCACCGCTGGCGACGACCTGGCTCTTGCCCGCGAGCGCGCGCCACTGCGTGGAGTACAGGATCCGGTCGACGTCGTGCTCGAACCCCGAGCGCTGGCCGTCGTCCGCGACCCTTCGCCGCAGGGAGTGCTGTTCGAGGTCTTCGTCGCTGTAACGAGCCGGTCGCATGACGCGATGGTAGTCCCCGCGGTCGTCCGTGACCGGGGAACAGGGGCCAGTGCTCGGCGCTCAGCGCTCGGCACCCGGCCCTTCGGCATCCCGTGCGCCCGGCTCGTCGGCACCCGGCGGGTCGACGGCCTCCTCGCCCGCGCCCGCCGCCCTCGCCAGGATCTCCTCGACCACGCCCGTCTTGGCGTCGGCGTAGTTCTGCAGGTACTCCCATGTCCGCTCCGCCAGCGCCCTCTTGGTACGGGCGTACAGATCACGGTCGTCGTCGTGGGCGCGCAGCCAGTCCCGGAACCGGAGCATGCGAGCGGTCTCCTCGCAGCCGGCCGGGAACACGTGCAGGTTCGCCGACGCGGCGCCGGGCGCGAGGTCGTACCGGCGCAGCACTCGGTGTTGGTACCAGTCGGGCTCCCGGATGGCGAGGGTGTAGCCGAGCTGTTCGAGCACGGGCACGTACGTCGCCTCCTCCCCCGGGTCCGGGACAGTCAGGAGCATGTCGATGACCGGCTTGGCGGGCAGACCGGGCACCGACGTGGACCCCACGTGCTCGATCGTGTGCCGGAGGTCCGTGAGCGCGCCGCCGACGCGTGCGGCCTCGGCGGCGAAGACCAGGGGCCAGCGGGGGTCGTGGTCAACGAGCGTGACCCGGCCGTTGAGCTTGGGCGCGGTGCCGACGTTGGCGGCGTGGATCTCTTCGGCGCCCATGGCCCGGTAGGGCGGACTACCTGCCTCCCCGCGTGGTGTGCGCAGGGCGAAGGCGGATCCCTGTACCGGCCCCGCCCCGGGATCGATCGGTTTCTCACGGCGCCCCACCCGGCTTCACCCTCCCCCTCAGCGAACTCTGCCACCCAGCCCATCACAGCCGGCGCGTCGGAGAGAAGGCCTCGGCAAGCGGGGCTGAATCAACAGCCGCGACCGACCGCGGCGCACCGCGTCATCGACCTCGCGGCCGAGGCGCACCACGTCACCGTCCTCCGTTCGGGCCGCATCACGTTCAGCGGCACTGCCGACGGCTTCCTGGCCCACGGCCCGGCGGACGTGACCCCGGGCCGGGTCGCGGAAGCCGCCTGCAGTGCCTTGGGCACGGGAGCGCGGGGGCAGCCGTGACCGCCTCAGTCGCGGAGCACCACCAGCACGAACGCCGCCGACACCGCGCCGAGCACAACGGCCGCGACCCCGCGTGCGAACCGGTGGTCCCGCAGGACCGGGAGGAGTTCGTCGGCGGCGAGGCGGCCGGGCCCCGCGAGGGCCACCGACACCGCGCCGGCCAGGAGCACGATGTCGTACTCGACGCCCTCGGGGCTGAAGAAGCCGCCGCCCCACTTCACGGCCATGGCGTTGAGCATGATGCCGAGGATCCCGGCGCCCGCGAGCGGGGTGAGCAGGCCGATCGCGAGGCCCAGGCCGCACAGGGTCTCGGTGAGCGCGGCGACCCAGGCCATCGTCTTGGCGGCCTTGTAGCCGTCGGAGGCGAAGAAGGCCGCGGTGGCGTCGAGGCCGTTGCCGTCGAACCAGCCGAAGAGCTTCTGCGAGCCGTGGGCGGCCATGGTGAGGCCGACCGCGAGGCGCAGGACCAACAGGCCGACGTCAGCGCCGGGTTGGGGTCCGGCGGCGGCCGCGAGGGCGCGGCGGCGCGGGGTGCCCGTCGGTACGGAGGTGTGAGGAGAGGGAGACGGGGGCGGGGACGAGGAGTCGGCGGCGTGAGGGGAGGCGGCGGAGTGAGCCGGGTGAGCGGAGTGAGGGGGACGGGACGGTGAGGACATGCGTGATCTCTCCTTGTGCCGAGGGGGAAGGACGGGAACAGGGAGGAGAGGTCCCTCTGCGTGCTGAACGGCGCGCGGCGTGGCTCCCGCAAGCGGGACGTCCTGTCGGAGCCGAGGCGCCCGCCCCGGCCCGAGGGCGTACGCTCGCCCGCTCATGCCGACCGATGATAGGTCCAGACCAACTCGGTATGAAGCCCTCCGACCGTCACAGACCCCGGCCTGGCCCACTGCGGCCGGTTTTCGCCCCTCGCCGCTCCCCTTCTTCCTCCCGCCCCTCCCACGCCTACCGGAGAGGCGCGGCGGGCGGCGGCACGGGGCGTCGCATGCACACCCGGGGCCAGCGGTCCAGGCCGTGCGCGGCCTCCTTCTCCCGGACGGCCCGCAGCCCCGGGCCCAGCTCGGCGTCGTCGAGGAGCACGAAGCCGCACCGCGCGTAGTAGGGGGCGTTCCACGGCACGTCCCTGAAGGTGGTGAGGGTGAGCGCGGGGACCGCGTCGGCCGCGGCGCGGTCGGCGAGGTGGTCCAGGAGACAGCGGCCGATGCCGTGGCGGGCGTGGTCGGGGTGCACGGACACCTGCTCGACGTGCAGGTCGCCGTCGACGCGGTCGGCGAGGAGGTAGGCCACCGGCACCTCGGCGGGATCGGCGGGGTCCACGGCCACCCAGGCGAGCCCGGCCCGTCGGTGACCCGCGAGTTCGTCGAGGGTGGGCGGTGCGTCGTCGGCGATCTCCGGCATGCCGATGTCACGGAAGCAGCGACCGGCGGCCCGTTCGATGTCCTGGAGGCGGGTCAACTCACCGTGGTGCGGGGCTCGGATGCGCATCGCACCAGTGTCCCAGGCCAGGGCAGTGACCTGGCGTTCGGGCCAGGCAGGCGCGGCACGTACGCCGACGATCGGCCGGAGCCGTCGTGCCGCCCCCCGTCGGACTTCGGGGTCGGCACGGCGGTCTCCGCTCGGCCGCTCAGGCCTCGGTGGCCGCTCAGGCCTCGGTGTGCCGGCCCTCCCTCGGGAACGTCTCCGTGTGCAGGGTGATCGCCCGCACCGGGCAGGCCCGCGCCGCCTCCCGCAGCATCGGGTCGCCCGCCCCGTCCTCACTGCCGGGGAGCAGTTCGCTGAAGCCGTCGTCGTCCTGCGTGAAGACCTTCGGTGCCGTCAGGACGCACTGGCCCGCGCCGATGCACACGTCCGTGTCGATGGTGACGCGCATCAGCCGCGCCCCCAGGTGACGGGGAGTTCGACCAGGCCCTGGATCGTGTCGCCGGGCTTCATCCGGATCTCGGCCGCGGGGACGGCGAGCCGCAGGTCGGGGAGGCGGGCGAGCAGGGACCGCAGGGCGATCTCCAGTTCGGCGCGGGCGAGGTTCTGGCCGAGGCACTGGTGGATGCCGAAGCCGAACGCGAGGTGGTGCCGGGCACTGCGGCGCACGTCGAGGTCGTCGGGGTCGGGGTAGACGGCGGTGTCGCGGTTGATGGTGGAGGCGGCGAGGACCACGCCCTCGTCGGCGCGGATGGTCTGCCCGGCCACTTCGATGTCCTCGGTGGCGACGCGTACGAGCCCGTCCGCGATGGACAGGAAGCGCAGCAGTTCCTCGACGGCGTCGCGGGTCAGGTCCGGATCCGCGCGCAGAGCCGCGAGCTGGTCGGGGTGTTCGAGCAGGGTGAAGGTGCCGAGCGAGATCATGTTGGCGGTGGTCTCGTGCCCGGCGACGAGCAGGATGAGGGCGATGCGGACGAGTTCGTCGCGGTCCAGACTGCCGTCGCGCAGCCGTTCCCGGACCAGCTCGTCGAGTACGCCGTCGGGGGTGGCATCGGCCGCGGCGCCCGGACCCGTGCCGCCGTCGGCCGCCTTGGCCTTGCGGTCGACCAAGTCGCCCAGGTAGTCGAGGAGTTCGACGCGGCCCGCCTCCGACTCCTCGGCCGTGGCGCCCCGCAGGATGCGGCGGGCGGCGTCTTCGAAGAAGTCGTGGTCGGCGTACGGGACACCCAGGAGTTCGCAGATCACCATGGACGGCACGGGCAGGGCGAACGCGGAGACCAGCTCGGCCGGTGGCCCCTGGGCGACGACGGCGTCGAGGAGTCCGTCGACGATGTGCTGGATGCGCGGGCGCATCGCCGCCACCTGTTTCACCCCGAACGCGGGGATGAGCATGCGGCGTTGTTTGTTGTGCAGCGGGTCGTCGACACCGAGCAGGGCCAGGGGTTCGCGGCGGGAGAGCTCGAAGCGTGCGGCGATCATCGGGAAGGCGGGATTCTGCCGGTCGGTGGAGAGGCGGCGGTCGGTGAGGAGGGCCTGGGCCTCGGCGTGCCCGGTGACGAGCCAGGCCTCGGTGTTGTCGTAGAGGGTGACGCGGCTGACCGGGCCCTGACCGCTCGACGGCCGGTATCCGGCGGGCGGGTGGTAGGGGCAGGTGCGGTCCTGAGGGAAGGGGGCGGCTTGCGCCATGGGGGCCTCCGATGCGCTCGGACGGGTGGTGCGGTGTCCCGACCCTCACTTCATGCCCCATGCAAGCATCTGGGACATGCCCGGTTCGGCCAACTTCGCGCCGGACGCCCCCGAGTTCGGCATCACGGCCGGTTTGTGACGCTCCCCCGTGACCGTCGTACCCCATGACCTCGCAGGGGCCGCAGCTCTCCCCGGAATTCTTCGCGACAGTCGCTGACACGAATGGCGTGATCGCACCGGTCCCCCGCCACCGCCCCTCCCTTCCCGCCCCACAAGCACCGGTCGCGCGCGAGGCGCTAGAGCACCGCCGCCAGACGCGCGGCACCCGGCCCGGACACCCCCGCGAGCCCGGCGGGACGCCCGGTCGCCAGGAGGAGCAGGTCGGCCGCCGGGCCCCGCACCTCCTCCGCACCGGCCGCCCCGTCGCCCGTCGACCAGTCCGCGTCGGTGGCGATCAGGCGCAGGCCGCGCAGGCGCTTGCGGGCGCCGTAGAACGGGCTGCCCACGACGTGGTCGAGGGCCGCCGCCGTCGGCTCCGCGGGCATGGCTCTGGTGCGTCCGAGCGGGCGCGCGATGTCCTGTCCGTGGACGAGGAAGTCGACCAGGGGATCCGCGGGGGCCGCCATGGGGGCCCGGCGGGGCGACCCCGCCGTCTCCCGGATCTGGGCGATCAGTTCGGCGGGCGGGAACGCCGCCGCACGCCGCACGGCGAACTCGGCCTCCATGCGGTTCCAGTCCCCGCGGGCGCGCAGGGCGCCGCCGAGCACCATGCGCCACGTCGTGCGCGTGGACAGCGTCAGATGGGCGGCGACGTCCCGCACCGTCCAGCCCGCGCAGAGCGAGGGCGCCTTCCATTCGGCGTCGTCGAGATCGGCGAGGAGGTCGGCGACGCCGAGTCGCTCCGCCTCCACCCAGCCGAGCATCCGCTCCGCGTTCGTCCTCGTGCCCATGGCCACGCCTCTCCTCACCTCGAAGGCGCGGGACTCCGGCGGCACGGGGCCGCCGGAACCGCCGCGCGGGACGTGCAGGGATGACCGCTCGCACGCCGAGAAGTGAGTGGTCCATGGTCGTGTCCTGGGTCACACCCGGGTGTGGTGGGCGGGCCGCCGGTCGACGCCCCGCCCACCACGGCGATCAGGACCCGACGTATTCCCGGAGATGACGGGCCGTCAAGGTGTCGCCGTTCGTTACCAGTTCGGCGGGCGTGCCGGTGAAGACGATCTCGCCGCCGTCGTGGCCGCCGCCCGGGCCGAGGTCGATGATCCAGTCGGCGTGGGCCATGACGGCCTGGTGGTGCTCGATGACGATGACCGAGTTGCCGTCGTCGACGAGCCGGTCGAGGAGCGCGAGGAGCTTGTCCACGTCGGCCAGGTGCAGGCCGGTGGTCGGCTCGTCGAGGATGTACGTGGAGGACTTCTCGGCCATGTGGATGGCGAGCTTCAGGCGCTGGCGCTCGCCGCCGGAGAGGGTGTTCAGGGGCTGGCCGAGGCGCAGATAGCCGAGGCCGACGTCGGCGAGGCGGCCGAGGATGGTGTGCGGCTGGCCCGAGGGGAAGAAGTCGTACGCCTCGGCGATCGACATGCCGAGGACCTCGCTGATGTTCTTGCCGTTGAGGCGGTAGGTGAGGACCTCCGGGGTGAAGCGTTCGCCCTGGCACTCCTCGCAGACGGAGGCGACGCCCTGCATCATGGCCAGGTCGGTGTAGACGAGCCCGAGGCCGTTGCACTTGGGGCAGGCGCCCTCCGAGTTGGCGCTGAACAGGGCCGCCTTGACGCCGTTGGCCTTGGCGAAGGCGTTGCGGATCGGAGTGAGCAGGTTCGTGTACGTCGCCGGGTTCGAGCGGCGCGAGCCGCGGATCGGGGACTGGTCGGCGACCACCACACCGTCCCGCCCGGACAGATAGCCGTGGATCAGCGAGCTCTTGCCGGACCCGGCCACGCCGGTGACGACGGTGAGGACACCGAGCGGCACGTCCACGGAGACGTCCTTGAGGTTGTGCGCGTCGGCGCCCTCGATGGACAGGTGCCCCTTGGGGGTGCGGACGGTGTCACGGAGCCGGGCGCGGTGGTCGAGGTGGCGGCCGGTGAGGGTGCCCGAGGCGCGCAGGCCCGCCACGTCGCCCGTATAGCAGATCTCGCCGCCCGCCGTGCCCGCGCCGGGGCCGATGTCCACGACGTGGTCGGCGATCGCGACGACCTCCGGCTTGTGCTCGACGACGAGCACGGTGTTGCCCTTGTCGCGCAGGCGCAGGAGCAGGTCGTTCATGCGCTGGATGTCGTGCGGGTGCAGGCCGATCGTCGGCTCGTCGAAGACGTACGTGACGTCGGTGATGCTGGAGCCGAGGTGGCGGACCATCTTCACGCGCTGGGCCTCGCCGCCGGAGAGGGTCCCCGAGGGACGGTCGAGGCTGAGATAGCCGAGGCCGATCTCGGTGAGCGAGTCGAGCAGGTCGAGGAGGTTGGCGAGCAGCGGGGCGGTGCCGGTGTCCTCGATGGAGCGGATGAAGTCGGCGAGGTCGTTGATCTGCATCGCGGAGCACTCGGCGATGTTCACGCCGCCGATCCGCGAGGAGAGCGCCTCCTGGGTGAGGCGGGCGCCCTCGCAGAGCGGGCAATGCCGGAAGACCACGGCGCGGTCGACGAAGGCCCTGATGTGCGGCTGGAGTCCGTCGCGGTCCTTGGCGAGCCAGGTGCGCTGCATCTTCGCGACGAGGCCTTCGTACGTGAAGCCGTTGGAGCCGACCTTCACCTTGACCGGGCCTTTGTGCAGGAGGTCGGCCCACTCCTGCTCGGTGAAGTCCTTGAGCTTCTTGTCGGGGTCGTAGAAGCCGGAGTTGACCATGATCTGCCAGCTCCAGGAGTCCACCGCGTAGTACGGGAGGGTCAGGGCGCCCTCGTTGAGGGACTTCTCGCGGTCCAGGAGCTGGTCCACGTCGACGGTCGAGACCTCGCCGGTGCCCTCGCACTCGGGGCACATGCCGTCGGGCAGGTTGAAGCTGAAGGCTCCGGACGTGCCGATGTTCGGCTCGCCGAGGCGGCTGAAGATGATCCGCAGCATCGTGTACGCGTCGGTGGCGGTGCCGACCGTGGAGCGGGAGTTGGCGCCCATGCGCTCCTGGTCGACGACGATCGCGGCGCTGAGGTTGCGCAGCTCGTCGACGTCGGGGCGGCCCACGCTCGGCATGAACGACTGGATGAAGGCGGTGTACGTCTCGTTGATCAGGCGCTGCGACTCGGCGGCGATGGTGGCGAAGACGAGCGAGGACTTGCCGGAGCCGGAGACTCCGGTGAACACGGTGAGGCGCCGCTTGGGCAGGTCGAGGGAGACGTTCTTGAGGTTGTTCTCCCGCGCTCCGCGGACCTGGATCAGGGTGTGGCTGTCTGCGGGGGTGACCTTCACGGGGGCTCCTTGGTACGGCTCGCACAGCTGTCCGGCATGAATAGCGTACAGCGTACCCAGTCAGGGTGCGCGATGCCTCCGTTTTTCGTGAGCCTCCCGTGACGCTGTTCTTCGGGTGCGTCCTGTGCCGCGCCCCCCGGGGTCTCCTCGCGCCCCCCCCGTGACGCGAGGAGACCCCGGGGGGTCACGTCGCCTGCACCAGGACGCCGCGGGGCTCCGCGATCTCGACCTTCCCGGTCGCGACGTGCAGGGCGAACTGCAGGTCGCGCAGGCCGCTGAGGGACCCGAGGTCCCGGGACATGTGCGCCTCCAGGGCGCGCAGGTGGGAGCGCACGGTGGCCTCCGAGAGGCCGAGGGCCCGCGCGGCCGGCTCCAGGTGCGCCTCGTGGGTGAGCCACACCGTGGCGGTCGTGAGCAGGTCCCTGCGGTCACCCCTGGCCGACCGCAGCAGGGTGTCCGCCCACGCCGTGACCTGGGGCGAGGCGAGGAGGGACTGAAGGGTCGGCGCGTACGCGCCCGGCGTCAGGGACCGCGGCGGCTCCCGGTGCGTGACCAGCTCCAGGGCGAGGCCGACGGCTATCCGGTCGGCGACGGAGGCGAAGTCGACGCGCAGCGCCTCAGCGGCCCGGGCCACGCGGCGCGTGACGGTGTTGCGGTGCAGGTTCAGCCGCCGCGCGGCGACGGTGTAGGGGTGAGCGAGGGCCATCGACAGGGTCTCGCGCATCTGCTCCCACTGGCCGTCGTGGCGCATCAGGGGGTCGAGCAGCTCTCTCGCCCACACCTGCGCGTCGCGCGGCGGGAGCAGGCTGATCAGGTCCGTGTTCGGCGCGGCGAGCGCGGCCGCGTCCGGTTGCAGCAGGGCGAACCCCTGGGCGGCGCCGGCCTCCCGGAGCGCGTCGGCGAGCAGGGACATCGAGTAGACGCCGCTGCCGCCGACGGAGGCCTCGGCACCGAGGGCGGCGACCAGCCGCGTCAGGTCGGCGCCCACGCCGTCGTCGGCGCGGCCCGGGTGGACCGGCTGCACCACCAGGATCCGCCGGTCGGCGCGCGGGTCGGCGATCACCAGGGCGCGGCCCTCCATGGCGACCTCGCACCGGCGCACCGCGACGTCCCGGTGGGCGCACGGCACGTCGACGACGAAGACGCGGACGGTGTCGGCGTCGAGCAGACCGGGCGCCTGGGCGGCGAGCACCCTGCGGGCCTTGTCCACCTCGCCGTCGAGGAGGAGTTCCACCGCCGCCCTGCGGGCCGCGCGGGAGGTCTCCGCGGCCGCGCGGTATTCCCTGCGGGCCTGGTCGAGCAGGCCGAGCAGCTTCGCGGCGTGCCCGAGGAGGCGCACCTCCGCGTCGTCGAAGGGGGCCGTGCCGCGGGCGACGGCGAGGACCGTGCCCGCGCCGCGCGCGGGACCGAGGGATATGAGCCGGGTGTGCGGCCCGGACGTGCGGCCGGACGCCGCGCCGTCGACGGAGCTGTGGATGATCGCCGGGGCCAGCGCCTCGGCGGCCGTGGCCGGTGAGGCGGCGAGCACCCGGTGCGGGTCGCTGACGAGGACCTGCACCTGCAGGGCGCGGGCGAGCCAGTCCGTGATGCGCTGCATCGCGCGGGGGTCGGCGAGCTCGGACGGTACCTGCTGCACCAGCGTGCTCAGCTGGCTTGCGCGCCATTCGGCCCCGGCGAGGCGGCTCTCCTGGAGGCGGTGGCGCGTCTTGGCCCACTCCCGCAGCGGGCCGGTGGTGACGAGCACAGGGACGGAGAGCGCGTGGGACAGATCGCGGATCGGCTGGGGCAGCGGCTGGTGGGCGCCGGGCGGGACGCTCACCACGAGGCCGGCGCACTTGTCCAGGGCCAGTTGCTCCACGAGGGTCTCCAGGGCGACCTCCGCCCGGCCCCGGGAGCGGAACTGAAGCCCGGTGACCAGGACGAGGCATCCGGCATCGAGGCGCCGCTGGGGCTCGCCCTCCAGCAGCTGCGACACGGTGAGGGCCGTCAATCCGGCCACACCGACTGCCTCGAACCGGGCAGCGTCGACACCTCCGGCGAAGGCGAGCTCCAGCTCCGCCCTGCCGACCAGCATGCCCAGTGTCAGCATGTCATCTCCCCCTTCTGCCCGAGGAGTTGGTGATGTCCCTCGACGGGGCTCACAGCCGCATGGTGTGCCGACGCGCTCTCTCTCGGGCTCGCCGACACGTCAACTCCAGCCGAAGCAAGCTCAGGCAGTGCACGGCGACTTGACCGGTTTCCCGTCGGCTGTCGCCATGGACATACTCAAAGGGTTGCGCACACAGATTGCAAGCGACAAGGTGTGCACTGTCCGCAAGTTGCGGAGAGTGTCGGAAGGAGGGTCCTTGGCCCGCGAAAGGTCAGGTCCGACCCTCGCGCATCTCGTTCTGGCCACCCGGCTCAAGATCCTTCGCGAGGCGGCGGGGCTGTCGCGCAAACAGGCCGCGGACGCCCTCGGCGCCCACCCGGTCACGGTCCGCCGGATCGAGCAGGCCCAGACGTCCCTGGACGAGGGCCAGGTCCGCTCGCTGCTCGGGGCGTACGGGGCACCTGACGCGGAGATCGAGGAGTTCCTCGGTAAGCTCGCGACCGCCAACCTGCCCGGCTGGTGGCATCCGTGGCGCACGGTCATGGACCCCTGGCAACTCGACCTGATGAGTGTGGAATCCGCGACCAGCATCATCCGCGCCTGGGAACCGGCCCTCGTCCCCGCCCTCTTACGCACCCGGGACTACGCCCGCGCCGTCGACGACGCCCTGCGACCCGACCTGTCGGCCGCCGCCAAGGAGGCCCGCACCGAACTCCTGATGGTGCGCCAGGAGCGGCTGCGGACCCAGCAGACCCGGATCTGGGCGCTGATGTCGGCCGTGGCCCTGCACACCCGCGTCGGCGACGACCGGGTCATGACCGAGCAGTTGACGGCCCTGCGGGCCGCCGCCGAGCGGACGGACGTGACCTTGCAGGTCCACCCCCTCGACGGCCCCCCGCACGCCCTCACCGGAAAGCCGGCCATCACCATCTACCGCGTCGAGGCACCGGAGATCCCCGACCGGGTGGTCCGGGAGGGCGGCCCGGTCGGCGCCGCCGACATCTGGGACGCGCCCACGACCGTGACCGACTACCGCCTGCTCCTTGACTACTCCTGCGCCACCGCCCTCCACCCCGACAAGTCGAAAGAGGCACTGTCATGACCGAGCCGACAGACCCCCTGCAGATCGACACGTCCGTCGCCCACAGCGCGCGGGTCTGGAACTACTGGCTGGGCGGCAAGGACTGGTTCCCCGCGGACCAGGCCGCCGGTGACGCCTACCGCGACAAGTACCCCATGATCGAGCCGATGGCCCAGGAGTCCCGCGGCTTCCTCATCCGCAGCGTCACCTGGCTGGCGCGGGAGGCGGGCATCAGGCAGTTCCTCGACGTCGGCGCCGGGCTGCCCACGGCCAACAACACCCACGAGGTCGCCCAGCGCATCGCGCCCGACTGCCGCGTGGTGTACGTCGACCACGACCCGCTCGTCCTGCTGCACGTCCACGCGATGCGCAAGAGCACGCCCGAGGGCGCGATGGACTACGTACTCGCGGACATGCGGGACACCGACGCCGTCCTGGAGGGCGCCGCCAAGACCCTGGACATGGCCCGGCCCATCGCCTTAGTGATCAATGACGTCCTCGGTCACATCGTGGACTGGGACGAGACGCTGTCGCTGGTGCGCCGGCTCGTGGCCCGGCTGCCCTCGGGCAGCTACGTGTCCCTGAGCCACTCCACCGCCGCGGACGAGCGGCACCGGGAGGTCCAGGAGGAGTACAACAACTCCGGCGCGATCCCCTACATCTTCCGGGAGCCGGAGCAGACGATCGCCTTCTTCGACGGCCTCGAACTCGTCGAGCCCGGCTATGTGTCCTGGCCCAACTGGCGGCCCGACGCCACCACCGGCCGGCTCACGGAGCGGGCAGGGTGGGGCGGGGTCGCCCGGATCTCATGACGACGGGGGGCGCGGGCCGCCCGCAGCACCCCGCGGGACCCGCGCCCACCCCCGCCGCACAGGACCCGTCGGGCCAATGGGCGCAGCGCCTGACGCGGGCGGCGGCACGCTCGGGGGCCGTCCTCGTCGCCGAGGCCGCCGCGCTCGCCGACGGCTGGGCCGTCCTCGTGGACCCCTCGGTCGGCGCCGTCCACAGCACCCCCCGCACGGCGGGCCCCGACGGGGAGCGGGCCGCCGCCCACCCCCAGGCGCACGCGCACCTCACCGTCCGGCACGTGGGCGACGCCTCCGGCTCCGTGCTCGTCGTCGGACCCGGGCGGACACCCGGTGCCCACGTCGCGCTCATCGCGCAGGCCACCGCCGACCTGCTGCGGGTACGGGCCAGGCGGGCGGACGACGTGCGCGGCACCGAGCAGCGCCTGCACGCCGCCGTGCTGAACCTCCTGCTGCACGGCCAGCACGCCCTGGCCGTCTCCGTCCTGGGCGACGGCACCGCGACGCACGCCACGGTCTACCGCCTCACCGGGCGCACCGTGCACGCCGCCTACCAGACCCTGTGGCGCGCGGCGCAGCCCGGAGCGGTGCTCGGCGGCCCCCGGATGCTGGTCTGCCTCGAGGGGACGGAGCTGGTGGCCGTCGCCCGCCACGGCGGACAGGACGACCACACGTCGGCGCGCACGCTCATCACGCGCATCGCCGAACGGCACCAGCTGGCCGGGGGCGCGGCGGAGCCCGCCCCCCTCGACATGTTCGCCACCGCCTGGGCCGAGGCGGGTGCCGCCCGGCACGGCGCCACCCCGGGCCGCCTGGCCGTCGCGAGCGGCCTCGGCGCCGACGGGCTGCTCCGGGTCGTGCCTGCCGACCGCCTCGGCGTCTGGTCCGCGGCCGTGCTGCGGCCCCTGGACCGGGAGCAGCGCCGGACCCTGGAGGCGTGGCTGCGATCGGGCTCGGCGCTGACGGCCGCGCCCGCCCTCGATGTGTCCGAGGGGACGGTGCGCGCGCGACTGCGGGCCGCCGCGGCCCTCCTGGCCGTGGATCTCGACCACCCCACCGTGCAGGCGCAGTTGCTGCTCGCGCTGCGTGCCCCGGCCGCTCCCCTGCCGGTGTCCACGCAGGCCGCCGCCCCGATGACCGCCCCGGTCCTGCCCGTGCCTCCGGCCCGGTCGACCGCGCCGCCCCGGCTCCGCACCGACCCGCCCCTGCCCACCGAACTGCTCAGCAGGCAGGACGCCGTCCGCTGGGCGTCGGGGCTGCTCGAACCGCTGGACACCCGCTTCCGCATCACCCTGCGCTGCTGGCTGCGGCACCGGGGCCGCACCGCGCCCGCTGCCGCCGAGCTGGGGCTGCACCGGTCCACCCTCACGGCCTGGCTCGCCGAGTGCGGCAAGCTCCTGGACCTGGAGCTGTCGTCGGCGACCACCAGGGCCGAACTGCACCTGGCGGTGGAGACGACGGCGACGCCCGAGGAGGTGCCTGAGGCGCTGCCGCGCCGGGGCGGCAGGACGTACCGAGGAGTTCGGCGGTAGGCGGACCGCCGTACGCCTCACCCTGCGGCGATCACGATCGGGCGGAGGCCAGGAACGGCGCGGCGAGCTCGCCGAGGACCCGGGCCGCCGGGGCCGGGTGGGTCAGCCACTTCAGGTGGCTGCCCGCCAGGGTGCGGACATCGTAGGGATTGTCCGGGGTCAGCGCGTCGCCCTCGCGGATCAGCCGGTCCTGCAGGGCTAGCGGCAGACTCGTGTCGTCGGCGAGGCGCACATAGGTCCTCGGGATCCGGCCCCAGGTCGCGGCCTGCGCCCGGTCGGCGGATGTGCCGACGTCCAGGTTCTCGTCGGGCTGGAAGGTGTTGAGGAAGGTCAGGAACTCCTCGTCGGTGCCGTCGGCGAGGAAGGCCGCCTTGAACGCCGCGAGGGCGGCCGGATCGGCGGTGCGGAAGTTGACGCGGAGCAGGCCGAGTTCGGCGGGGTTCCCGGCCATCGCGAGGGCCAGGGAGGCGGCGTCGACGTCGGCCATCTCCGGCGCGGCGTAGTAGTCGCTGACGTCCAGGTCGACCGGGCACCAGGCGGAGACGTAGACGATGCGGTCGATGAGGTCCGGTCGCGCGTTGGCCGCGGCGGTCGCCGTGATGCCGCCGCGGCTGTGCGAGACGAGTATCACCGGGCCGTTGCGCTTGGCCCGCTCCAGGATCCCGATCAGATGGGCGGCGTTGTCGGCGAGCGTGACGCCCTTGATCCCGCCGGGTGCGGCGGCGAGCCCCTCCGGGTCCTGCGGCGCCTGATAGGCACGGGTGTACGTCGCGGCGAATCCGTGACCGGGCAGGTCGACGGCGACCGAACGGTGGCCGAGGAGGCCCAGTTCGGCCTGGAGCGGCGCGAAGGAGAAGGAGTTCGCGAAGGCTCCGTGCACCAGGACGAAGGTCGGCTGCATCTGACTGCTCACTTTCCGGCCCCACGGTGTCGGCGCTGCGCGCGACGCCGGGCGACCTGGTTTCCGGTTTCCGGCTGCGCACCCTACCTGCGCGTTCGCCCGAGGATCCCCCTCCGCGGTAACATACACACGTGCATGTATGGCTGCTGGCGAGGGAGGGCCACCGGCCTTCCTGCAGCGGGACTTCGGTCATCCGACGCGGCGAACCGAGCGGAGCAGCCATGCGAACCCCGGACGTGCGAGGCGAGGCGGTGGAGGACGTGCGCGGCGGGGCGCGGGAGAGTCCGGCCGCGGCGGCCGGTCCCGGCCGTCGCCGCGCCACCCAGGCCGACCGCAGCGCGCGCTCGCGCGCCGCGCTGCTGGAGTCGGCCGCACGGGGCCTGTCCCGCTACGGCTACGGCCACCTCAAGCTGGAGCAGGTGGCCCGCGAGGCGGGTTACACACGCGGTGCGCTCTACCACCAGTTCAAGGACAAGCAGGATCTGGCCCTGGCCGTGTGCGCGTGGTTCCGCGAGACCTACTGGCACGAGGTGGCGCGTTTCGTCGAGCAGGAGCCGGAGCCCGTCGCGGCGCTGCTCACCCTCGCGCGCGGCCACGCCGTCTTCTGCCGGCGCGACGTGGCGCGCGTTCCGATCGCGCTGCGCCTCGAGTTCAGCGGCCAGGACCATCCCGTCGGGCGCGAGGTCGAGCGGAACTACGAGACCCTCCTCACCCGCTGCGCCAACCTCATCGACGCCGGTCGCGCGGCGGGCACCATCCCGCCGGGCCGGCCGACCAGGGCCCTCGCACTCGCCTTCGTCGGCGCGCTCGAAGGCACCGTGATCGCGCTGGCAGGCCAGGCCCCGGACGACGAGCTGTTCGCGGCCCGGGCCGTCGCGGGCGTGCTCGGCGTCGCTCACTCGCCGTAAGGCGGCTCCGTACGCGACCTCGTACGCCCCGAAGGGCTCACTCCCGCGCCGTCATCCACGAATCGAGCAGACGGAGGTTCCCCGCATGAAACTCCCCGACACCGCGCACACGTCGCGGCCCTGGCGGGTCCACGAGATCACGAGCGACTTCCGGCTCTACGACGTGTGGGCCCTGCCGACCCCGGGAGGCCCCGACGACTTCCCGCACCTGGTGCGGCAGACCGCTGGCGGCGACACGTCCGACAACCCGTCCCGGATCGCCCGCGCGCTCTTCGCGATCCGCTGGAAGCTCGGGAAGCTGCTCGGCTGGGACAAGGCCGACTCCGGTGTCGGCACCCGGGTGGCGACGCTGCGGGACCGGCTGCCGGACGATCTGCGCGAGGGCCCCTTCGGGCCCGAGTTCGACCGCCTCCCCTTCCGCTCGGTCTTCCTCACGGACGACGAGTGGGCGTCGGAGGTGAGCAACCGGACCATGCACGGGGTGTTGCACCTGGGCTGGGTCCCCGACGGCAAGGGCGGCTACCGCGGCCAGCTGGCCGTGCTCGTCAAACCGAACGGCCTGTTCGGTAAGGCCTACATGGCCGCGATCGGGCCCTTCAGGCACCTGCTGGTCTATCCGCCCCTGATGCGGGGCATCGCCGCCGAGTGGCGGGCCGACCCGCCGCCGAGCGCCGGGCCCGCGGCGTCGGAGAAGCCTTAGCGGCCAGGGGCCCCGGCCGGCGTTCCGTCCGGGGCGAACGAGTGCCGGAAGGTGAAGGCGTGCGGCGCGGGGCCGTGGTCGTGAAGGTGCTCCAGCCTGGAAACTCCGTCCTGCCAGGTGGGTATCGCGCCGTCGGGGACCCACCAGCACACGTAGTTCGGGTGTTCCGTCCGCTCGAACCAGTCGTGACGCCTGTTCAGCGCCTCGCGGTGCACACCCGTGTAGATGGCGTCGAAGGCGGGGCGCGGGCCGGTCCAGAGGGAGAGGGTCGCGTCCAGGGCGGCGGTCTCCGCCGTACGGCCCTTGCTGTACCAGGTCGGCACGGTGAACTCCCCCCACACACCCCAGTCCACGTCGAAGTGTGTGCCCCGGGCGCGATCCGCCGCCTCAGCGCGAGCGACGTACCCGGGGTGCCGGCTGATCGTCCGGTAGACGACCTCGCCGCTGTCGCGGAGTTCACGCGTGAGGGGGGTCGGATCGGCGAGAGGTGACTTCAGGACGCCGAAGGTGTACAGCGCGAGATGGGGCATGCGTCTCTCCCTGGTCGGGGGTGCCTGATGTGGACCCGGTGCGGCCGCTCGCGCATGGGGCGGGGGCTCCTCGGGCCGTGACGGACTCACCCCGTCACGGGTGGCACAGCTCGAGGAACTCCCCCGCGACCGTGGGCGATCGCCGAACGCCAGGTGAAGGTAGCTGCCTGCGAGGACCCTGTCGAAGTTGCGTTTCCCGCGCCCAAGTGGCCTCCCGTACGGGCCCGCACAGGTCCGGGGGACGACGGGCGGGAGTGGCCGACCCCCGCCGGTGACCAGTGGCCGGTACACCTCTCCCGTCTTGTCATGTCCACACCTACCTTGGTGGGGTCGAAGCGGTCGCGCGCAGCGGTCCGCTTCCGGCCGACCCCCATGGAGGCAACCGTGTTGAGACGCATCATCGTGGCCGCCGCGCTCGTGGCCACGTCCGTCCTCGTCCCCGTCGCACCGACGGCGGCGGGCGACGCCGCTCCGCCGCGCGCCGAGACCGCGCCGATCCCCACGGTCGGCGAGGAGAAGGCGGTGGACCTCGGGCTCGGCTCCGCCGGAGCCCCGACCCGACAGCGGATCCGCCACCCCGGAGCGGCGTACGTCAAGGTGCACTTCGCCCGGCTCGACCTCGCCCCCGACGCCTACGTGACGGTCGCGGACCCGACCGGACGCGAGGTGCACACCTACCGCGGCGACCCGACGCGCGGGGCCGCCGCCCACGACGACGCCGGGTACACCCGGCACGGCCGCACCGGCTTCGCCGCCATGTCGGTCGACGGGGACACCGCCGTGGTCACCCTGCACACCCGCGGCAAGCGGGGGTCGCACGTCACGATCGACCGCTACTGGCGCGGCTACTCCGAGGCGGAGATCACCGCCGAGAACCCGCGCAGCGTGTGCGGCGCCGACGGCCGCAGGGACGCGGTCTGCTACCGCACCAGCCATCCCGCGCAGTACGCCGCCTCGCGCGGCGTGGCCCGCATGCTGAAGAACGGCGGCGGCTGGTGCACGGCGTGGCGCGTCGGCCGCGGCAACCACATGATGACCAACAACCACTGCGTCAGGAACCAGGCCGAACTCGACACCATGGAGGTGCAGTTCGACTACGACTGCGCGACCTGCGGCGGCAACGATCCGCGCCCCGGGACCAAGGTCGGCGCGAACGCCCTGCTCCGCACCTCACCGGCCCTCGACTTCTCGCTGTTCAGCGTGGACGACTTCGACCGGATCACCCAGTTCGGCACCCTGTTCCTGGAGACCCGGGCGCCGGTCTCGGGCGAGCGGGCCTACATCGCCGGCCACGGCGACACCAAGCCGAAGCGCATATCGATCTACGAAGAGGGCGACGGCGGCACCTTCTGCGGGATCCGCAACCCCCAGCTCGGCACCGAGGACGTCGGGTACTCCTGCGACACCTCGGGCGGCAACTCCGGCTCCCCGGTCCTCGCCGGTGCCTCCCACAAGGTGATCGCCCTGCACTGGGGCGGCTCCTGCCCGCACAACGTGGGCACGCGCATGGACAAGATCTATCCGCAGATCCAGGACCTGGTGGACAACAGGCCCTGACCGACGGCAGCGGTCCCGCGCTGTGAGGGGTTGAGGGCGAGGGCGGCCCGAGGAGTTGCTCGGCCCAGCACGACCGACCCAACTCGCCCCGCCCTGACGGGATTTCACATGAACGTACGACTCGCCGCCCCCGCCGTCGCCCCGAGTTCGTCATCGCCTGGAGCGACGCAAGCAAGGGCCGCCGCATCGGCTCCCTGGCGGCCGACCGCCGTCTGAGCGGGGTCGGCACCGACCTGGACCACCCCGAGAGCCAGGCCAGGTGGGTCTCGAACCGGACGTTCCGACCGGGGCGCCCTGAACCGGCGTGCCGACCAGGGTGCCCCGGCCCTACGGCCCGTAGTCCGTTCGTCCCGGATCGGCGACGTGTCGGCGGGCACCCCCCCCCCGAGGGAAGGCAGACCGGCGTGAACGCTTCTGCTTCTGGTTCTGAGCGCGTGTCCGACGTCCGTACGGAGTGCGGGACGGTCCGCGGGCGGTGGGAAGGCGAGGTGGCCGTCTTCCGGGGGATCCCCTACGCACAGCCGCCCATCGGCGCCCTTCGCATTGCGGCGCCGGTGCCGGCGCTGCCGTGGGAGGAAACGCGGCACGCCGACGAATTCGGCGAGTCCCCTCCGCAGTCCCGGGCGTTCGGCCCCATGGGAGGGCCCGGGTCCACGGCGGCGTCCGGGGACTGGCTGACGGTGAACGTCCGGACACCCGACCCGGGCGCGGCGGCGGGCCTGCCCGTGCTCGTGTGGATCCACGGCGGGGTCTACCTGTTCGGCACCTCGGCGGGGCCGACCTATGACGGCACGGCGCCGGCCCGGCGCGGCACCGTGGTCGTCACGTTCAACCACCGCCTGGGAGCCGAAGGTTACGGGCACTTCGAGGGCGCGGTACCCAACCGCGCCCTGCTCGACCAGGTGGCCGCGCTCCAGTGGGTGCGGGACAACATCGCGGCCTTCGGCGGCGACCCGGGCCGGGTGACGCTCTTCGGGGAGTCCACGGGTGCGGGCGCGATCGCCGCGCTCCTCGCCATGCCCCGCGCGTCCGGGCTCTTCCACCGGGCGGTGGCGCAGAGCGTGCCGGGCCCCTTCTACGGCACCGCGCCGGCCGCGGACATCGGAACCGCCGTGGCGGCCGAGCTGGGATCAGCCCCGACGTCGGCCGCCGTGACCGCCGCGACCCCCGACGCCCTGCGGGACGCCGCCGACGCCGTCCTGCACAAGATCGCCCCGTACGAGCCCCGGTGGGGCCGGGCCGCCCGCGCGCGCATGCCGTTCGCGCCCGTCGTCGACGGTGAGGTGCTGCCCCGTGCGCCCTGGGAGGCGCTCCGGGCGGGGCAGAGCGCCGAGGTGACCCTGATGGCCGGTCACACCCGCGACGAGACCCGGCTGTTCACCGTCCTGTCGGGTCGACTCGGCGTCGTGAGCGAGGAGGAGGCCGCCGACACCTTGGCGTGGTTCGCTCCCGGGGACGCCGGTCGACACGCATACCGCACGGGGCCCGCGGCGGCCGATCCCACCGCGCTGCGGGACCTGGTGATGTCGGACTGGGTGTTCCGCATGCCCAGCCTCCATCTGGCCCAGGCGCACGCCGAGGGCGGCGGCACCACGTACGCGTACGAACTCACCTGGGAGGCGACCGGTCTCGGCGGCGTCCTCGGCGCCTGCCACGGGCTCGATGTGCCGCTCGTCTTCGGCACATTGCGCGACGGGATCGCCCACGGCCGCACGCCCCGTCCAGGGACGTGGCCGCAGGCCGAGCTGTCGTCGAGGTGCCCGCTGTCCCAGCCGACTCCGGCGGCGGCCGGGCCGCAGGTGTCCCCGTGGTCCGGGCCGTGGACGCGTTGCCGCCGTGCGGTCAGGTCGCGTCCTTGTTCCCGGCCTCCGCCTGTCTCCCCGTCGGCAGGCCCTTGAAGGGCGTCAGCTGGGGGACCAGCTCGGAGAGTTGGAGGTGGACGCGGGCGAGCTGGTCGTGGCTGCGATTGCGCTCCGCCACGACCGTGGCGAGGACCAGGGACGTCAGGGCGGCGGATCCGTTCAGAGCCTGGAGGACGAGCATGCGGGTCGCGACGTCGTGCCCGGTGAACGGGCCGGTGCCCGCGGCGGCCGCGGGCACGGCGAGCACGGACACGAGGAGCGCGCAGGCCACGCCGCCGAGGATCTGGAAGCGGTAGGCGGCCCAGATGAGGAACGGGAAGACCAGGAACGACAGGCTGAGCGAGGTGCGCGTCGCGAGCAGCGTGACCGCGGCCGTGGCCGCCGCGAGGGCCGCCGCCTCGGCCCAGCGTGCCACGGGGACCCGCCGCGGCCACGAGGCGCCGAACAGCACCAGAAGCAGCGGCGTGACGAGCAGGACCCCCATCGCGTCGCCCGTCCACCACACCGACCAGGTCGCCCGGACGCGGCCAGGACGCAGCGCGCCCGTGACGGCGAGGACCGCGGTGCCGACCGTGGCGCTCACCAGCATGCCGGTCAGGGCGCCCAGGAAGACCAGGGACAGCGTGTCGCGCAGCGCCGTGAGTGTCGGGCTGAAGCGGACCTGGCGCAACAGCAGGACCGCGCACACGGGGGCCAGCGTGTTGCCCGCGGAGATGCCGGCGAGCGCCCAGAGGGAGGGACCGAAGGGCCAGTTGACGAGGACGGCGCCGAGGGCGATCGCGGGCCACATCCGCAGTCCCCACAGGAGCAGCGCGGCCACGGCGATTCCGGTCGGCGGCCACAAGGGAGTGACCTGCCCGCGCACCACTTCCAGGAGCAGACCGCAGCGGCCCGCGGCGTAGTAGGCCGCCACCACCGCGGCCAGGCGCAGGACGCGGTCGGCGTGGTGGCCGGTCGGGAGGGATGCGCTGCGCCGCAGTGCCAACCTGGGCTCCGGGGATGTGCTGGGGGCCGGGCGAGGGGTGAACCGGCGTCGTGCGTACGGGATGTAACGATTCCACGCTAGCGCCCTTGTGACCCGCGCCGTCCCGCAATGGGTCGGTCCGTCCGGTCCTTTCGGCGGGTCCGCGCCCCCGGGCCCGCCCCATGGAGTTTGTGGGCGACCGGGCGCGGCCCCGGTTCAGCATGGGGGCGTCGACGCGGCCCACGCGCCGCGG
Source organism: Streptomyces flavofungini (assembly GCF_030388665.1). NCBI lineage: Bacteria > Bacillati > Actinomycetota > Actinomycetes > Kitasatosporales > Streptomycetaceae > Streptomyces > Streptomyces flavofungini. Next base: position 8,717,769 of record NZ_CP128846.1, on the reverse strand, counting down.
TAGGCGAGGCGGAGGCGGCCGTCCGCGGTGCGGTGCAGGTCCAGGCCGTGGTCGTCGTCGCCTCTGGCCGGGAGCGACGCGAGGGCGACGGGGGCGGGTTCGAGGTGGCCCGCGTGGGAGACGGGCAGCCAGGCGGGTGCTCCGGCCGACGACGGTTCGATGTAGTCGGTGACGGCGAGGCTGACGCCGCCCGGGTCGGTGGTGACGCGCAGCCGGTAGCGGGACAGGGCGCTGTGCCCGACGAGGTAGTGCGCGGCGACGGTGGCCGCGTCGCTCATGCGGCGGGCCAGCGGGGGCGGGGCGCCGATCGCGACGAGCAGGCTGTGGGCGGCCTCGCCGATGAGGGTGTGGGTGCGCTGGCCGCGGTCGGCCTCGACGGTCAGGGACAGGCGCGGCGGTGTCGGCTCCGGCGCGTCCGGCGCGTGCGCGGCGCGGGGCGATCTGGTGCCGGGGTGGGCCGTGCTGGACATCTCGGGCTCCCGCTGCGGGGTGAGGGTGTCAGGCCGCGAGAGGCGGGGCCAGTTCAACGCCTCTCGCGGCCGCGTCTACAGCAATGGCCGGGGTCCGGGACCAGGCGGAAAACCTAGGCCGCGCGGCCTTGGCTGCCTAGGCACGTACTCAGCCATTCGGAGACGAACTGAGCCAACACGGTTGCATATACGGCGAATTGACGAGGGCGATCGCGAACCGGCTCGACGAAACGGTACGTTCACACGTCGCGCCCCCGCAGTCGCCGCGCGGCGACTGCGAGCAGCAGCGTGCTGTAGGCCGCCACCAGGGCCAGCGACGGCCACGCGCCCAGGGAGCCCACCGCCTGCGGGCCCGCGTCGGAGGTCTGGGTCAGCTTCTCCAGGGCGGCAGTCGGGGACGCGCCCGCGATCCACCTCCGGGCGTCACCGAAGAGGGGGCCGAACAGGGAGGGCAGCAGCAGGAGCGCGACGACGGTCGTCACGGCGCCGACGGAGTGCCGCAGCAGGGCCCCGATCGCGAGGCCGAGGACGCCGACGACGGCGAAGAGCGCGGCGATGCCGAACAGGGCGGGCAGGGGTTCGCCGCGCGCGTACTTTCCGTCGTCCAGGATCGCGCCGCCGAGCAGGTACGCCACCGTGCAGGAGACGAGCGCGATCCCGTACAGGAGGACGGTGAGCAGGACTGCTTTGGCGGCGAGGACCCGGCCGCGGCGGGGCACGGCGGTGAGGGTGGAGGTGACGGTGCCGCTGGCGTACTCGCCGCACACGGTCAGGGCTCCCGCCACGCCCGCGATCATCAGGGACACGACGCTGAGGGTGAGGCTGCCGCCGAGGACCGTGTCGTCGGGCTGCAGGCTGCCGCTGACGCCGACGAAGACCGCGCCCGCCATGGTGACCAGGCCCGTCGCCGCCGTGGTCCAGCGGGTCGAGCGGAGGGTGGCGAACTTGGTCCATTCGAAGGCCAGGGCGGCGCGGAAGCCGGGTGACCGGCCGGTGGGCGTGCTCATGATGCGGTTTCCTCCGTCTCGGGGGTGGTGCCGCGGTATTCGACCGAGGACCGGGTCATGGCGGTGTAGACCTCCTCGAGGGAGGAGAAGACCGGCGTCAGTTCGTGGACGGCCAGGTGGTGTGCGCGGGCCAGCTCGCCGATCCGCGCGGTCGGGAGGCCGTCGACGCGCCAGGCGCCCCGCGCGTCCAGGCGCACCTGCGCGCCGTGCGCCTCCAGGAGGGCGCGCATGCGCTGTTGCTCGCCGTCCGCGGCTCGCACCCGGGTGCCGCCCCGCGAATGGTCCTCGATGAACGTCCGCATGCCGGTGTCGGCGAGCAGCCGCCCCTGTCCGATGACGATGAGCCGGTCGGCGGTCAGCTCCATCTCGCTCATGAGGTGACTGGAGAGGAAGACCGTGCGGCCCTGTGCGGCGAGTCGTTTGAGGAGGTCACGGATCCAGCGGATGCCTTCGGTGTCGAGTCCGTTGACCGGCTCGTCCAGGATCAGCACGGCCGGATCGCCGAGCAGCGCGGCGGCGATGCCGAGGCGCTGCCCCATGCCCAGGGACAGGCCCTTGGCCCGCTGGTCCGCGACCCCGTCGAGGCCGACCTGGTCGAGGACCTCGGCCACGCGCCGCCGGGGCAGGGCGTTGGAGCGGGCCAGGCCGAGCAGGTGGCCGCGCACGGTGCGCCCGCCGTGCACGGCGCGTGCGTCCAGCAGGGAGCCGACCTCGCGCAGGGGCGCGGCGAGCCGGTCGTAGCGGTGGTCGTTGACGGTGACGGTGCCCGCGGTCGGCGCGTCCAGGCCGAGGATCGTGCGGATGGTGGTCGACTTGCCAGCGCCGTTCGGGCCGAGGAAGCCGGTCACCACGCCGGGCCGGACGGTGAAGGTGAGCCGGTCGACGGCGGTCCTCGCGCCGTATTTCTTGGTGAGTTCCCGTACTTCGATCATGCTGTCGACGCTACGGACGCGGGGTGATGCCGGACATCTGCCGCGGGGAGTCGGCGACTACTTCCCCGGGAGTAGCCGCACGTGGCAGCGCGGGGTGGCGGCGTTCGCCGGGCCGGTGTCAGCTCTCGCCGGGCCGTACCAGAGCGGTCTCGTAGGCGAGCACGACCAGCTGTGCCCGGTCGCGGGCGCCCAGCTTGGTCATCGTGCGGCTGACGTGTGTCTTCGCGGTGAGCGGCGACATCAGCAGGCGCGTGCCGATCTCGGCGTTGGAGAGTCCGCGCCCGACGAGCGCGAGCACCTCGCGCTCGCGGTCGGTCAGTGGCGCCAACCGCTGCCGGGCCTCGGCCCGCGGGCCCTGCGAGCGGGCGAACTCCTCGATGACACGCCGGGTCACGGCGGGCGCGAGCAGGGACTGACCGGCCGCGACCGTGCGGATGGCCGCGCGCAGGTCGTCCGGGTCGACGTCCTTGAGCAGGAAGCCGGCGGCTCCCGAGCGCAGGGCCTCGAAGACGTACGCGTCGGCTTCGTAGGTGGTCAGGACGAGGACGCGGACGCGGTCCAGGGACGGGTCGGTGGCGATGCGGCGGGTGGCCTCCAGGCCGTCGACGCCGGGCATGCGGATGTCCATGAGCACGACGTCGGGCCGGGTGGTGCGGGTCAGCTCGACCGCGGCCCTCCCGTCGGCGGCCTCGGCGACCACCACGAGATCGTCCGTGAGGTCGAGCAGCGCGCGGAAGCCCGCCCGTACGACGTTCTGGTCGTCGGCGAGCAGGACCCGGATCACGGCGCCTCCAGGGGAAGCACGGCGCGCACGCGCCAGCCGCCGCCCGGGACGGGCCCCGCCTCGGCGCTGCCGCCGGCCGCCGTGGCGCGTTCCCGCACGCCGATCAGGCCGTAGCCCTCGCCGGCCGCGGCCTGCGCGGGCGGTCCGTCGTCGGTCGTCTCCACGACGAGGGCGTCGCCGTCCGGGCGGTCCGCCGCCAGGACGACCGAGACGGCCGCGTGCCGGGCCCCCGCATGCTTGATCACGTTGGTCAGTGCCTCCTGCACGATCCTGTACGCCGCCAACTCCACCATCTGCGGCACCTCCCGGCGACCGGTGTCCACGTGCAGCGACACCTTCAGCCCCGCTCCCCGCACCCGCTCCACCAGCTCCTCCAGGCGTTCCAGGCGCGGCGCGGGCCCCCGCTCGGGCTGCCGCCCGTCGCGCAGCACTCCGACCGTCGCCCGCAGTTCCCGTACCGCTTCCTTCCCCGACGCCCTGACCTGCCGCATGGCCTCGCGCGCCACGTCCGGCCGCTTGTCCAGCGCGTCCAGTGCCAGCCCGGCCTGCACGGTCATCGCCGACACGGTGTGCGCGACCACGTCGTGCAGCTCGCGGGCGATCCGCACCCGTTCCTGGTGCACCTTGCGCCGGCTCTCCTGCTCCCGCTCGGCCTCGGCGCGCACCGCCCGGTCCGCGTACTCCTGCAACAGCTCCCCGCGCCCGCGCACCACCTCGCCCAGGAGCAGCGGCACGAGCGGCCAGAGCATCTCCAGGAGGGGCGCGCCCTGGGGCTGCGCCACGTCGATGCCCGCCACCACCGACACCGCGCCCGACGCGACTGCGGCGACGGCTGCCGCGCGCAGGGTCCGGCGCCGGTCGCCGCGCACGGCGAGCGCGTACAGCGCCGCCATCACCGGCAGGTTCAACAGTTCCCCGATGTGTCCGTACAGCGCCCAGCCCGCGCACGCCGCGCCGGTGATCACGCTGACGGCCACCGGCCACCGGCTGCGCACCAGGAGCGCCGCGACGGAGACGCCGAACAGGAGCCAGGTCAGCCAGTCGGCCTGGCGGTAGGCGGGGTCGTTGACCGCTGCGTCGGCGCCGGTGAGCACCGCGACCACCGCCGCCACGACGAGGTCCGCCACCGTCGGGGAGAGCGGCCACAGGGGCCACCGCAGGCGGCGCGGGCCGGGGAGGACAGGACTCGGAGGGGTCACGTTGCGAACGATAGGCCGCTGGTCGGCGTCCCGCGTACGTCATCGGGAGTACGTTGTGCCGTACTCGGCGATGACGCCTTCCGCCAGCCAGCAGTGTGTCGTGCCCAGGCTCGGGCCGGGGGCGGTGGTGAGGGCGTCCAGGTGCTGCCGGTAGCGGCGGATCATGGGGACGGTGGTCCGCACGCCGGTGGCCATGAACGCGCGGAAGCCGGGCGTGTCCTCGTGGTCGAGGGCGCGGGCGCAGGCCCGGCAGAAGGCGTCCAGGGCCTCGCACCGCTGCGGTGCGCGCCCGGCGGCGACGGCGGGCGCGGCGCTGTCCGAGGCGTCCAGGAGCGCCGCGTACATCGATGCCTTGTCCCGGACGTGGGGTGCGGCCCAGTAGTCGAGGAACGCGGGCTCCGCCACGAGCAGGTGCAGTTCGGCGTAGGCCAGGACGGCTTCGGGGGTGGGGGCGAGGGGCAGTTCGGGGACGGCGCGGGCGGTGACGGCGTCGGCCAGGCGCGGCGGCAGGCTCGCGGGCAGGGCGCGCTGCCACGCCCGGGTGAGGTCCGCGGTGTCCGGCGGTCGGTGCAGGACGCCGGCCAGCAGGCGCAGACGGCGCAGCCGTTCCGGGCCGTGGCACTCGTCCAGCGCCCGCAACGCCGCCTCGCGCCAGCGCAGTTCCGCCAACCGCGTGCGCGTGCTCTCCAACTGCCCGGCCACCAGCTCGCCGAGACCGGACTCCCCCGCCGCCAGCTCGGCGATGACCGCGATCGGCACGTCCAGCGCACGCAACTGCCGTACCAGCTGCAGTTGGTCCAGTGCCTCGGGCGGGTAGCGGCGATGCCCTCCTTGGCTGCGCGGGGCCGTCGGCAGGAGGCCGATGTCGGTGTAGTAGCGGATGGCCTTCACGGAAAGGCCCGTGCGCGCGGCGAGTTCCCCGATCGACCGAGTGCCGTCCATCCCAGCCCCTTGAATCTCCCGTGCGGTGGAGGTCCTAGCGTACGGAGCACCGGACCACGCCGTCCCTGACACCGAGCCGCACCCCACGCGAGGAGCGACATGGCGCTTCCCCCCGGCCAACGTGCCGTCGCCGGATTCCCCCGCTTCGGCACCCATCTGCACCACCCGCCGCCGCCCGTCCCCGCCGACCCGGTGATCGAGCTGGTCGGAGCGCTGACGAAGGGCGTCACCCTGTCCGTGGCCGACCTCGCCGAGCTGCCACGACGGGAGCTCGGGGCCGACTTCCACTGCGTCGCGGGGTGGTCGGCGACGGGCCTGCTGTGGGAGGGGGCCAGGTTCGAGGCCGTCTACCGCGGCCGGGTCGAACCGCTGCTCGTGCCGGACGCGTCCGTCAGCCACGTCGTCTTCGAGGGGCTCGACGGCTACCGGTCGGTCGTGGTGCTCGAGGACGCCCTGGCCGACGACGTCCTCATCGCCGACCGCCTCGACGGGCGGCCGCTCGACGGCGACCACGGTGCTCCGGTGCGGCTGGTGAGCCCCAGCCAGTACGGCTTCGTCAGTACGAAGCACCTCTGCCGCGTCGAGTTCCACACCTCCCGGCCGCCGGACCCCGACCGGTGGTCGCCCATCGCCGCGCACCCCAGGGCGAGGGTGTGGAGCGAGGAACGGCACCGCCGTCTCCCCGGCCGTGTGGTGCGGCCGTTCTACCGGACGCTGATCGGGCCGATCCGCAAGCTGAGCGCGCGAGGAAGTCGCAACGGGCCGCGCTGAGACGGCCCGACGGGCACGCCGGGCCCGGGTCGGGGCCGCGTAGGATCCGAAGATCACAACCCGGATCGTTACGACGCCGGCCGACTTCGTTCCTGGAGGCGACATGGGCAGCGCTCTTCTCGTGATGGACATCCAGCAGGCCATCGTGGACATCGCCGACGACGGCTCCGGGTATCTGCCACGGCTGCGCAGGGCGATCGACGGGGCCCGTGCGGCGAACATACCCGTGATCTACGTCGTCATCGCGTTGCGTCCCGGCTTCCCTGAAGTCGGCACGCGCAACAAGCCGTTGGCCGCCATCGCGCAGGCCGGTCTGTTCGTCGAGGGCGCCCCGGGGACCGAGATCCACCCCGAGGTCGCGCCCCGCCCCGGCGACGTGGTGGTCACCAAGCGGCGGGCGAGCGCGTTCTCGGGCAGCGACCTGGACGTGGTCCTTCGGGCCCGCGGCATCGACGACCTCGTGGTCACCGGCATCGCCACCAGCGCCGTGGTGCTGTCCACCGTGTGCCAGGCCAACGACCTGGACTTCGGCCTCACCGTCCTCTCCGACGGCTGCCTGGACACCGACCCGGAGGTGCACCGGGTCCTCGTCGAGCGGCTGTTCCCGCAGTGGGCCGACGTCGTCACCATCGACGACTGGGTCAAGGCGATCGCACCGCGCTCCTGAGGTTTTCGGTTCGGGGTGACGTCATGGCGGTGTCGTGATCAGTCCGGTCCCGGCGATGAACCCGTCGAGCAGGCCGCGCCGGTACTGCATCCGCTCGAGGCGGGTGCGGGCCGGCTCGGCGAGGGCGTCGAGCCCGCAGGGGGGCGGGTTGCCCAGGCTCGCCTTCAGGTCAGCGCACAACTCGGCGGCCTCGAACCGCACTTGTTCCCGCCGAGCCCGCCGCTTCGCGGTCAGGCCGCCCCCATCGGGATACCGCGTGACACCGGACCACACCCACGACCGAAAGCACCGTCACCCCGAACCGAAAGCCTCAGCAGCGGGCCGCGCGGACGTCGGCTTCGGCCACGGCGACCGCCCCTGCACGGACTGGCACATGCCCGGCAAGGAATCAGCAAGGCATCGGCAAGAGTTCAGCCTGCGGCTTCGCCGGTGCCGACGCTATCGTGACGGCATGTCCTCCGTGCCAGAAAACGTATCGCCGCGGGTCACCGAAGTGGACCGCGACTCGGCTGTTCAGCGCCTGCAAGAGGCGTTCGCCGAGGGGTTGATCCCTCAGGACGAGATGCACGCGCTGCTCCAGGCCGCGCTGACCGCCACGACCCGGGCCGAGTTGGCGTCGGCCCTGGCGTCGCTGCCCGAGGAGGACGCGGGGCCGACGGTCGTCGTGAACGCCGCCGGCGGACTGATCCACCGGCGCGGCAGGTGGCACGTGCCGCGGAACTTCAAGGTCACCTCCCGGATGGCGAAGGTGTACCTGGACCTGTCACGGGCGGTCATCGAGTACCCCGTGGTCAACATCGAGTTGCATCTGGGGTACGGCTGGGCCCGGATCGTCGTACCGCCCGACGCGACGGTCGACTACGAGGAACTGACCGCCGAATGGAAGCAGCCGAGCTACCGGGCACCGCAGCACAGCGGCTCGAAGGGGCCACGCGTCCGGATCTTCGGGACCATGGGGCACGGCCGGTTGCGCGTCAAGCACGGCCGCGGCTGAGGGCGCGGCCGCCCGGCGCGGCACACGAGGAGCGCCCCGGCCGACGAGTCGGGCCGGGGCACGGGCGGTGCCGTGGGCCTCAGCCGCGCAGGACGCGGCCCTCGGCATCGGTCTTGCCGTTGCTGACGATCATGAGGATCCCGTCGAAGAGCGACCAGACCCCGAGTCCGCCCAGGGTGATGAGCTGGCAGACGGCCATGCGGTTGTGGCCGGTGTAGAAGCGGCCGATGCCGAGCGGGCCCAGGACGATCGAGAGCGCTCCCGCCACGATCTTGGACTTGTCGGAGTAGGGCCGCCCGAACGGGTCGTAGCCGTACGGGGCGTTGGTGTCGGGTGCGCCGCCGGGGGCGCCGACGCCCGGGGCCGCGCCCGGCCGTGGCGCCGGAGCCGCGCCCGGCCGGGGCGTGCCGGCGTGGTCGCCACGGGGCTCCGCCTGGCCCAACTGCTTGATTTCCTGGCCGTACTGGTTCTTCGGGACCGGGTGGCTCACGAGTGTGTTCCTCCGAGCGATCGTGGTGGGGGACTCTACCCATCGCGAGGGGCATCACCCTGGGAACCCCCGTGCCGCAGTGACAGATCCTGACCATGCTGGTCAATCAGAGTCCCCATTGTCCAGTGCAGTTCTGGACGTTCGAGGCACAAACTTTGCCGGACCTGCCGCAACATCCTCGCACAATCTATGCAGTGACGACCGCCACTCCCGCCTCCACGAACCGTGCGGCCGTCTCCTCGGGGACGGCCGTGTCGGTCACCAGCGTGTCCACGCGCCCCGTCTCGCAGATGCGGGCGAACGCGCGACGGCCGAGTTTCGTCGCGTCGGCGGCGACCACGACCCGCGTGGCGCTCTCGCACAGCAGCCGGTTGATGGCCGCCTCGTCCTCGTCGTGCGCGGTCGCCCCGTGCGCGACGTCGAAGGCGCCGACGCCGAGCACCGCGACGTCCAGCGTGATCTGGCCGAGCACCCCGCCGGCCAGCGGACCCGTGAGCTCGTACGACTGCGGGCGGGCCACCCCGCCCGTCACCACGATCTTGAACTGCGGCCGCACGGCCAGCTCGTTGGCGATGTTGAGGGCGTTGGTCACGATGGTCAACGCCGGTGATCCGGCGGCCAGTTCGGTGCGCACGGCGAGCGCACGCGCGACTTCCGTGGTCGTCGTACCGCCGGTCAGGCCGACCGCCTCGCCCGGGGCGACGGAATCCGCCACCGCCTTGGCGATCCGCTGCTTCTCCGAGGCCTGCCGGGCGGTCTTGTAGCGCAGCGGCAGCTCGTACGAGACGCCGTGGACGACCGCGCCGCCCCGGGTGCGCACCAGCATCTGCTGCTCGGCGAGCTGGTCGAAGTCCCGGCGGATGGTCGCGGTGGAGACGGCGAGCTCCGTCGCCGCCTCCTCGACGTCCAGACGCCCCCGGTCGACCAGCAGTTCAAGCAGCGCCTGCCAGCGGGCATCGCGCGACATCCGGACCCTCCACTCACTCCCGACCCGGCGTTCCCAGTCGGTTCCACTCACTGTCCGTAACGACCTTAACGCACGAGCGGATGCTTGATTGTGCTCGAAACATAGCTATAGGTTGCAGAAACAATCATCCAGGCGCCAGGGGGCGCCAGACTCACAGGGTGGAATCCGGCCATGAGCCATGCCGAGAACGAACTGATGACCCAGCCCGAGTGCTGGACGCGCGCCGCCGGTCTCGCGGTGCGCCACAAGGACGCGCTGCCCTCTCCCGGCGAGCGCGTCGCCGTGGTGGGCTGCGGGACCTCCTTCTTCATGGCGCAGGCCGTCGCCGCGCTCCGCGAGGGCGCGGGCCTCGGCGAGACCGACGCCTTCGCCGCCTCCGAGTTCCCCGCGGCGCGCTCGTACGACCGGGTCGTCGCCCTGACTCGGTCCGGCACCACGACCGAGGTGCTCGACCTGCTCGCGCGGCTGCGCGGCTCCGTCCGTACCACCGCGGTCACCGCCGACCCGGACACCCCGGTGATGACCGCGGCGGACGACCTCGTGGTCCTCGACTTCGCCGACGAGCGGTCCGTCGTCCAGACCCGCTTCGCCACCACCGCGCTGACGCTGCTCCGCGCCCACCTGGGTCTGCACACCGAGCAGGCCGTCGCCGACGCCCGCACCGCGCTCGCCCGGCCGCTGCCCGCAGGGCTCGTGGAGTGTTCCCAGTTCACGTTCCTCGGCCGGGGCTGGACCAACGGCCTCGCCCAGGAGGCCGCCCTGAAGATGCGGGAGGCGTCGCTGTCCTGGACCGAGGCGTACCCGGCCATGGAGTACCGGCACGGGCCCATCAGCATCTCCACCGCCACCACCGCGACCTGGATGATCGGCACGGCGCCGACGGGGCTCGCCGATGAGGTCCGGGCGACCGGCGCGCTGTGGGTCGAGGGCACCCTCGACCCCCTGGCGGAACTCGTGCGCGCCCAGCGCCTGGCCGTCGCGGTCGCCGCCTTCCGCGGCCTCGACCCGGACCAGCCGCGCCATCTGCGCCGCTCCATCGTCCTCGACGGCCACTGACCGGGACGGGAGAAACCAGATGCCGCTGGCACAGACCGGCGCTCTCGTCGCCGAGGCCACCGCCAAGCGCCGCGCCGTCGCGGCCTTCAACATCATCACCCTCGAACACGCCGAGGCCGTCGTCGCCGGGGCCGAGGCCGCCACGTCCCCGGTGGTGCTCCAGATCAGCGAGAACGCGGTCAGCTACCGCTACGGACGCATCCTGCCGCTCGCCCGCGCCGCGCTCGCCCTCGCCGAGGCGGCGACCGTGCCGGTCTCCCTGCACCTCGACCACGTCACGCAGGACGCCCTGCTGCGGCAGGCGGCCGACGCCGGTTTCAGCTCCGTGATGTACGACGCGTCGCAGCTGCCCTACCACCAGAACCTCACCGCGACCCGCGCCGCCGCCGACTGGGCGCACAGCCAAGGCCTGTGGGTCGAGGCGGAGTTGGGACAGGTCGGCGGGAAGGGCGGCAAACCTCCCCTGGACGCGCACGCGCCCGGCGCCCGCACCGGCCCCGAGGAGGCGTGCCAGTTCACCGCCGAGACCGGCGTCGACGCGCTCGCCGTCGCCATCGGCAGCTCGCACGCCATGACCTCCCGCACGGCGGCCCTCGACCACGCCCTGCTCGCCCGCCTGGACGAGGCCCTGCGGGTGCCCCTGGTCCTGCACGGCTCCTCCGGAGTCCCCGACGACGAACTGGCCAGGGCGGTCTCGGGCGGCATCGCCAAGGTCAACATCGGCACGGCCCTGAACATCGCCATGACCAACGCGATCCGCGCCTACCTCGCCGAGCACCCCAAGGCGGTGGACACCCGCAGCTACCTGACGGTGGGCCGGCAGGCCATGACCACGACGGCGACGCGACTGATCGGGGTGCTCAACGCGGACGCCTAGCGAACTCCTCCCACTGGACAGTGGATCCGAGGCGGCAGAGCCGACGCTCCGGCTCTGCCGCCTCCTGCTGTGCTGCCAACTCCGGGGCGGTCCGGGCGCGTCGACGGGCCCGCGATCCAAGAAGCGTGGATTTTCGAACACCGTACGGGGCATGCTGCTCCGAAGGCCGAAGCCACTCGCGCTCGTCGAGCGGACCGCGAGGGCTCGCGCGCGGCGACGCGCCGACGGCGTACCGCCGGGCGTCGGACACGTGCCCATGACGCGCCGACGGCGCAGCGACGGCCCGTCCCCACACTGCGACGACTCACGAGGGGCGCACACAGCACGCATCCACGTAAGGATCGGAGACGAAAACCGCATGAGCACAACCGCACAGGGAACGCAGTGGCTCGCCCAACAGGTCCGCTGGGCCCTCGGGCACGCCCTGCCCCGCCTTGCCATCGCCGGAGCGGCACGGCGGGACGAGCTCCACAGCCAATTCGTGGCCCAGTCCAGAACCCCCGACCCCACGGGCGCGGGTGACGGACGGCTCCACCAACTGATGGACCGCATCCGCGACCAGGGCCCCCTGCATCACGGCCGGTACGGCTACGTCACGGCCTCCCACGCCGTCGTCAGGGAAGTGCTCAGCAGCAACGACTTCCGCACCGGGATCATCCCCGAGGGCACCAGCCCGCTCGCGCGCCTCGCCGCCTGGTCCGCCGCGAACGCGCCGATGGGACCGCTGAAACCGCCGTCCCTGCTGGTCACCGAACCGCCCGAGCACACCAGGTACCGCAAGCTCGTGACCCGGGTCTTCTCCGTCCGGGCGGTCCAGCAGCTGCGCACCCGCACGGAGAAGATCGCCGATGAGCTCCTCGGTGACCTCCGGCGTGGCGAGCCCGGTGCCGCGCCCGTGGACCTGGTCGCCTCGTACTGCAGTCTGCTGCCCGTCACGGTGATCGCCGAGATCCTCGGTGTCCCACAGTCCGAGCTGCGACGCCTGCGGGCCTACGGTGCGGCACTCGCTCCCAGCCTCGACTACGGACTGTCCCGGCGCCGGTTCCGTGCCCTCGAACACTCGCTGATCAGCTTCGACCACTGGCTGGGGCACCACATCGAGCGGGTCCGGCGCGAGCCCGGCGACAACCTGCTCAGCCAACTGGTCGCCGCCCGCGACGAGGACGGCGGCGGCCTGACGGACGTGGAACTCCGGGCCACCGCCGGGCTGGTGCTCGGTGCGGGCTTCGAGACCACGGTGAATCTGCTCGGCAACGGCATCGGGTTGCTGCACCGCCATCCCGACCAGCGTGACGCGCTCGGCGACGACCCCACCCTGTGGCCGAACGCGGTGGACGAGATGCTGCGGTTCGACCCGCCCCTGTTCCGCACCGGACGGACCGCCGCCCGCGACACCACCGTCGCCGGACACCCTGTCCCCCAAGGAGCGGCCGTCTCCCTGCTGCTCACCGGAGCGAACCGCGACACCTCGGTGTTCACCGAGCCGCACCGGTTCGACATCACCAGGGCCAACGCCAAGGACCACCTGTCCTTCTCCGCCGGCCGCCACTACTGCCTCGGCGCGGCCCTCGCCCGCATGGAGGGGGAAGTCGGGCTGCGCATTCTCCACGAGCGCTTTCCACGGCTCGCCCTGACGGCGGGCGCCCGTCGTCGCGGGACCCGCATACTCCGCGGCTATGAACGCCTGCCCGCCCGCCTGGAGCCGACCCCGGCCTAGCCGCTTCTCACCGCTTTCACGTCCCGAAACGGGCAAACTTCTGCACACTGCTGTCAAGTGAAAGGGGAAGTTCATGTTCCGAAGTACCTCGGAGCTGCAGACTTTCCCTTTCATTTGATGTCACACAAGGAGATCCATTAGATCTCTAGACGCATGAACAAGCCCTGTGACAGACTCGCCGCGTTGCACGTGAATCCTGCACGCAGTTTGACCGACCGCCCATGCATGCCGCCACGAACTGCACTTATGTGGCGGTATGCGGTAGCGGCCACCGAAGCTTCGCGCCCTTGCGGCCGTCGCGGTGGCCGTCGCGAAAGGAATTGAACGCGGCATGACCCAACAGGCACATTCTTTGCATGACGCTGTGCACGACGATCTCATTGTTGAGTTGAAGAATCACCTTGAGTCCCTCACTGCCTCTCCGATCGAACCGGACGACGATTTCTTCGAGCGCGGACTCATCAATTCCTTGAGAGCGCTGGAAATCGTGGTCCATGTGGAACAGGCCTATGGCGTTTCCGTCGAGGTGGAGGACCTTGACCTCGACAATTTCCGTACCGTGAGGCGCATCGCCGAGTACGTGCGGCGCAAGCGTGGGGAGCGGTCGTCGCCCACCGCGGAAGCGGTGTCGAAGTGACGGTGACCGACCTCGCTCCCGGTCTCTCGCCCGACCTCCCACCCGGCTTCCCCGCACTGCTCGCGAGAGCGACGGCCGAGGCATCCGCGTGGGACGCCGGAACCGGTCTGCCCCAGGACGTGATCGGCGAAGCGGCGCGGGCCGGTCTTCTCGGCCTGGACGTTCCCACCGCGTACGGAGGCGGCGGCGCCGGAGCCCGCGCGGTGGGGCACGCGGCCGCCCAACTCGGGGCGGTCTGCTCCTCGTTGCGCGCCCTGCTCACCGTCAGCGGCATGGTCAACGCGGCCGTCCACCGCTGGGGCACCGCCGCCCAGCGGCAGACCTGGCTGCCGCGCCTCGCCTCGGGGGACCTGCTCGCGGGTTTCGCCGCCACCGAACCGGGCGCGGGGACCGAACTCGCGGCCGTCGCCACCCGCGTCGAGCCACACGACGGCGAGGTCCGGGTCAGCGGCCACAAGGTGTGGGTCACCTTCGGCCAGGACGCCGACGTGCTGCTGGTCCTCGGCCGCGCGCCGGGCGGGCTGACCACGGTCCTGGTACCGGCCGACGCCCCCGGCGTACGAAGACAGCCGGTCACGGACGCGCTCGGACTGCGCGGCGCCCGCCTCGCCCACATCAGCCTCGACGACGTCCGCGTCCCCGCGGACCACGTCGTCGGCCCGCCCGGATTCGGGCTCACCCACACCGTCGGAACCGCCCTCGACCACGGCCGCCACACGGTCGCCTGGGGGTGCGTCGGCATGGCCGAGGGCAGTCTGGCCGAGGCCGCCGGGCACGTCGCCCGGCGCAGGCAGGGCGACATCCCGCTCTCCGGGCACGCCACGGTGCGCACCGCCGTCGGCCGTGCCCACGTGCGCGCCGAAGGAGCACGCTCCCTGTGCGAACGGGCCGCCGCCCTGCGGGAGTCGAAGGACCGCGAGGCCATCACCGCGACCATCATGGCCAAGTACGCGGCCGCCACCGCCGCCGCCGCGGTCACCCGCGACACCGTGCAGCTCCTCGGCGCGGCGGGCTGCACCCTGAACGACCGGGTCGGGCGCTTCTTCCGGGACGCCAAGATCATGCAGGTCATCGAGGGAACGGACGAGGTCTCGGCGCTCGCGATCGGCGACCGGGTCATCGCGCGGCACACCCCGCACGTCAGGGACGGGCAGCGGTGACCGCCGCCCCGCCGGTGACCGTCGGCCACGTCGGCACCTGGTTCCCCGACACCGTCAGGTCCCTCGACGGCCTGACGGACGGGCTCCCCGCCGCCCGGCGCGGGCACGCCCGCGCCCTCGGCATCGACGAGGTACGCGCCGCCGACGGCCTCACCGAGTCCGACCTCGCTGTACGCGCTGCCGAGGCGACGCTGCGCGCGACGGGCACCGGGGCGGCCGAGCTGGACGCGCTGCTGCTCGTCCAGGGCCGCGCGCCGCAGTACCTGATGGCCTCGGAGGCGACCCGCGTCCAGCACGCCATCGGCGCCCACCGGGCGCTGGTCTCCGGCGTCGGCGACCTGGGCTGCGTCTCGGTGTCGGCGGCGTTCAGCCTCGGCACCGCGCTGCTTCGCGGCATGCCCGGCTTCCGCCGCGTCCTGGTCGTCGCCACCTCCAAGGCCGCCGCGCCCGCCCGCTACCGCCCGCCGATGACGATCGTGGGGGACGGCGCCGCCGCCGTGCTCCTGACAACGTCCGAGGTGCCGGGCCCCTTCGAACTGGTCGACCAGTCGCTGCGCACGGACGGCGCCTTCGCCGACCTGTTCCGCATCGACTACCGGGACGTACCGGAACGCGACTGGGCGGAGAAGTGCGCCAACGAGCCGGACTACACGTTCCGGCTCGCGGTGCGCAGCCGCAAGGAGTTCCTCGCCCTCAACGAAGACCTGCTCCGCCGCAACGGCCTGACCGGCGACGACATCACGACCCACCTGATGCAGAACCTGTCCGGGGCCGCCTTCGGCTTCTGGCAGGAGGCCCTCGACGTCCCCATCGACCCGGTCTGCGGGCGCAACCTCTCCCGCTACGGGCACCTGGGCCCCGTCGACGTGCTGCTCAACATGGCCGACACGGCGCCCGCCCTCGCCCCCGGCGCCCATGCCCTCGTGATGAACAGCAGCCCCGTGGCCGCCTGGAGCAGCTGGCTGGTACGCCGCACAGCACACCCCGCGACCCCGACACCGGGAACGGAGGAACCGCGATGACCTCGTCGAACTCATCGGCCTCACCGACCTCGCCGGTGAAGTGCCTGGTGTGGGACCTGGACGACACCATGTGGGACGGCGTGATCCTGGAGAACGACACCGTCACCCCGCGGCCCGAGGCCCTGCGCGCCCTGGCCGAGCTGGAGCGGCGCGGCATCCTGCACGCCGTCGCCAGCCGCGGTGACCACACGACGGCCACGACGCACCTGCGCGCCCACGGCCTCCTCGACCGGTTCGCCGCGGTGTGCGTGGGCTGGGGCGACAAGTCCGAGTCCATGCGGCGGATCGCGCGGGAGCTGAACATCGGCGTCGACTCGCTCGCCTTCATCGACAACGACCCCCTGGAGCGGGCCGAGGTCCAGCAGGCCCTGCCGGAGGTCCGCGTCTACGCCCCCGAGGACATGGCCGGGCTTCCGGAGCGGCCCGAGTTCACCCCCGCCGTCACCACCGCGGAGTCCGCGGACCGCGCCGCCCTCTACCGCACGGAACGCGCGCGCAAGGAGAGCGAGGAGGCGTTCGACGGCACCCGCGAGGAGTTCCTGACCTGGCTCGGCCTGGAGATGCGCATCTGGCGGGCCACCCCGGAGGACCTGGCGCGGGCCCACGAACTCACCGTCCGGACCCATCAGTTGAACAGCACCGGCCTGGTGTACGGGATGGAGGAACTGCGTGAGCTGATGGCCTCGCCCGACCACGAGATCCTCGTGGCATCGCTGCGGGACCGCTTCGGCGACTACGGCACCATCGGGCTCTCCGTCTCGCACCGGCGCGGCGGCGACAACGTGCTGCGACTGCTCCTCATGTCCTGCCGGGTGATGTCCCGGGGCGTGGGCACCCTCTTCATCCAGCACGTCAACGCCCGGGCCAGGGCGGCGGGGCTGCGCCCGCTCGCCGAGTTCGTGGCGACGGACGTCAACCGCGTCATGCTCGTGACGCTGCGCTTCTCCGGCTTCCAGGTCCTTGATCCGGGGCCGGAGCCCATGGTGCTCGTCGCGCCCGAGGAGGTGGCGCCGAGCGCCGAGCACGTCACGCTCATCGACGACTCGCCGGTGCCCGCCCCATCCGCCGCTCCGCCCGACGTGCTCGACCTCATCGCCCGACAGTTCCAGCGGGTGCCCGAGCGGACCGCCGCGGCCGTTGGCACGGAATCGGTGACATACCGTCACCTCGACGTGCAAAGCGCAGACTTGGCCCGACGCATGCAGAGTGCGGGGGTGCGCCCCGGGGACGTCGTGGTGCTCCACGCACGGCAGCGCCTCTCGCTCATCGTCGGCATGGTCGCGGCCCTGCGCACGGGAGCGGCCTGGTGCGTCGCCGACCCCGGACATCCCGTGGCGCACTTGCGTGCGGTCGTCGGCGACACCGGCTGTGCAGCGGTCGTCTTCCACGGCGGGGACGCGGCGACCCCGCCCGAGGAGGTACGCGCGGCAGTGGCCGCCGACGGCACGGCACCCGGGCTCATCGACCTGGACGCGGCGCCGGGCGCGGGGACGCCGACCGACGGTGCCGGTGCGACACCGCGGGCCCACTCGCCCCACGCGGGGCCGCCCGACACCCCGTCGTACGCCGCTCCGTCCCCCCACTCCCCCGCGTACCTCATCTCCACCTCCGGCACGACCGGACCGCCCAAGAACGTGATGATCAGCCGCGGCGGGCTTGCCTCCCTGATCGCCTCGCGCCCTTACGAACCGGGGCTGACGGCCTTCTCCGCGCTGCGCCTCGCCTTCGACGGTTCGCTGATGTTCACGTTCCACGCGCTGTGCACGGGCGGCACCGCCGTGCTCCCGGGCGCGGACGAACTCCCGTCCGCCGAGCGGGTGGCGGACCTGCTGCGCGCCCACGAGGCCCAGCAGTGCCTCACCACACCGTCCTTCTACCGGCAGTTGCTCCCGCACCTCGACGGCGCCGACCGCCATCTGCGGCTCCTCGTCCTGGCCGGTGAGGCCACCGCGCCCGCGCTGGTGCGGCGACACCGCGCCGCGCTGCCGGGCACGCGGCTCGGCAACGAGTACGGGCCGACGGAGGCGACGGTGGCGGTCACCGCGCATGACGTCAGCGGCGTCCCGGAAGGCGTGGTGCCCATGGGGGCGATCACGGCGGGCTCCACCGCGTACGTCCTTGACCACCGGCTCCGCCCCGTACCGACGGGCGATGTCGGCGAGCTGTACCTGGGCGGCCTGCAGCTCGCCCTCGGCTACGCGGCGCGCCCGACGACGACCGCGCTGCGGTTCGTCGCCAACCCGTTCGCGCCCGGGGAGCGGCTGTACCGCACCGGTGATCTGGCGCGACTCAACGCCGAGGGGCACTTCGAGTTCCTGGGTCGCGAAGACGGCCAGGTCAAGATCGGCGGGGTCCGGGTCGAGCGGGTCGCCGCGGCGGCCGTTCTGGAGAGCCACCCCGGGGTCGGACAGGCCGTCGTGGTCGACACCAGGGAGGCGCTTCCGGGGGTGGAGGACGTGGACGTCACCACGCTGACCGCCTACTGGGTGCGCGCCACCGCGGATCACGGGCGGCAATCGCCCCCTGACGTCCGGGAATTGCGCGAGTTCTGCGCACGGCAGCTCGTGCCTCAGGCCGTACCCGGACGGTTCGTGGCGGTGGACTCCATCCCGCTGACTCCCAACGGAAAGACGGACGAGGAGGCCCTGCGCCGACTCCAGGCGCCGACGGCCGAGACCGTGGCACTCGACACCGACCGGTGGCCGACCGACGCGCAGCGGGAGGTCGCGACGTGCTGGGCGGGCGTCCTCGGCCACGGCGACTTCGACGCGCGGGACAGCTTCTTCGACCTCGGCGGTACGTCGCTCCAACTGCTCGCACTGCACGCGTCGTACGAACTGCGCTGGCCGGGCGCCGTCCAACTGGGCCAGCTCTACGACAGCCGGACGGTCGCGGCACACGCCGAACTCATCGCCGGGACCGCCGCTCCGGACGACACCGCCACGCGGGCGCCGGGCCCGGCCGTGCCCACGGGGAGGGACGTATGAGCGGAGCGGAACGCACGAGACGCAGACGAGACGGAGGGGCCGCATGAGCGGGGGAGCACAGCCGCGTACCGCGAGACGGCAGGGCGAGGCGCACGGGCCCCATGAACCGGCCACGGGCCAGGGCGGCCTCCACGACTCTCGGGCGGACCGGGCCCACCTGGCCCACGACGACACGGACGCCCCGGCGAGGGGCCCACGCGACACCGACATCGCCATCGTGGGCATGGCCGTGCGCTTTCCGGGCGCCGACGACCTGGACGCCTTCCGCGCCAACCTCCGGGCCGGTCATGACGGCGTGCGCACCATGCCCGCGGCGCGCGCCGCGGCGACCGGACTCGACCCGGCGGCGGACTACCTGCCCATGGGGTACCTGGACGACATCCACACCTTCGACCACGCGTTCTTCGGACTCACCCGGCACGAGGCCGGGCTGATCGACCCCCAGCACCGTCTCGCGCTGACCTTGGCCCACCAGGCGATCGAAGACGCCGGCCAGAGCACACAAGAACTGCGCGGCCGGTCCACCGCCGTGGTCTTCAGTGCCGCGTCCTCCGGCTACGGGAAGCGCCTCGACCTGTCCGACGTCGTCGGTTCCCTGGGCAACGCGCCCTTCGGCCTGCCCTCCCGGATCGCGCACACCCTCGGCCTCGACGGCCCCTGCTACTCCCTCGACAGCGGCTGCAACGGGTCGCTGCTCGCCGTCCGGCTCGCGTGCCGCGAACTGGCCGCGGGCGACGCCGAGTACGCGCTCGCCGGAGGCGTGAGCCTACGGCCCGACGG
Source organism: Streptomyces flavofungini (assembly GCF_030388665.1). Classification (NCBI taxonomy): domain Bacteria; kingdom Bacillati; phylum Actinomycetota; class Actinomycetes; order Kitasatosporales; family Streptomycetaceae; genus Streptomyces; species Streptomyces flavofungini. The sequence continues at coordinate 8,698,310 of NZ_CP128846.1, read as the reverse complement.
TGTCACGCGCGAGCAGGTCGGCGGCTTCGCCGAGATCGCGTCGAGCACCGACCGCTGCCGGTCGTTCGACGCGACGGCCGACGGCACCGTCGCGGGCGAGGGCGGGGCGGCCCTGCTCCTGACGACGCTGGCCCGCGCCCGGGCCGCGCGCCTGCCGGTGCACGCCGTGATCCGCGGGATCGCGGCCCGCCACAACGGCGGCGCCGCCGCGACGATCAGCGCGCCCAGCGCGTCGGCGCACGCCACCGTCATCCGGCAGGCGTGGCGGACGGCGGGCGCGGACCTTGCCCGCGCGGGGTACCTGGAGGCCCACGGGTCGGGGACCAGGCTCGGGGACGCGGTGGAGCTGGAAGGTCTCACCGAGGTCTTCCGGGGCCGCGCGCGACCGCTGCCCGTCGGGGCGGTGAAGTCCAACATCGGTCACCTCGACGGCGCGGCCGGAGTGGCGAGCCTGGTCAAGGCCGTCCTGAGCGTGCGCGACGGCGAGCTCTACCCCTCGCTGCACTTCACCGAACCACCGCCCGGGGTCGACCTGCGGGCCGCCTCACTGGAGATGATCGGCGAGACGCGTCCGTGGGAGGACGACGAACGTATCGCGGGGGTCAGCTCCTTCAGCCTCGGCGGCGGCAACGCGCACTGCGTCGTCCAGGCTCCGCCCCGTACGCCCGCGCCCGGCACGGCGGAACCGCGGACCCCGCGGCTCGTCGGCGTATCGGCCCGCACCCGCGCGGACTTGGCGCGGCTGTGCGCCGACCTCGCCGTGGCCCTCCACGGCGACACGCGGCACCTGGACGACATCGCCGACACCCTCAACCGGGGCCGCACCCACTATCAGCACCGCGTCGGCCTGACCGCTGACTCGACCGGCGCGCTCGCCCTGAACCTGGCCGCGCAGGCGACCTGGCTCGCCGCCGGTCCTGAGGAGCACACGTCCATCGCACCGTCCCGGGGCGACCGCCCCCAGGTGGTGCTGCTGCTCTCCCCTGACGCCCCGGCACCCTTTCCCCTGCCGACCGAGCCGCCGGAGCTGCCGGACCGGCTCCCGGCCGACGGTGCCGCCGCCGAGATCCTCTCCAGCCAACTGGCCGCCGTCGACGAACTGCGGCGCTGCGGCGTCCGCCCGGACGTGGTCATCGGCGCGGGCGTCTCCCGCTATCTGGCCCGCTACTTGCGCGCCGAACTCACACCTGCCGACACCGCCGACCTCGCCGCGGGCACGGTCCCCGGCCCGCTGGACGCCACCCGCTTCGCCGAGGTGGCCGCCGACCTGCTCGACCAGGGACCCGCCGTCTTCATCGACGTCTCCCCCGGCGGGTCCCTGGGCTCCCTGACGCGTGCCCGGTTCGGCGCCGATCCGCGTGCCCGCTGCCACATCGTCGACGCCGACGACCGCGGTCTGCTGGGGGTCCTCGGCGCGCTGTACGAAGCCGGGGTGGACCCGGACTGGTCCGCGGTCGGCCCGGCCGCACCCCGGCACAGCCGCGCCCGGCTCCCGGGGCACCCGTTGCGGCCGACGCCGTGCTGGCTGCCGCCTCGGGACGCGAGCGCGGCGCCGCCCGCACCGGCGCCGACGCCGAAGACCGAGGACGGCACCGGCCGTGCCGCGGAGCCGGACGGCGGCCCCGACACGCTCGACTGGCTCTGCGCGACCCTCGGCGAACTCCTGGGGATACCGGTCCCCGACCCCGAGAGCGACTTCTTCGAGCTGCGGGGCAACTCGCTCGTCGCGCTTCAGGTCATCAACCGCGTCGAGGAGAGGTCCGGGGTCCGGCATCGGCTCCTCGACCTCTACGAACACCCGCGGATCGAGGACTTCGCCCGGTTCATCGGGGAGTTCCCGGATTCGCCCGCCCGCCGCGAGGCGGCCCCTGCCCCCGCCGGGACACCCGGCAGCCACGCCGCTCCCACCACCACAGAGCCCGCTCCCTCCCCGCGGCCCGCCGCACCGACCGAACGGCCCGAACTGGTCGTCCGCGACGAGATGACCATGTCCTTCGGTCAGGAGCGCATGTGGTTCCACCACCAGATCGAGCCGGGCACCACCCTCTACAACCAGCCGACGGTCCGACGTGTCGACGGTCCGCTGGACGTGGACGCGCTGCGCGGCATGTGGCACGACCTCGCCCTGAGGCACGAGCCGCTGCGGTGCAATTTCGTCGACGTCGACGGAGCTCCGCAACTGCGGGTCCGCCCCGACCCCGGCGACTTCTTCACCTTCGCCGACGTCTCCGACGCCCCCGACCCCGAGTCGTCCGCCAGGGAGCTCGTCGCACGGGCCGCGCGGCACCGCTTCGACGTCGCCCGGGAACCGCTGCTGCGGGTCCTGCTGGTGCGGCTCGCGCCCGAACGGCACGTGATGCAGTACACGACGCACCACGCAGTGAGCGACGGCGGCACCCCGCGTGTCCTGCGCCGGGAACTGCCCGAGCTGTACGCGGCACGGCGCGAGGGGCGCAAGGCCCGGCTGCCCGCCCTGCCCGTGCGCTACCGGGACTACGCGCTCTGGCAGCGCGAGTTGCTCGCCGGTGCCGCGCTCGACCACGAACTCGCGTACTGGAAGAAGACCTTGCGCGACGCGCCGCGCGTCGAGCTGCCTCTCGACCGTCCGCGCCCGGCTCGCAAGTCGTACACCGGCGACATGGTGCCGTTCACCGTCGAGGCCCCGGTGGTGCGGGGGCTGCGGGCGCTGGCGGCCGAGGAGTCGGTGACGCTCTTCGTGGTGCTCCTGGCCGGGTTCAACCTGCTGCTCGCGCGGCTCACCGGACAGCGGGACCTGGTCGTCGGCACGCCGACGTCCGGCCGCAACCACCCGGCGCTCCAGGACCTGATCGGCTACTTCAACAGCACGGTCGCGCTGCGTTGCGCCGTGCCGCCCCAGGCCGGTCTCGGTGACTTCCTGCGCCGGACGCGGGCGACGGTGCTCGACGCCATGGACCACCAGGAGGTTCCCTTCGACCGGGTGGTGAGCGCGCTGGGAGCCCAGCGCGAGGCCGGTCGCGACCCCGTCGTCGACGTGTCGTTCGTCCACCAGGAGGTGCCCGTCTTCACGCTGGCCGACGGCAGCCGGGGCGGGCTCTTCGACGAGCGGGAGAACGTCGTCACCCTCGTCGAGGGCATGCCCGCCGACACCTCCAAGCTCGACCTGACCCTGGTCACCAGCGTCAGGGAGGGCCGGGCGGACGTGACCGCGGGCCTGGAGTACAGCACCGAGCTGTTCACCGCCGAGACCGCCGCCGGCTTCATCAGCGCCTACCAGGACGTGCTGCGGGCCCTCGCGTTCACGCACGACCCCGCGCAGCCGATAGCCGCGCTGCTCGACACCCCGGACAGCGCCGCGCGGGAAGCCTTCGACGCCGCCGCGCGGAGCACCTCCGACGTTCTTCGGCAAGACCCCTCCGGCACGCCGCGCCGAGACGCCGACTCACACCTGGAAGGACCACGATGACCGCAGGGAACCGCCCCCAGGAAGCTCGGGAACGTGTCGGCGTCGTCGGCGCCGGCACCATGGGCAGCGGAGTCGCCCAGAGCCTCGCCCAGGCCGGGTACGAGGTCGTGGTCGTCGAACCCGACCCCGCCGCGGCCGACCGGGCCCGCGCCGCCATCAAGGACGGTGTGCGTCTCGCCGCTCTCCTCGGCCGACTCGAGCGGGGTACCGCCGCCGGAGTCCTCGGCCGCGTGCGCTGGGCGGAGCAACTGGACGCCCTGGACGACGTCGGCTTCGTCATCGAGTGCGCCACCGAGCGGCAGGACCTCAAGGAGAAGCTCTTCGCCGAGCTCGACCGCGTCACCCCGCCGGAGGCCGTCCTCGCGTCCTGCACGTCGGCGATCCCCATCGCCGGGCTCGCCGCCCGCACCGAACGCCCCGGCCGGGTGCTCGGACTGCACGTCATGAACCCGGCGCCGCTGAAGGAGACCGTCGAGGTGGTCCGGACTGCGGAGACCAGCGACGACACGCTGGACATCGCCGCGCGCCTTCTGGAGCGCATGGGCAAGCGCCAGTTGGTGGTCCTCGACGGCCCCGGCTTCGTCATCAACCGCGTGCTGATGCTGACCATCGTCGAGGCCGCGGCGGCCGTGGGCGAGGGCAAGGCGGACGCGGCGACGACGGACGCGCTGTTCGAGCAGTGCCTGGGCCATCAGATGGGCCCGCTGCGCACCGCGGACCTCATCGGCCTGGACAACGTCGACGACACCTTGACCGTCCTGCGGGCGCACACCGGGGACAGCCGCTACACGGCACCGACCGTGCTGCGGGAGCTGGTGGACGCGGGGCACTTCGGCCGCAAGACCGGAAAGGGCTTCCATGACTACGCGTGAGGCACGCGGCCCGGAGCACGAGACGGGCGGTCCGGCGCCGGAGGGCACCGCGGAGCGCCTCCAGGACACCTTCCGCCGGATGAGCGCCGACGAACTGCGCGCTCATCTCGACACGGTTCTCGACGCCGCGCCCCGGCAGGCTCCGTCACCGGAGCAGCCCGCGCCACCCGTCTCCGACCGGCAGGACGCGCCCGGCCCCACCGGCCCCGAGCCGCGCCCCGCCCTGGTGCACGAACGCTTCGCCCACTGGGCCGCGCGCACCCCGGCCGCGACCGCCCTGGTGGACCGCGACACCCGGATCACCTATGCCGAACTGGCCGCCCGCGCCGACCGGATCGCGCACCGCCTGCGCGCGAACGGAGTCGGCCCCGGCGTCCTCGTCGGCGTCAGCATGGACCGGTCCGCCGACCTGGTCGCGGCTCTCCTCGGCGTCCTCAAGGCCGGGGGTTGCTACGTCCCCCTCGATCCCTCGTACCCCGAGCGGCGGCTGCGGTATCTGGCCGAGGACTCCGGTGTGACCACCGTCCTGGTCAGCCGGGAGATCCCGCGGTGGTGGTCGGGGTTCACGGGCACCGTCCTGGACCTGGCCGGCACGCATGAGCACGATCCGTGCCCGGCCACGCCGGTAGCGGAGAGCGCCGGGCCAGACGACCCCGCGTACCTCATCTACACCTCGGGCTCCACCGGCCGCCCCAAGGGCGTCGTGGTGCCGCACCGCAACGTCAGCAGGCTGTTCACCGCCACCGAGGACTGGTTCGGCTTCGGCCCGCAGGACGTGTGGACGCTGTTCCACTCGTACGCCTTCGACTTCTCGGTCTGGGAGATGTGGGGTGCCCTAGCCCACGGGGGCCGGCTCGTGGTGGTGCCGTACGAGACCAGCCGTGCGCCCGACGCGTTCCTGCGGCTGCTGCGCGAACAGCGGGTCACCGTGCTCAACCAGACACCGTCGGCCTTCCACCAGCTCATCCGCGCCGACGCCGACGCGCCGCCGGACGCGGGCCCGCTGGCCCTCCGATATGTGATCTTCGGCGGTGAGGCGCTCGATCCGCGCGCGCTGGCCGACTGGTGCGCCCGGCACGGCGACGCCACGCCCCAGCTGATCAACATGTACGGAATCACCGAGACGACGGTGCACGTCACCTACCGGCCGATCACGCTGAGGGATGTCACGGCCGGCATCGGCAGTGTGATCGGCCGGCCTCTGCCGGATCTGGACCTGTACGTCCTGGACCCCCGGCGACGGCCCGTGCCGGCCGGGGAGACCGGCGAGCTGTACGTGGGTGGGGCGGGTCTGGCACACGGCTACGCCGGCAAGCCGGGTCTGACCGCGGAACGCTTCGTCCCGCACCCGTTCGCGACGCTCCCCGGACAGCGGCTGTACCGCACCGGCGACCTGGTGCGCGTGCGACCCGACGGGGACGTCGAATACCGCGGCCGACTCGACTCCCAGGTCCAGCTCCGGGGATTCCGGGTGGAGCTCGGCGAGATCGAGTCGGTGCTCGCCGAACACCCGGCCGTGCACGAGGCCGTGGTGGTGCCGCGCACCGACGACGAGGGACACGTCCGCCTCGCGGCCTACGTCACCGTACGCGGGCCCGCCCCCGCCCCCGGCGCGCTGCGCACCCACGCGATCGGCGGGCTGCCCGCCCACATGGTCCCGTCGGTCTTCACCGTCCTGCCCGAACTCCCGCTCACCGAGCACGGCAAGGTGGACCGCGAGCGGCTGCCCGTACCGGACCCCCACGAGGGCGGGGCCGCCGAGCCGTACGCGGCTCCCCGCGACCGCGCGGAGAGGGTCCTCGCCGACGCGTGGAGCCAGGTCCTCGGCGTGGACCGCGTGGGCATCGACGACAACTACTTCGGCCTCGGCGGCGACTCCATCCTCAGCATCCGGATGCTGGCGCTCGCCCGGAAGGCCGGTCTGGAACTGGCGTTCCAGGACCTGCTGGAGCACCAGACGGTCCGCACGCTCGCCGCGGTGGCACGGGACACCGAGCACGAGCCCCGGGCGACACCGGTGTACGAGGCGTTCTCCCTGCTCACTGCGGCGGACCGGGCCCTGTTGCCGGAGGGTCTCGCCGACGCCTACCCGATGACCCGGCTGCAGCAGGGCATGCTCTTCCACAGCGACCCGACGGCACCCGGGGCGGCGTACCACAACGTCTCGACGTACCGGCTGCGCGGCCCCTTCAGCGAACGCGCCTGGCGGGAGGCCGTGTCCGGCCTCCTCCAGCGGCACGACGTCCTGCGCACGTCCTTCGACCTGGTCCACTTCAGCGAGCCCCTGCAACTGGTGCACCGACGGGCGGAACCGCCCCTGACCTTCGAGGACCTGCGCGGTCGTGATCGAGCCGACCTGGACGCCGCCGCGGACCGCAGGTTCGGCCAGGAGCGCGCCGAGCGGTTCGACTGGCGGTCGGCCCCGCTGATCAGATTCCATGTGCAGCGCCGCACCGACGACACGCACCAGTTGTTCGTGACCGAGCACCACGCGATCCTCGACGGCTGGAGCGAACGCTCGCTCTTCGTCGAACTGCTGCGCCGGTACGCCGACGGGGTGCGGGGCACGAGTGGCGCGACGCCTCCCGCGCCCGCCGCCCGCTTCGCCTCGTTCGTCGAGTCGGAGCGCGCGTCGGTGGCGAACGAGGCCGACCGGCGTTTCTGGGCCGATCAGTTGGCGGGCGCGACGTTCACGCCGCTGCCGCGCGGCGTGCCGGACGCCGAGAAGCCGGCCGGGCCGTTGATGCGGATCGACGGCCGCTGGATCTCCCCGCAGGTGTACGAGGGCCTGCGGGCCCTCGGGCGTCAGCTCGGCGTGTCGCTGCGCATCGTGCTGCTCGCGGCTCATCTGCGGGTGATGAGCCTGCTGAGCGGCTCGGACGACGTCGTCACCGGCGTCATCCACAACGGGCGCAGTGAGGAGCAGGACGGCGACCTCACCCTCGGGCTCTTCCTCAACACGCTGCCGATGCGCGGCCGTCTGACCGGCGGGACCTGGCGCGACCTGGTGCGCCACACGGCGGAGCTCGACCGTGCCGTCCAGCCCCACCGCCGCCATCCGCTCGCGGAGATCCTGCGCGGTACGAACGCGCCCGAGCTCTTCGAGACGTTCTTCAACTACACCCACTTCCACGTCGAGCGTTCCCTTGCCGACCAGTCGGAGGTGGAAGTCGTCGAGCAGGACGTCGTCGCCGACACGCACTTCCCCTTCGGAGTCGAGTTCCTCCAGAGCGGCACCAAGGACGCGCTGGGCCTCGGACTGCGTTTCGACGCCTCGCTGTTCACCGCGGAGCAGGTGGACCTCATCCACGGCTACTACGTCGCGGCGCTCACCGCCCTCGCCACGGACGGGGACGCGCGCTACGAGACCACCGATCTGCTGTCGGCGGCCGAGCACCGCACGATCCAAGGGTGGAACGACACCGCCGAGCGGTACGACCGCCCACACGTCCTCCACACGTTGGTGGCGGAGCAGGCACGCCGGACCCCCGACGCCACGGCCGTGCGGTTCGACGGAGCGGGCATGACGTACCGCGAACTGGACGAGCGGGCCGACCGGCTCGCCCGGCTGCTGCGGGCCGGGGGCGTCCGGCGTGGCAGCCTCGTCGCGGTGGTGCTCGACCGTTCGGCGGAGCTGCCGGTGAGCCTGCTCGCGGTGCTGAAGGCCGGTGGCACCTATGTGCCGCTGGACCCCGAGCACCCGCCGCGGCGGCTGCGCGAGATCCTGACCGACGCGGGGATCACCATGGCGGTCGCCCGCGGTTCCGCCGGCGAGAAGGTCGCGGCGCCCGGCGTCACGGTCGTCCGGCCCGACGCGGCCGAGGTGCCGGGCTTCACCTGTCCACCGGGGCCGCCCGAGGGTGGTGCGGCAGGGCCTGAGGACGGGGCCTACATGATCTTCACGTCGGGCTCGACCGGGAAGCCGAAGGGCGTCCTCGTGTCCCACGGCGCGATCGCCAACCGACTGCTGTGGCTGCAGCGGCAGTTCCCCCTGCGGCCCGGCGAGCCGGTGCTGCAGAAGACGCCCGCCACCTTCGACGTGTCCGTCTGGGAGTTCTTCTGGCCGCTGTTCACCGGCGGTGTCCTGGTCGTGGCCCGGCCCGGCGGCCATCGCGATCCCGCCTACCTGGCCGAGCTGATCGTCGCCGAGTCCGTCACGACGGTGAACTTCGTGCCTTCCATGCTCCGGGCGTTCCTGGAGGATCCGGCCAGCTCCGGGTGCACCGGGCTGACCCGTGTCCTGTGCGCGGGCGAGGCGCTCCCGTACGACTTGCAGCGGCATTTCCAGGCCGCGCTCCCCGCGGAGCTGCACAACATCTACGGTCCCACCGAGGCCGACCTCACCCACTGGAGGTGCACGGAGGACGGCAGCGGAACCGTGCCCATCGGGTGGCCGATCGCGAACTCCGAAGTGCACGTCCTGGACCGCCACGGACAGCGGGTCCCCCAGGGCGTGACCGGGGAGCTCTACCTCGCGGGCGCCGGACTCGCCGAGGGCTACCACCGGCGGCCCGACCTGACCGAGGCCAGCTTCATCCAGCACACCGACCACGCCGGCGTGACCCGCAGGATGTACCGCACGGGTGACCTCGTACGGCATCGGCCGGACGGCGCGCTGGAGTTCCGCGGCCGTGCCGACGCGCAGCTCAAGCTGCGCGGCCACCGGATCGAGCCGGGCGAGATCGAGGCCGTGCTCCGGAGCCACGCCGACGTGCTGGAGTGCGCCGTACTGCTCCACGAGGGGCGGCTGGCCGCCTACTTCGTGGCGGACGCGGAGGCCCGGCCCGATGCCGGAGAGCTCGCCGCTCATGCGGCGAGCAGGCTTCCCGCGTACATGGTGCCGACCGTCTGGTCGCAACTCGACGCGATGCCTCTCACCGGGAGCGGCAAGGTGGACCGCAAGGCCCTGCCGTCGGTGCCGGGCACCCTGCTGACCGACGAGTCACGCGACACCACACCGCCACGCGACGCCCGCGAAGCCCGACTCCTCGAACTGTGGAGCGAACTCCTCGGCGGGCAACAGCTCGGCGTGCACGCCGACTTCTTCGCCGCGGGGGGCCACTCCTTGCTGGCGACCCGCCTTGTCTCGCGCATCCGTTCCGAGTTCGGCGCGGAGCTGAGCATCGGCACCCTCTTCGAGAAGCCCACGGTCGCGGAACTCGCCGCGGCCCTGGACACGCCGGGTCGCCACCGGCCCGCGCTCGTCCCCACGACCGGCTCGGGGGAGACTCCGCTGTCCTTCGCCCAGGAGTGGTTCCGGGACGAGCTGGACGGCCCCACCCGGCACAACATCACGATGGCGCTGCGGCTGACCGGCTCCCTGGACCGCAAGGCGCTGGAGGCGGCGCTCCAGGACGTGGTGGCCCGGCACGAGACGCTCCGGACGGTGTTCCCGTTCAGGGACGGCGAGCCCCGTCAGCACGTCGTCGACGCGGACGCCGCTGCCTTCGGCCTGCCGGTGCTGCGGGTGGCGCGCGAGGAGGTCGGCCGGGCCGTCGAGCGGGAGTCCCACCACGCCTTCGTCCTCAGCGACGAGATCCCCTGGCGCGCCCACCTGCTGGCGGTGGCCGAGGAGGAACACGTCCTGGTGCTCGTGGTGCACCACATCGCGTCGGACGGATGGTCCGAGTACGTGCTTGGCCGGGACATCTCGGCCGCCTACGCGGCCCGCGTCCAGGGCGATGCGCCGCGGTGGACCCCACCACCGGTGCGCTACACCGACTACACGCACTGGCAGCGCGACCTGCTCGGCGACGAGAGCGACCCGCAAAGCCCGCTGCGCAGGCAACTGGCGTACTGGAAAGCCAGGCTGGCGGGGGCCCCGGAAGAGCTGACGCTGCGCACGGACCGGCCGCGTCCGGCCGTCGCGTCGCGCCGGGGCGGCGATGTGCCCGTGCGCTTGCCGGCCGCTCTGCACCGCGATCTCATCGCGCTGGCCGACGGGCACGGGGCGAGCGTGTTCATGGTGCTGCAGTCGGCGCTGGCGGCGCTGCTCCACCGCATGGGGGCGGGCGAGGACATCCCCATCGGTACGGCCATCGCCGGACGCACCGACGACGCGCTGGAAGGACTCGTCGGCTTCTTCGTCAACACCCTCGTCCTGCGTCACGACCTGTCCGGAGAACCGTCCTTCAGCGAACTGCTCAAGCGGACCCGCACGCACACGCTGGCGGCCTACGACCACCAGGACCTGCCCTTCGAGCGACTGGTGGAGGAGCTGGTCCCCGACCGGTCGGCTGCCCGCAACCCGCTCTTCCAGGTCAAGCTGGTCCTGCACAACACGCCGGAAGCCGCCCTCGACCTCCCGGGGCTGACCGCCGTGCCGGTTCCGATGGAGCACACATTCATCGTGTACGACATCAACATCCACCTGTACGAGCGGTTCGACTCCGCGGGCCGCCCGGCCGGCCTCGAGGGAAACCTGATCTTCGCCACCGACCTCTTCGACCGGAGCACCGTCGAGGCCCTGGTACGAGGGCTGGCCCAGGTCCTCACCGCGGCGTCCGCCGACCCAGGGCAGCCGGTCAGCGGATTCCACGTCCCGGTCTGACATGTCTGCGATGCCCGTTCTGCTGGAGGCCCCGGAGAGGGCACGGGAGGATCGCGACTGGCTGCGGCGTCTCGATCGGTATCCCGAGATCGGGGTGCTGAAGTACGGGACAGCGCCGACGAATTGGGAGGTGTCGTACGACCGCGGGCACTCCGAGCATGTGATCCACCTCGTGGTGGCCGGCCGGTACGAGGGCGTGGCCGGCCACCAGCGGATCCAGGTGGGGCCGGGGACCCTGGTGTGGCTCAAGCCCGGGGTGCCGTTCACGTTGCGCGCCGCCGCATCGCGGCCGCTCGCTCTCTACCGGCTCCAGCTGCCGCCGGCGCCCGCGGAGGAACCGCCGCTGGGGCCGGTCGTGGTGCTGCCCGGCGCGTGGGAGCTGCGGGCGCCCCTCGACCTGCTGATCAGCGAGAGGGAGGAACGGCAGCCGTTCCGCGAGGTCCGGATGCGGGCCGCGCTCGAGCTGCTGTTCAGCTCGGCTCTCCGGCTCGCGGAGCAGCAGCAGACCGTACGTCCGGCGCTTGACGCCGCGCAGCGGCGCCTCTTGGAGGACCACGCCGACGAGCGGGTCGCCGAGCGGGTGCACCCGGCCGAGCTGGCCCGGCTCCTTCGGATGTCCCCGGAGCACTTCACCCGCTGTTTCCGCCGGACCTACGGCTGCCCGCCGAAGGTGTGGCTGGTGCGGCGGCGGATCCAGCACGCCGCGCGGCTGCTCGACGAGACACAGGAAACGATCACTCGGATCGCCCGCGGCCTCGGGTACTGCGACGTCTATCTCTTCAGCCGCCAGTTCAAGTCCGTGATGGGTGTCTCCCCGCGGACCTACCGAGCGCGCTGAGGCGCGCGGTTGAGTGCAAACTTTACCCGGCCTCGGCCATGGTCGCCGGGGGCCGCCCGGTGCCACCGTGATCTCCATGGACACCACCACCGCAGCACTGACCCGCGACGAGGTCACCCGATTCCACGAGCAGGGTTTCCTCGGGCCCTACGTCGCCTGCTCGCCCGAGGAGATGGACGCCTTCCGCCAGCACATCGACGCCGAGGTGCTCACCTCGCCGGGACCGAATCCGGCGACGCCCCTGCACTCCCGTCACCTGGACCATCGTCCGGTGCACGATCTCGCCACCCTGCCGGAAGTGCTCGGCCGGGTGCGGAGCCTGCTCGGCGACGACATCCTGCTGTGGTCCACGTTCCTGTTCAACAAGGAGCCGGGCGGCCTCGAGGTGCCCTGGCACCAGGACATCGACAGCTGGCCGCTCGATCCGCCCGTGAACCTCTCCCTCTGGCTGGCGGTCGACGAGGCGACGGCGGAGAACTCGTGCGTGCAGATCATCCCCGGCTCGCACCGTGAGCTGCTGCACCACGTGCCCTCGCGCCCGGGGAAGGCGTTCCCGCAGGAGATCGACCCGGCTCTCGTCGACACCACCACGGCGATCGACATGGAACTCGCCCCCGGTGAGTTCTTCCTCTTCAGCGAGCAGTTGATGCACCACTCCAACAAGAACACGTCGGACCGGCGCAGGCTCGGGCTGTCCGCCCGCTACACGATCCCCAAGGTCAACATCGTCGACCAGGACTCCTCACCCCTGTTCCCGGGCCACGCGTGCGTCCTGGTGAGCGGGAGCGACACCATGGGCAACAACCGCATGACACAGCCCCCGGCCTGACACCCTCCGGCCGGTGCGGCGTGTCCCCGTCCGACCTCCGCGCCGGCCTAGTCGGACCCCGTCCAGCCGGCCCCCAGGTCGGCCACGCAGGCGGTCGCGTCGGCCACGATGTCCCGCACCAGCGCCTCGTACAGCCGCACGTAACCGGTGGCGTCCTCGATGCCGAACCTCGCGGGGTCGAAGTGCAGGCCGCCCTGCAGGGCACCCTCCATCTCGCCGATCTGCATCCACAGGGGGAACTGGCCGACCTGCTGACGGATCGGGACGGCTTCGACCTCGTGGCCGAACAACTGAGCCGCTCCCAGGTCGCCGAAGTGCATGCGGGCCCCGTGGGAGATGCGTTCGGGCTCGAACTGGAAGCTCACCTGGTGGATGGCCCTCACGACTTCGGGGCTGACGCTGCTGAGCACGGCGGGTATCGGTATCGCCTGGTGCCGGACCGCACCGACGAGTGCCGCATGGGTGGCGGACAGCACGGAGTGGAATCTGTCGTCCGCGGCCACACTGGTGCGCAGGGGCAGCGAGTTGACGAAGTACCCGACGGTGCGCTTGAAGGGCTTCTTGCGGCCCTCGATGGGGAAGCCCACGACGATGTCGCTCGCACCGGTGAGTTTGTGCAGCAGCACGTTGAAGGCCGCGAGCAGGACCGTGGCGGTGGACGTACCGCTGTCGTCGGCCGTGCGCCGGATCCCGTCCGCCAGTGGGCGCGGCAGGGTGAACCGGGCCAGCGCCGGGGCGTCCGCGGCCACGGTGGACCCGGACGCGCCGGGAACGTCGAGCGCGAAGGTACAGCCGTCGAGGCGCTCCGCCCAGTACCGGCGCATGGGTTCCGACCTGGCGCTCTCCAAGAAGGTGCGTTCGTGCGCGACGTAGCGGGCGTACGAGGTGTCCGGCTCGACCGTCTCCTCGGCAGCGCCCTCGCGATGCCCGGCGAGGAGGTCTTCGCACACGGCGAAGAGGGAGGTCAGGTCACCCGCCATGTGGTGCACCACCATGAGCAGCGTGGAGCCCCTCGCGTGCTGATAGAGGAACAGTCGGGCGGGCGCTTCCTTCTTCAGGGCGAAGGCGAGGGAGTAGTCCTCGTTCACCAGTCGCGTGAGCTCGTCGGCATCCATGCCGGGTACCTCACGCACCGTGCACGTCGGCTCGGCCGCGTACCAGTGCTGTGCGTAACCGCCCGCTCCCGCGCGGACGACTCCCGTGAGCACCGGATGGCGGGCCCACACCCTCGCCCATGCGCCCCTGAGACGCTCGTCGTCGAACCTCTCCCGCATCGTGATGCCGACGGCCATGTTGTACATGGTCGACTCCGGAGCCATCTCGTGGATGAAGAACAACGAGCTCTGACCGACGGACAGCGGGACTTCCACGGTTTCCCGTCCGACCCCGCCCCGCTGGCGCTGCATGTCATACGTCAACGCTGTGCACCCCCCGTGCCTGTAAGACGCCGAGATCAAACTCTCTGTCAGAGAAGAGGATTCCGCAACGGTTCCATGAAGAGCGGGACGTCGCACCGGGCAGCCGACCTCCTCTTCGGCGCACCGACTATTCGGTGCGCAAGGCCACTGCGGTTCGGGCCCTTGCCGCCCAGCCGGCGGGCAGGAGTGCGCCCAGGGTGGCGATGAGCAGGCCGCCGAGTACGAGCGGGAGGAGTTCCGCCGTGTGGTAGACGGCGATGGTGGAATCGGGAAGGCGGAGCCCCACGCTGTCGCCCATCGCGGGGAGGACCCGGCCGTGGAGGGCGACGCCGAGCGGCACACCCGCGGCGCCCGCGAGGAGTCCGGTCACGGCGACCGAGGTGATGACCATCATGATGGTCTGACGGGGGGTCATGCCGAGCGCCTTGTGGACTCCGAGTTCCCGCACGCGCTCGCGGGTGTCGAGCAGTACGCCGTTGAGCACACCGAGCGCAGCGACGGCGACGAGCATCAACGTGAGGATCGCGGACAGTGAGTTGAGCGTGGCGACCATGTCTCCACCGGCGTCGGGCCCGCCGGCCCGGGCGGTGGCGCCCAGCGGGGTCAGGTCCTTGTTCAACGTGTCGACGTAGTGGGAGACGTCGGTGCCCGATGTGACCGCGATGTGATGGCTGGTCTCCGTCAGGTCGGGATGTGCGCCGGCGAGGGTCGAGGCGTCGGTGAAGACCTGCATGCCGTCGTTGCGGGGGTCGAGGACCTCGCCGACGATGCGTACCGTGACCGGCTCGGCCAGGCCGTTCAAGGTGACGGTGTCGCCGACGCGGGAGCCGGTGGCGGTCAGGAAGGGGGTCGGGACCACGGCCTCGCCGGGTCTGTCGACCCAGCGGCCCGAGACCATGGTGTAGCCGCCCCAGGAGGCGTCGCCGGTGAAGGCGTTCACATCGATGGTGCCGGTCAGGCCGGACGCGGTCGCGCGTACCCTCGCGACGCTGTAGTACTTCCCGGTTCCGGTGGCGGCCTTGATGGCCGTGGCGACCGCAGCGGGTTCGGGCTGCTTCTCGGGGCCGCGCCCGGGACCCTGGGGTCCGAAGTCCGGCAGGGGCGCGGGCACGACAACGTCGGCGACGTCGTGCGCCTTGGCCTTCATCACCTGGTTGAGCGTGGCGCCCATGCCCACGGTGAACGTGACCGCGATGGCGCCGAACAGGATCGCGGTGCCCATCGCCAGGGTGCGGACGGGCCGGGCGAAGGGCCGGGCCAGGCCCAGGGCGACCGGCTGCGGCAGCGGCAGCCGTGCGGTCAGGCGGGCCGCCCACCGGCCGCGCCCCGCCGAGGAGTTGCGCCCCAGGGCGAGCGCGTCGACCGTGCGCAGCCGCCCCGCCCGCCAGGCGCTCGCCCACGCGGTCACCGCCACCAGGCCGAGCACCCCGGCGATCACCACCAGGTCGACCCAGGGGGCGATGCCGAGGGACGAGGTGCCGTAGACCTCCTCGGTCTCGGCCAGTACGGGCACGGCGAGCAGGTGGCCGGCGAGCACGCCGAGGGCCGTGCCGACGGCGGCCGGGATCAGCGCCTGACCCACGTAGGCCCGCACGACCTGGGGCGGGGTGAGGCCGACGGCCTTCAGAATGCCGATGCGACGCGTTCCCGTGCCGACGGCCGAGGCGACGACGTTGCCGACGATGAGCACGGACATGACCAGGCCCAGGGCGCCGAACGCGAGGAGGAAGGGGACGTAGACGGCGGTGTCGCGCTCGGCGTTCTTCCTGACGGTGAGCCAGGACTTTTCCCCTACGACCGCCTTGGGCGGCAGGTGTCGGGTGACGGCCTCGGCGCCCGCGGTGATCTCTGCGGCGGTGCCCGCGTCGGTGAAGCGGTAGAGCATCTGGTGGCCGCCGCTGCCGGGCACGGTGAGCGCCGGCATCTGGGAAGGCACCACCCAGGCGTCAGCGGTGTGCGTGACCGAGCGCGCCACGCCGACCACCGTCAGCGCCGGATCGCCGGGCAGATCGGGGAAGGCGAGTTTCCTGCCCAGGGTCGGGACGACCGCGGCTTCGGCGGACAGCACGATCTCGCCGGAACGCGCGGGCCACCGCCCGTCGAGCAGCGCCACCTCGTCCACGTCCCGGCCGGGGTCACCCCGGCCCACCACGGTCATCGGCCACTCGGGGCCCGCCCCGTCCGACCGCGGAGTGACCGTCGCCGCACGGAAAGGGCCGGTCGAACTGATCACCCCCTCGGCGTCCTTGGACCTCGACAGCTGCCCGGCACTCACCTCACTCGCGTCGAACTCCATGGACAGATGGGCCCCGCGGCGCTCCGCGAAGGCGTCGTCGAAGGGCGCGCCGGACACCACGAGCAGCGATCCGCCCATGACGGAGGCGGCCACCGCCATCATCGTGGCGAGCCCGATCACCAGGGTCTGCACCCGCCGTCGCCCCACCCCCGATCGCACCACCTTGCCGAGCGCGCTCATCGGACGGCCTCCGTGGCGACGGCCCGCGAGGAGGCGTCCTCGGTGATCCGGCCGTCGGCGATCCGGACCGTACGGTTCGTGCAGGACCGCGCCAGAGCCAGGTCGTGGGTGACCACGACGACGGTCTGGCCCTCGGCGTTGAGGCCGGTCAGCAGCCTGCTGACGTCCTGTCCGGCGGCCGTGTCCAGGGCACCGGTCGGCTCGTCCGCCAGGAGCAGCGGCGGCCGGTTCATCAACGCCCGTGCCACCGCGACGCGTTGCCGCTCGCCGCCGGACAGCCGCCCCGGGTGGGCGCGGGCGTGCCGGTCGACGGCGAGGAGCTGAAGGAGCTCCGCCGCCCTGCGGTCCGCCTCCCTCCGTGCCATCCCCGCGAGGCGCGCGGGCAGGACGACGTTGTCGGTGACGGTCAGATCGTCGAGCAGGTTGAAGAACTGGAAGACCATGCCGATCTTGGACCGCCGGTAGCGCGCCGATCCGCCTTCGCCGAGCCGGTCCACCCGCACCCCGTCCACGGTGACGGTCCCCGCGTCGGGCCGGTCCAGGCCCGCGATCAGGTTGAGCAGGGTGGACTTGCCGCTGCCGGAGGGGCCGAGGATCGCGACGGACTCGCCGGGCCGCACAGTCAGGGACACCTCGTGCAGGGCGGGCGGGCCGTCGTCGTACCGGCGGCTCACCTCGCGCAGCTCGATCACGGGCACGGTCATGGAAGGCTCCTTGGCTACGGACAGTTGGATGCGTGAACGCTAGGAGCGGGCCCGGCCCGCGCGCGTCGCCCGCCCGAACCCTTTGCGGTACCCCGCTGGGATCAGCCGCGCGAACGTCATCCCTGGGATGTAGGCGGGTGATGTACGCGGTGCGTCGACGACGACCGCCAAGAAGGACTCCACGGGGCCGCGCGGCGGCAACAATGAGCCGGTGATGAACGTACGTACGACGCCGAAGCGGCTGCGGGCATCGCTGGACCAGCTGCGGGAGGCCGCCCGCCGGACGGTCCGCGACGCCCGGATCCCGAGCGGTCCGCCGCTGCGGCCCACCCGGCGCGCCTGGCGGTTCGACGCGCTGGTGGCCCTGGTCATCGGCATCTCCACCGTCTACTACGGCATCGACAACGTCGGCAACGTCGTGGTGCGTGAGATCGCGCCCGGCGTGCAGCACGCCGTGCCGCGCCCGCACGGCCCCGGCGGCCTGGCCTTCATGGTGGCCCTCGCGGCGGTCGCCTCGGGTGCGCTGGCGCTGCGTCGCCGCTATCCGCTCGCCGTGCTGTGCGTCGTGACGGCCGCGACGCTGGCGACACCGCAGAGCGTCCTGCGGCTGACCTTCTACGCGTTCGTCATCGCCGTCTACAGCGCCGCCGTGTACAGCCCGTACCGGGTGGCGACCCTGGCGGCGCTGCCGGTGTCGGTCCTCCTGGTCGGCACCTCGGGGAACTCCGTGACGCCGATCGTCCCCAACGAGTACATCGCCTTGCTGATCCTGGTCCCGATGGCTGTGGCCGCCGTCGGCCTGCGTACCTGGAAACTCCGCACCGTCGAGGGCCGCACCCGCCTGTCCGCCCTGGAGCGCGAGCAGGCCGAGGCGCTGCGCCGTGCTGTCGAGCACGAACGGGCCCGCATCGCACGCGAACTGCACGACGTCGTCACGCACAACGTCAGCGTGATGGTCATCCAGGCGGGCGCCGCGCGCACGATCATGAGGTCATCGCCCGAGCAGGCGGGCGAGGCGCTGCTCGCCGTCGAGGCGGGAGGGCGGGCGGCCATGACCGAGCTGCGCCACGTCATGGGGCTGCTCACCATGGCCGACGAGGACGAGGAGACGCGTCGGGGTGCCGACGTGGTCGACGTGGCGGCGGAGCTGGCCCCGCAGCCCGGCCTCGGCCAGCTGGAAACGCTGGTCGGACGGGTCCGGGACACCGGGCTGCCCGTCGAACTGACCGTGACGGGGCCGCCCCGTCCCCTCCCGCCCGGTCTCGAACTCGCCGCGTACCGCGTGGTCCAGGAAGCCCTGACCAACACCGTGAAGCACGCTTCCGGCGCCACCGCCGCCGTGACCGTGGAATACCGCCCGGAACGGCTCCGGGTGGAAGTCACCGACGCCGGGGGCCGCCCCTGCGCGGACGCGGCCGCCGGCAGCGGCCGGGGTCTGATCGGCCTGCGCGAGCGCCTCGCCGTCTACGACGGAACCCTGAACACCGGCCGGCGCCTGACCGGCGGCTACCGTGTGGAGGCCCTGATCCCCTTGGAGGCACCGTGACCGAGCCGCTCCGTGTGCTCCTCGCCGACGACCAGACCCTGGTCCGCACCGGCTTCCGACTGATCCTCGGCGCCGACGGCATCGACGTCGTCGCCGAGGCGACCAACGGAGCCGAAGCGGTCGAAGCGGTGCGCCGCACACGTCCCGACGTGGTCCTGATGGACGTCAGGATGCCCGAGATGGACGGCCTGGAGGCCACCCGCCGCATCCTCGCGCCGCCCCGCTCCCCCGACGCCGTCCGAGGAGCGGAGGAGCCCCCGCCCCCCGCCACTCCCCGGGTCATCATCCTGACCACCTTCGACCTCGACCGGTACGTCTACGCGGCACTGTCCGCCGGGGCCAGCGGCTTCCTCCTCAAGGACGTCACCCCCGAGCAGCTGACCGCGGCCGTCCGCACGGTCCGGACCGGCGACGCCCTCCTCGCGCCCACCATCACCCGCCGCCTCGTACGGCGTTTCGCCTGTGCCGGAGGCGACCATCGATCCGGCGGCCCGCCCGACAGCGACACCGCCGCGCTCCCCCGTGGCCTCGCCCCGCTCACCCCACGCGAACTGGAGGTGCTCGGCCTGCTGGCCCGCGGCCTGAGCAACGCCGAACTCGCCTCCCGCCTGCATCTGGCCGAGGCGACGGTCAAGACGCACGTCGCCCGCATCCTCGCCAAACTCCGACTGCGTGACCGTGTCCAGGCCGTCATCGTCGCCTACGAGACGGGCCTGATCAGCGCCGGTGCGCACGAGGCCACCCAACAGCCCGCCTGAGGATCAGGGCTTGGGACACGCTCGCCGACGGACGCACTTCACAGGCCCTCGACCTTGCGAACGTCGTGAGTCATCACGCCTCGTTCGCAGAACACGTCGGAGTCGGTGACGAAGTATTCGATGCGGAGGTCGTACCCGGTCGGTGTCCTGCACTTGACGAAGTGCTCGTAGTGACCGGGAGTGATGCACCTGGCCTCCGCGGTCCGACCGCCGTCGATGTTCCTGAGAGTGCAGCCGGGAGGGGCCATCGGGGCCTGACCGGCTGCCCGGACCAGGGTGTGTTCGACTGAACCCGGTGTCGCCGCCAGCGCCGTCGGTCCTGCGCCCGTCGCGAGCGCGACGGTGACACTGGAGGCCAACAACGCTCGTTTTGCCAGTGACCGTCGCAGCATTCGCACTCCTTCTACCCGCAAGCCTGGGGGTCGGGCCGTCCCACCTGCGGATCGAGGAGGATCTTGGCCTCCGCCAGGGTCGGCGACCGCGTGCGGACAGGCAAGGATCTTGGCGAGCGGCCGCACGTACGAGTGAAGACCGGGGAGCGGGATCGAGATCTGGCGGGTCGCGCGGTCGGCACACGGGTGCGCCGTGCGTCCGCGGGGCGGTCGGAACCGGCCCCCGCGGACGCACGGCGCGTACAGACTCACCGGACGGGCTCAGACAGCGGCCCGCCCGCACGGGACGGGCGTCAGCCCAGCTCGCCCGCCGCCTTCTTGATGTCGGCCGCGAAGTGACTCACCTGGGTGTAGACGCCCGGCTTGGTCGGACGGGCGCAGCCCTCGCCCCAGCTCACGATGCCGACCTGGACCAGCTTGTCGTTGTCGTCCTTGCGGAACATGGGGCCGCCGGAGTCGCCCTGACAGGTGTCGACGCCGCCGGTGTCCATCTTTCCGGCGCACAGCTCCTCGTTCTCGACCAGGTTGGAGTAGGCGCCCTTGCAGGTCGCGTCGTCCACGAACGGCACCTGGGCCTTGAGGAGGTGGCGCTGCTGGTTGCCGCCCTCCTTGTCGGCGCCCCAGCCGGCGATGGTGAAGTCGCCCTTGTCGAACGAGTCGTTCTCGGCTATCGGCAGCGTCGGCTGGTCGATGGCCTTCTCCAGCTTGATGACCGCCCAGTCCTTGCCCGTGCCGTTGTAGCCGGGCGCCTGGATGACCTTGGTGGCCTTGACCGTGACGGCATCCGGCGACTGCAGGTCCACGACACCGCCGGTGGCGGTGATGTCGGGGTTGTCGCTGCTGCCGTCGACGCAGTGGGCCGCCGTGAGCACGACGTCCTGCTCGAGGAGCGAGCCGCCACAGCCCATCGAAAGCCGGACCATGAACGGGAATTCACCCTGCTCGGCCGGGGTGCCGCCGACAACCCTGGTGCGGGGCCCGTCGCCGCCGGGCCCGTCAGCGGGCACAGCCCAGGAGTTGGCGGGGTTCAGGCTGACGGCGGCGAGGGTGACGGCGCCGACGGCGACAGCCCTCTTGAGGTACGTGGCCGTGTTCTTCAACGGACTTCCTCTCGGTGGGGGGTCAGCACCCTGATGGGCTCATGCCAACCCCAATGACCGGAGGCGCCCTTCGGAAAAACCGCGTGGAGAAGGGCAGTTGCCCGCAAGGTGTCCGGGCCCAGTGGGGTGAGCCCGTGAAGTGCTTCCGCGATTATGAGGACCCACCGAACGGCACGGCAAGCCCTCCCCACACACCGGTCACGCACAACCCACAGCTCACGCACGGGACTTCCACACCCACGGGTTCCGCGCCGGTCGGACGCGGCAGACCGCCCACCGGCCATCGGGCGGGACGGCCGATTCCGCGGCCCCGGCGACGACGGCAATGTTCCCGAACCGCTCGATCGCCTCGCCATCGGGGCACGTGCGGCCCATGCTGGCTGCCAGTTCCTGGGGCGGGGGGCGCCGGTGGCGTCGCAGGGGCTGCTCCACGTACCTGGACGCACGATCATGACGTAAGCGAAGGAGCCTGATGCACAGGCCGCAGACCAGCCCGCGGGCGGACGGATTGCGTACGCCCCCGCCCGAGGCCGACGCCCGGCAGGGCACTCGGTGAGCGCACAGCCGGCCCCGAGAGGCGCCCGCCACCGGCGCCCCGGGCGCAAGCTGGGGCCCATCGCCGAGGGCACCAAGCCGGCCCACCGGGCCTGGCTCGAGCACCTGCGCGGCGCCTATCACGACAGTGGCCTGACGTTCATTCAGCTGGAGAAGGAGGCGAACTGGCCGCGCTCCAAGATCTCCGAGCTGCTGCGGGCCGTCGGCCGCTACCCCCGCTGGCAGATCACCCGGGACCTGCTCGTCGCCCTGCGCCTGCCCGACCCGGCGCTCGCGGACATCCGGGCCCAGTGGGTCCGCGCCGCCCAGGAGGCCGACAAGCGCCTCAACTGGATACACAAGGCCCTGGCCAAGGAGCGGAAGAACGGCCTGCCCGGCCAGCGTCCGCCCCGGGACTTCCTCGCCTTCAGGGACACCCACCGCACGAACTACACCGCGTACGCGGCCACGTTCCAGCGTCGGGCCGGCGAGGCGAAGCAGTCGGTGAGCGACGTGTTCTACCTGCTGCTGATCCTCTGGCCGGACGCCGTGGCCAGCACGCGGCCCGAGGAGTACGCGTGGCGGCTCCTGCGCCAGACGGTGATGGAGCGCGCCCCGCGCTGTGACGGCCATCCGGCGCTCTCCGAGGCCGCGTTCGACACCCGCGCCCAGCGCGAGGCCGCGGACCCGCTCGCCCAGGTCGTCAGGACCTTCGACCTCTTCGACGCGATCCGGCGGCTGCCCGCCCTGCACCTCGACGTCATCGTGCTGCTGCACCTGCGCGGGCTGCGGGACAACGACGTCGCGGACGTCCTCGGCGTCCCGTGCGCCACCGTCCGCGCGGCGGACCGCCACGCCAAACGCCATCTGACGGCAAATCTCCGCACCATCACCCAGGAGGGACACCCCGGTGACCTCACCGATCGATGAGCTGCTCAAGGGCGCTCTGCTGCTCGACGACTCCCCTACCCCCCACGACCCGGTGCCGACCCGACCCGCGTCACCCC
This sequence comes from Streptomyces flavofungini, assembly GCF_030388665.1. Classification (NCBI taxonomy): domain Bacteria; kingdom Bacillati; phylum Actinomycetota; class Actinomycetes; order Kitasatosporales; family Streptomycetaceae; genus Streptomyces; species Streptomyces flavofungini. The sequence continues at coordinate 8,675,841 of NZ_CP128846.1, read as the reverse complement.
CGGCCCCGACCACGGCCGACGGCCCCCGCCATGCCACCGCTCAGGCAGCCGACGGCGATCTGCGGATCCTGTGCGAGGCCGTCGTGACCACCATGCCCCTGGCGTCCGTGACCGACTTCCTCACCGAGTCCCTGCCCACCCCCACCGGCGCGCTCGTCCTCGGCTGCATGCTGCGGCTCAACGACAGCGCCCACACCGCCCGCTTCCTGTGGCAGTACGCCGCCGGGGCCGGGGAGACGGCGGCGGCCTACTGCCTCTACCTCCACCACCTCACCCTCGGCGAGTCCGAGGAGGCGGCCTGGTGGAGGGAGCAGACCCCCGACGCCGCCCTGCCCGCCCCCGCGTCCGACGAGCACCCGCCGCGCCACGCCCCCCGGCCCGAACGGGGCGCGCCCCTGCTGAAACTGGAGTGGCCCACGGAGGCCCCGGCCGTCAGCGTGGCGGCCACGCTGCGGATGCTCGGCATCCTCCGGATGACCAATCGATCGACGTTGCGGTCCTGGCCGCCCGTCGCCGTCGCCGTCATGGAGTACGCCGCCGTCGCGGTGCGATTCGTCGACGACGACGTCGAACTCCCGCTGCCCATGGGCGGGTTCCACGACCGCGTCCGCCGTCTCACCTCCTTGCCGGTCCGCGCCCCCGACCCCGCGCTGTGCGCCGCCCCCGCCCCCGACGAGCGCGACGAACTCCCTCCCCGGCCCGCGCAGCCGGGACCCTGGCCGCCCGGACCCTGGCAGCAGCACCCCACCTACCGCAGACGCGGGCGTGGCAACCGCGCCTACGTCGTCGAGTACAAGCTCAAGTGCGGTGCGTGAGACGCCCCTTCAAGCCGATGGGGCCCGGGGCACGCCTGCGGCGGGCGGCGGGGGTGCGTCACGCCGCGCACACCCCGGTGCAGCGCGAAGCGGCCGCTTCCGGTCTCCCGCGCCGGTACACCGCGCCGGGGACCGGACCACGCCCGCCGCGCCCCCGCGTCCGCGAGCGCCCGCTTCGCCGGGGTGGGCCTGCTCAGGCCTTTCGGGGGCCGGCGGAGCGAGGCCGGGCGCACTCCGTCAGTGCCCCCCACCGCCGCACTCCTCACCTCCGGAGCCAGGCGCTGACCCCCTCCCGCCACTCATCGAACAGCTCCCGGTCCCCCACGATCTCCGCCTTGTCCTCCAGGAGGGAGTCCCGCCGGTACATGAGCAGCAGCAGTGCCGCCGCCGAACCCCGCGCGGTCGCGGCCGCTTCTTCGGGCGTACGGTCCGCCGCTGTGGAGCGCCGCACGGCGGGCGCTTCGCCGGTGAGGTCGATTCTCCAGTCGCCCTCCGCCCCGGGGGCCGCGTCCGTGACGTGGAAGTGGATGGTCCTGCCCGGGCCGAGCAGGGCGCGCATCGCCTCGACGGACTCGTAGACCTGCGGCAGTTCGAGGAAGCCCAGCCATTCGGCCAGGGCGTCGAGGGCGACGTCGTGGTCCAGGGCGTACGTCCCGTCGACGGCCCCGACCGCGTCCGCGCGGTGCACCACCGACTCCACGGTCATCCGGCGCGCCCAGAACACCGGGGTGCCGCCCGGCGCCACCGTCCACACCCGCGCGTGCGGTCCCGCCTCCCGGAGGGCGCCCGCGAACAGGGCCGCGCCCTCGGTCAGCCAGGCGCCGAGCGCGGCGGCGTCCGCCCGGTCGTCGCCCGAGACGTCGTTCACCCGGTCGTCGGGGACCGGGCCGGTCGCCCGGGTGCGGACGATCTCCTCGGCCCAGCGGTGCGCGCCGCCCACGTGCCGCAGCAGGTCGCCGAGGCTCCAGCCGGCGCAGGTCGGCACCGGGGCGGCGAGGTCGGCGCCCTTGACCGAAGCGGTCAACTGCTCGGTCTGGGCGATGATTTCGGCGGCGTAGCGATCCAAGGTCAAGTCGGTCATGCGGTCACGATAGCGACGGCTCGGCGCCGGGTCCGGCCAGTTTCCCGGGCGTCGAGCCATCGCTTCTCCTGGGCACGGAGCGTTGCTTCCAGGGGGCTGGAGCAGGGGAACACGGGGAACAGGAGGAACCGCTTCAGGGCGACGTCACGCCGTCACGACGTCGCCAGGAACTGGGTCGCCGCCAGCTCGCCGTACAGCGGATCCCTCTCCACCAGTTCGTCGTGCGTGCCGACCGCGCGGACCCGCCCTGCGTCCATGACGACGATCCGGTCGGCCAGCGTGACCGTCGACAGGCGGTGCGCGACGACGAGCACCGTCACGGTCTTCGACACCTCGGCGACGACGTCGCGCAGCGCCAGCTCGTTGACGGCGTCCAGCTGCGACGTCGCCTCGTCGAGGAGCAGCAGCCGGGGCTTGCGCAGCAGGGCGCGGGCGATGGCCACGCGCTGGCGTTCACCGCCGGAGAGCTTGGAGCCGCGGTGGCCCACCACGGTCTCCAGTCCGTCCGGCAGCTTCTCCACGAGGCCGTCGAGGCGTGCTCGCACGAGGACGTCGCGGATGTCTGCGTCGGTGGCGTCCGGCGCGGCGAACAGCAGGTTCTCGCGCAGGGTGCCCGCGAGGACGGGGGCGTCCTGCTCGACGTACCCGATGGTCGCGCGCAGTTCGGCGAGCGGCCAGTCCTGTACGTCCCGGCCGTCGACGAGGACGCGGCCGCCCGTCGCGTCGTAGAAGCGCTCCACGAGCCCGAAGACGGTGGTCTTGCCCGCGCCGGACGGGCCGACGAAGGCCGTCATGCCGGGGCCGGGGACGGCGAAGGTCACTCCGTGGTGGACGTGGGGGAGGTCGGGGCGGTAGCGGAAGGTGACGTCCTGGAAGAGGACGGACGCGGGCCGCTCCACTGCTGCCCGCCGCCCCGCCGCCCGCCCCGGTCGATCGGCCTGGTCCTCGACGACGGCCGCTTCCTCGGTCTCCATCCGCTCCGCCTGCACGATGCGGGCCACGGCGGCGGAGCCCACCTGGTACTGGGTGACGGCGTCGACGAGGCGGCTCACCGGGTCGATCAGGTAGAAGAGCAGCATCAGGAACGCCACGAGGGTCGCGACGGAGATCGCCTCGGAGGCGACGCGGGCGCCGCCGACACCGAGCACCGCGAGGAACGACACCTGGATCGCGAAGCCCATCGAACTCCACGCCACCGCCTGCCACTTGGCGGACTTCACGCCGTGCCGCCAGGCCTCCCGCGCGGCCGCCTCGACCTTGGCGACCTCACGCTCCTCCGCGCCGGAGGCCTTCAGGGTCCGGAACGCGCCGAAGGCCCGCTCGAGGGCCGTCGAGATCATGCCCACGGCCTCCTGGGAGCGCTGGGTGGCCTTGGAGATCTTCGGCATGACCAGGCCGGTGGCGGCGCCGATGAGGACGATCACGCCGAGTGTGACGCCGAGGAGGACCGGATCCATGAAGGCCATCATCACGATGGTCGCGACGACGGTGAGCGCCCCGGAGAACGCGGACACCACGGCCTGCGTGGTGACGGCCTGGAGCAGCGTGGTGTCCGAGGTGACGCGGGACATCAGGTCGCCGGGCTGCACGCGCTCGATCTCCGCGACCTTCAGGCGCAGCAGGCGGCCGATGAGGGACCGGCGGGAGTCGAGGACGACGGACTGCGCGGTGCGTTCCAGGATGTAGCTGCCGACAGACTCGACGGCCGTCCCGATCACCAGGAGACCCGTGAGCAGGACGAGGATCGAGGTGATCGACTCGTCGTCCTGGAGCCGGCTCACCAACTGCTCGACCGCGACCGGCTGCGCGAGGCCGGTGGCGGCGCCGATGAGCGTGAACAGCGCGCCGAGCGCCACGACGCCGCGGTGCGGCTTGAAGTGGCGGTACAGAACGGTCCAGGTCTCCCGGGCAGGAAGCCGCTCGGGCTCGGCTTCCTTCTCGGCCCCCTCGGCCCCCTCGGCCCCCTCGGCGTCCGTCGGCCCCTCGGCGGGGTCGGTGTCGAGTCCGGCCGCGTGAGGGCCGGTGAGGTTGGCGGGGCCGGTGCGGTCTCTTTCTGCGTGAGATTGTTCGTCGAACGTCGGTTCTGGACTAGTCACACACGACAGGACGCGTCAGGGCGCGTTCCGCCTGACTGGATCTCGCGGTCGGCCGCCGGGACATCGGGCGGAGGCGTGACGTTCAGGTGTTGGCACCACGTGCTGTGACCTGCCAGCGGTCGATCACCTCGTGGTCGCGGACGACCAACAGCTCGTCGGCGAGGTTCACGGGCGTGCAGATGTGGTTGGGGACGACGGCGACCAACGACCCCAGGCGTGGCCCTCGCACCCCTTCTGGAAGGCGCACCACGGCGTGGTGCTCCCACAGCCCCGTGACGGCTCCCTGCGGGTACTGCGGCAGGTAGCCGTGGCCCGTCACCCATGACGACCGGTCGGAGCCGAGGACCTTGCTGCCGACATCGAGCACGAAGCGGTCCGGTGCGGGAACGCTGATCACCGTCGCCGCCGCGACCAGCGCGAGGTCCTCCACCGAGCAGGTGCCGATGGCCAGTTGCGTGGCGTCGTTGAAGACGTAGACACCGGGCCGCAGCTCGTTCACCGTGCCGGGCTGCCACTGCCCCACCGTCGGAGTCGATCCGCCGCTGACGACACGGACGCCGAGTCCGAGGTCCCGCAGCGCCTGTGCGGCCTCACCCAGCGTGCGCTCCTCGTCCCGCGCGGCCCGCTCGCGCGCCTGGGCGTCATGGCCGTAGCCGTGCCCCGGGAACGTGAACACACCGACCACGTCCAGGCCCGCGTCGGCGGCCGCCTCGCCGACCTCTCCGGCGGCGTCGGGCCGCACCCCCGTCCGCCGGCTCCCGCTGTCGACCTCGACGAGCACCTCGACCGCCCGGTCGCTGCCGCGCACGGCGTCCCCCAGCCGCCGCGCGCCCTCGACCGACTCCACCCCGACTCTCACGGCGGCGTCGTCCGCCAACCGGCGCAGCCGCCGCGCCTTGGCGGCGTCGAGCCACACGGGGTAGGCGATGAACAGGTCCTCCACGCCCGCGCGGGCGAACGCCTCGGCCTCGCCGACCGTGGCCACCGAGAGGCCGCGCGCGCCGGACCGGAGCTGTCGGTCCGCGATCTGCGCGGACTTGTGGCTCTTGGCGTGCGGACGCAGGGCGAACCCTTGGGCCCGCGATGCCTCCGCCATCCGCGCGATGTTCCTGTCCAGCACATCCGGATCGACCACCAGCGCCGGCGTGGCCAGCCCATCGGGCAGCGGTATCGCCATCTCTTGCCTCCCACCGTGGAACACGACGAGATGATCATGACAGGTCGGCGACTCCGGCCACGGAGCCGTCCCCGACGGACCCGCGCACCCACCGGGAAGCCCGCCTAGGAGCGACGCGCACCCGACTCCGCGGCCCGAGCCCCCGCGTTCACCGTGATCCTCCGCAGCACCGCCTGCAGCGCGGCGATCTCCGACTCGTCCACGCCCATCGCCTCGCCGATGGCGGCGGGCACATGTGCCGCCTGCTTCCGCATCGCGCGCCCCTCTGCGGTGAGGACCACGGCGACCGAGCGCTCGTCGTCCGGACGGCGGCGGCGCTCGAGCAGGCCCCGCGCCTCCAGTCGCTTCAGAAGCGGGGACAGCGTGTTGTAGTCGAGCCGCAGCTCCTCCACCAGCTCACGGACCGTGCTCTCGTCCCGCCGCCACAGCACCAGCATCACCAGGTACTGGGGGTAGGTCAGCCCCAGGGGGTCGAGGAGGACCCGGTACACGGCCGTGACGCTGCGCGAGGCCGCGTAGAGGTCGAAGCAGAGCAGCTCGGCCAGCGGTGACTTGTCTTCCCTGGTGCCTTCCATGCGGACCACTGTAAGCGAGAGCACAGCGCGAACGATTGCATCGTGCGCGATGTAATCGTGTACGGTGTTTCTACGTCAGCACGTCGGACGACCAGAGGGAACGAAAGGGACTGCCATGCCGTACATCACCGTCGGTACCGAGAACAGCGCGTCGATCGACCTCTACTACGAGGACCACGGCAGCGGCCGCCCCGTGGTCCTCATCCACGGCTACCCGCTGGACGGGCACTCCTGGGAGAAGCAGGTGCCGGCCCTCCTGGAGTCCGGACACCGCGTCATCACCTACGACCGCCGCGGCTTCGGCCGGTCCAGCCGGCCGACGACCGGCTACGACTACGACACCTTCGCCTCGGACCTCGACATCCTGATGCGGACGCTGGACCTGCGGGACGCGGTGCTCGTCGGGTTCTCGATGGGCAGCGGCGAGGTCACCCGCTACGTGTCGACGTACGGGACCGAGCGCGTCGGCAAGGCCGCCTTCCTCGGACTGCTCCAGCCGTTCCTGCTCAAGACGGACGACAACCCGCGCGGCGTCGACCAGTCCGTCTTCGACGGCATACTCGCCGCCGTGAAGGCCGACCGGTACGCCTACTTCGACGCGTTCTACGCCGACTTCTACAACACCGACGAGACCCTCGGCTCCCGTCTCAGCGAGGCGGCGCTGCGCGCCAGCTGGAACGTGGCCGCGGGCGCGTCGGCCCACGCCTCGGTCGCGGCCGTGCCGACCTGGACCACGGACTTCCGGGAGGACTCCGCCGCCATCGCCGCGTCCGGCATCCCCACGCTGCTGCTGCACGGCACCGCCGACCGCATCCTGCCGATCGACGCCACCGCCCGCGCGTTCCGCGAGATCCTGCCGAACTCCACGTACGTCGAGATCGAGGGCGCCCCGCACGGCCTGCTGTGGACCCACGCCGAGGAAGTGAACGAGGCGCTGGTCGCCTTCCTGGGGAAGTGAGCGAGTCCGTACCGACTGGAGGAGCGAGCGAGTCCGCTGGGGACGCGTGACCGGGGCGGGGCCGGAGTCAGAGCGCCGCGCGCGCCGCCGGGCCGAGCGACGGCCCCGCCCCCGGCGCCTCCCCGGCCTCCTCGCGCCGCCGCCCGCCCCGCGCCAGGAAGTCCGCGAGCGGCAGCGTCGCCGCGCCCACCGTCACCGCGTCCGGGCCCAGCTCGCCGAGTGCCACGGTGACGCGGGCCGCGGGACGGCGCAGGGAGTACGCGGCGGCGTGCTCGCGGACGGCGGGCAGGAGGTGCGGGCCGAGGGCGAGCCCGGCCCAGCCGCCGACGAGGACGCGTTCGGGGCCGAAGAGGTTCACCAGGCCGGAGATGGCCGCGCCCAGGTACTCGGCGGTCTCGTCGAGGACGGCCCGCGCCACGGGGTCGGCGGCGCCGCCGTCCTCAGGGCGAGCGGCCGCGAGCAGCGCGGCGACCCCGTCCTCCTCGCCGGTCCCGGGCGGCTCGCCCCCCGCCTCGCGCCAGCGCTCCAGGAGCGCCTCCGCCCCCGCGTACGCCTCCAGGCAGCCGAGCGCCCCGCACCGGCAGCGCCGCCCCCGCACGTGCACCGTCAGGTGCCCCCACTCGCCGGGCCCGCCGTGGATGACGCCGTCGGTGACGACGCACGCGCCGACGCCGGAGCCGAACAGGACGATGACGGCGTCGCGCACCCCGCGGCCGCCGCCGAACCACATCTCGGCCTGGCCGAGCGCGCGAGCGCCGTTGTCGATGAAGTACGCGGTCCCGGGCGGGAGTCGGACGGCCTCACGGAGCAAGGACTCCAGGGGTACCGCGTCCCAGCCGACGGTCTGGCCGTGGACGAGGGCGCCGCCGGGGGCGGTGGTCTCGACGATGCCGGGGACGCCGACGCCGACGCCGATCAGGCCCTCGCCCGCCGTGAGCCCGGCGGCGGCGGTGACTTCGGCGACGCCGTCGCGGATGTGGGCGACGACGGCCTCGACGTCGTGGCCGGTCGGGGTCAACGGGCGGTCGGTGCGGGCCAGTTCGGTGAGGGCGAGGTCGAAGGCCTCGACGCGGACGCGAGTCTCACCGACGTCCACGCCGATGAGGTGGCCGCTGCCGGGGGCCACGCGCAGCAGGGTGCGGGGGCGGCCGCCGTCGGACTCCACGACGCCGGCCTCCTCCAGGAGGTGATCGGCGGTGAGTTCGGCGACAACGTTGCTGACGGAGCCGGAGCTGAGCCCGGTCGCGCCGCCGAGCGCCTGGCGGCTCATCGGCCCGTGGAAGTACAACCGGCGCAGCACCGAAGCCCGGTTGCCCAGGCGCAGGTCACGCACGGTTCGGCTGCTCCGCTCGGCCATGTGGCTCCTCTCCCCGGTCGCAACATACCCGTGCCGTACTCCTTGACGCGACTTGTCCTCAGGATTTAATTCACGCCCTAAATTAAGCCGTGAAGCTCTTTCGAGCACTGAACACAGCCGTCATGGGCCCCTCCCGGCCCGAGGACGTCGCGGCGGCGCGGCGCGTCGACGGCCGCACCAGCCGCTGGTGGCTGGACCCGCTGCACGGCCGCAGCCTCCCCGCCGGGATGTTGGTGTACGACGCAGGACTCCCCGAACTCCCCGAACGCCACGGCGACTCGGCGCCCCGGAGAGCGGCGCACCGGCGCGCGGCGCACCGGCGCGCGGCGCACGGTGCAGGGCAGCGGGCGCCCGTACGCAGATCCGATCCGGCGGCACCGGTCGCGGGCGCGGCGGGCGGCCTAGCCGGTCCTCAGCGCGGTCGCCGTCTGGGTGAGGTGCCGGACCAGGACCTCGGCGGCCGCGTCCGCGTCGCGGGCCAGGGCGGCCTCCTCCAGGCGACGGTGCTCGCCGATTCCGTCCCGGTCGGGGTCGCGGTACGCCGACCAACGGCGGGCCAGTTCGCTCGCGGTCCACATGCGGTCGAAGGTGTCGAGCAGGACGGGGTTGCCACAGCCTTCGAGCAGGGTGCGGTGGAAGACGCGGTGGGCCTCGGACCAGGCGCCGCTGTAGTACTCACCCTCCCCCGGTTCGTACGCCGGGGTGCGGGCCAGGCGGTGGTGGGCGGCTCGTACGCGGGCCTCCCAGTCGACGTCTCCGCGCTCGACGGACATGCGCAGGACGACCGGTTCGACGGTCCTGCGGGCCTCGGCGATCTCCTGCCAGCGGCGGTCGGAGAAGGCCGGGACGGCGAAGCCGCGGTTGTGCAGGCGGTCGGCGAGGCCTTCGCCGACCAGCCGCACGAGCGCTTCGCGTACGACGGCCAGGCTCACGCCCTGCTCCTTGGCCAGGTCCTGCGGCTTGAGGGCGTCCCCCGGGGCGAAGTCCCCGCGCATGATCGCGTCCCGCAGATGCGCGTGGACCTGCTCGGAGAGCATCTGCTTCCCGGACTGCTTGCCGGACTGATTCCCGGGCCGCCCTTCCGGCGGGGGCGAGGTGTGAACCGTCTGCGTCATGGAGTCAGCATAGACGATCCCTTGAATAATCGATTATCAGTGTTATGGTCGATTTACCGACGGCGAGAGACGCCACCGCCCCTCGTCGCCACCCACAGCACGGCCTGAAAGGAACGACGCGATGAACGCCAACGACCCCTTCGCCCGCCTCCCCGAGGCGGCCTCTTTCACCGTGACGAGCACCAACGTCACCGACGGCGCCGCCTGGTCGCCCGAGCAGCTCTCCGCCGGCGTCCCCGGCGGCAAGGACGTCTCGCCGCAGCTGTCGTGGAGCGGCGCCCCGGAAGGCACGAAGAGCTACGCGGTCACGGTCTACGACCCCGACGCCCCCACCGGGTCCGGGTTCTGGCACTGGGCGGTCGCCGACATCCCCGCCACCGTCACCGAGCTGCCGGAGGGCGCGGGCGACGACACCGGCTCGGGCCTGCCCGACGGCGCCTTCCAACTGCCCAACGACGCCCGCCTGGCCCGCTACATCGGCGCCGCCCCGCCCGCGGGCCACGGCCCGCACCGCTACTTCGTCGTGGTGCACGCCCTCGACGTCGAGTCCCTCGGTGTCCCCGCGGAGGCCACCCCGGCCTTCCTCGGCTTCAACATCGCCGGTCACCTACTCGGCCGCGCGGTCCTGACCGCCACCGCCGAGACCTCCGCCTGACACACGGCATGACCCGACTCATCGACACCACGGAGATGTATCTGCGCACGGTCCTGGAGCTGGAGGAGGAAGGCGTGGCCCCGCTGCGGGCCCGCATCGCCGAACGCCTGGACCAGAGCGGCCCCACGGTCAGCCAGACCGTGGCCCGCATGGCGCGCGACGGACTGCTGCGCGTGGCCGCCGACCGGCACTTGGAGCTGACGGAGGAGGGGCGGCGGACCGCCACGCGCGTGATGCGCAAGCACCGCCTCGCGGAGTGCCTGCTCGTCGACGTGATCGGGCTCCAGTGGGAGGAGGCCCACGCCGAGGCCTGCCGCTGGGAACATGTGATGAGCGAGGCCGTCGAGCGCCGCGTCGTGCGGCTGCTGCGGCACCCGACGCAGTCGCCCTACGGCAACCCCATCCCGGGCCTCGATGAACTGGGCGAGGAGCGCGCCGCGGGGCCGGGCCCCGACGAGAGCGTGGTCAGTCTCAGCGACCTCGAACCCGGCCCTGAGGGCACGCGTGCGGTCGTACGGCGGATCAGGGAGAGCGTCCAGACCGACCCGCAGGTGATGGACGCCCTGGGGCGGGCGGGGGTGCGGCCCGGCGCGGTCGTGAGCGTGACGTCGGCGCCCGGCGGCGTCCTTGTCGGCAGTGGCGAAGCGGCCGCCGAACTCCCCGCGCGGACCGCCGCGCACGTGTGCGTGACGGAGCACTGAGCCCGACCGGGAGCCACCGCACACACGGGGACGGCCCTCGACCACCTTGCTGGTCGAGGGCCGTCCGGCGCCGCCTCAGCGCAGGACACGCAGTCGCAGCTCGCCCACCCTCAGCAGCCGTGCGAGCAGCACGTATCCGACGACCAGCACGGCGGCGCCCGCCGTGAGCGCGAGGGCCGTCGTCGCCGTGTCCGTGGCGCCCGTCCCGTCCGCGCAGACCCGGGCCACCAGCCAGGCCAGGGCCCCGGCGGGGGCGGCGGCCAGGGTGAGCTTGCCGTAGGTGCGCACCAGGCGTCTGCCGTCCATGCGACCGTCGAGGCGCCTGCGCAGGAGTCGCGCGGTGAGCAGCAGACCCACGGCGTACGACAACGTGTACGCGGCGGCCATGCCGACGACCGCCCAGCGGGCGGGCAGGAGCTGGTAACAGGCGGCGGCGAGGGCGATGTTCACGGAGGCGATCCACGCGGCCGTCCAGAACGGCGTGCGGGTGTCTTCGTACGCGTAGAAGCCGCGCAGCAGCAAGTACTGGGCGGAGAAAGGGATCAGGCCGAGGCCGAAGGCCTGGAGCATCTGGCCGAGCGGGCGCGTGGCCGCCGCGTCGGCGGCTCCGTGGCCGAACAGCAGCGCCGCGGTCTGCGGGCCGAGCGCGAGGAAGAAGAATCCGGCGGGCACGATCACGACACCGGTCAGGCGCAGCGCGCGGGACAGTTCGCCGCGCAGGTCGTCGGTGCGGCCCTGCGCCGCCGCCTTGCTCAGCCGGGGCAGGAGCGCGGTGACCAGCGAGACGGTGACGATGGACTGCGGGAGCAGCCAGATGGTCTGCGCGTACGTGTACGCCGTGTACCCGGCGCCCGCGTGCGGCAGTCGCTGGTCGGTGGCGTTGGCGTAGTTGGAGACGACGGTCAGGGCCACCTGGTTCACGAACACGAACAGCAGGGTCCAGCGGGCGGCGCGGGCGCTCTTGCGCAGGCCCGTGCCGCGCCAGTCGAAGCGCGGCCGGAAGCGGAAGCCCGCCTCGCGCACGTACGGCACGAGCGCGAGGGCCTGCAGCGCGATGCCGCAGGTGGTGCCGACGCCGAGGAGCCTGACCTGCTCGGCGGTGATGTCACCGACGCTTCGGGGCGCCGTCATCAGCGCGAGGTAGGCGCCGAACATGGCGATCAGGACGACGTTGTTGAGGACGGGTGTCCACATCATCGCGCCGAACTTCTCGCGGGCGCCCAGGACTTGGCCGAGCATCCCGAACATGCCGTAGAAGAAGATCTGCGGCAGCAGGAAGCGGGCGAAGACAACGGTGAGTTCGAAGGCCTCGTGGTTCTCGGCCGTGTCGCGCATGTACAGGCCGACGATCTCCGGCGCCGCCCACACGGCGAGCGCCGTGCCCGCCGCGAGGACGCACAACACCAGGGTGACCAGGCGCTGTTCGTAGGCCCTGCCGCCGTCCGGCTGGGTCGTGCGGGCCCGTACCAGCTGCGGCACGAGCACGGCGTTGAGCGCGCCTCCGATCAGCAGCGTGTACAGGCCGGTGGGCACGGTGTTCGCCGTGTTGTACGTACTGGCGAGCAGGCCGGTGCCGAGCGCCGCGGCCTGGAGGACCTGCCGGATGAGGCCGGTCGCCCGGGACACGACGGTGCCGACGGCCATGATCAGCGACGACCGCGCGAGGCCGCCTGCTCCCGCCCTGTGCTTCTTGTGCTGTGCGATGGTGATCCCCTCCCCCTGTCCCGCCAGCCTACGCAACGAAGATCAAGTGGAGGCAAAGGGCGCATCGCTCTCAAGGCCTGCTGAGCCGGATGGTGTCACCGGACCCACCGCGCCTGATCACGGTGATCTTCGCCCCGGTGCCGGGGTCGGTGAAGGTCTGGCCCGGGGCGTGGGCGGCCATGTCCAGCGGTGCGCAGCCGGGCGGCGGGGTCGTGGACGGCGCGGCGTTCATGACGCGCACGGGACCCTCGCCGGTCGGGGTGGCGGAGTCGATCCGGTAGATGAGGACGCCGGTGGAGCAGGCCGTCCGGTCATGGCCCTCGGCCCGGCGGGACTCGGCGACGTACGCCGTCGTCCCGCCGGTGCGCAGGACGGCGATCTGGGTGCCCCCTCCGCGCTCCACCGCTGTCAGCCGCACCGTGCGCCGCCCCTGCCCGGGCAGGCAGGCCACCTGGCCGTCGCGGATCCAGCCGAGCTTCCACGCGTGCCAGCCGAGGAACTGCGGCGCGCGGCCCGCGATGTCGCCCATGACGTCCCAGCCGCCGGTGTGGCGGTGGGTGTCGCCCGCGAACGCGTAGAGGTCGGGCAGTCCGAAGGTGTGCCCGGTCTCGTGGGCGGCGACCCTGTGCCCCCAGCGCCACAGGTCCTGACCGAAGGTGACCCCCCATTTGACGCGCCTGCCGTCGGCTCGCACGCCGGGTGTGCCCGGGTCGAAGAGGTAGGTCGGGGAGAAGGTGATGGCGGCGGCCGCTCTGGTGGGGACGATGTGGACCATGTCGTAGCGGGAGAAGTCCACGTGCGGGTCGGCGGCGGTGACGGCGTCGCGTACGTACGTCTCGTGTGCCTCGAAGGTCAGACCGCGCTCGAATCCGTACGAGGCGGAGTCCGCGGGCATCCGGTTCCAGCGGTGCAGCGAGGTGACGTCGAGGCGCACGTGGCCGTGGCTGGCCTGCCTCAGCCAGCGGGCCGCGGGGGCGAGGTGTTCGGCGTAGGGGCGGGTGGACTCGGTGGCGGGGGCGTCGGGGAAGTCGACGAAGAGGGTGAGGACCTTGCGGGTGCCGGTGGCGCGCTGGAACTGCCGGGGGTCGGTGTCGTGCCCTTCGTCGGTCCAGCCGGTGCGGCCGGGAAGGGCACAGTCGGAGGCGGGGGCGGCGGCCGACGGGGACTGGGTGGCCGCTTCGGCCGCGGCGGGGGCGGTGAGGGCGGCGACGAGGGCGAACGCAGCGGTCAACGGCCGCAGGCGGAGGGGCTGGGCGGGCATGGCTCTCCCGGGGTGCGGAACGGCTCGCGAGTACGGGACGTGCGGGTGGGCGCGGCGGTCCGCGGGTGCGGAACGGGAACGGGCCGGACAAGGACCTAGGCGCGGCCCGCGGCCATCGCCTTCAGGCGTTCGAGGACGCGGCCGCCGGACGCGGTGACGCCGTCGTGCTCCCATTCGTTGGTGACCCAGACGCGGGCGGCGCCGACCTGGCACGCGGTGGCCAGGGACAGCCCGGCGTCCACGTACATGTCGTCGTGGTAGACGATCGCGGCGAGCGGGACCTGGTTGGCCGCGAGCCGGTCGAGGTCGTACAGCGGGGGCCAGTCGGTGCGGGCGGCGAGGAGGTCGGCGGCGTCCGCGAAGGGCCGCAGGCCCGCGATGTCGCGGAACATCCAGGGATAGATCATCTCGCCGGTGAGCAGGAGCGGGTCGGCCTTCTCGGCGAACTCGGCGAAGCCCGTGAGGGCGCGGGCAGCGGCCCAGCCGGTGGGGCCCGCGCCCTGCCCGTACAGCGTCTCCTGCAGGACGGCGAACAGCGGGTTGTCGGTGAAGCCGGTGACGGCCATCACCTGGTGCAGGAAGGTGTCGGTCAACTCCCCTTCGGCGTCGAGTGCTTCGTCGAGCAGCCAGTGGATCCGCTCGAACCCGTCCCCCATGCCGAGGACGAGGCCGAGCGTGCGCAGTCGGCGCACGGTGAGGCGATCGCCGTCGGGCAGGCGGACGTCGGTGGCGGCGAGGAGGTCCGCGATGCGGCGCAGCCGGGTGGCGTCCTGCGGATAGCGGGCGTAGAAGTCGCGTACGCGGTCGCGCACGCGCGGGTAGGTGCGGGCGTAGACGTCGTCGGCGGTGGCGGTGAGCCCGGGAAGACCTCCGGTGACGTAGCAGGCTTTCAGGCCTTCGGGGGCCCGGGACAGATAGGTGAGGGTGAGGAAGCCTCCGTAGCTCTGCCCCAGGGTCTCCCAGGGTTCGTCGCCGCAGAGTCGACGGCGGATCAGCTCGGCGTCGGCGACGATCGCGTCGGCGCGGAAGTGGCCGAGGTACGCGGCGAGCCTGGCCGGGTCCGCGCAGCGGGCGGCGGCCCGCGCGGTGACGGGGGTGGAGCGGCCGGTGCCGCGCTGGTCGAGCAGCAGCACCCGGTGTGTCTTGAGCGCCTCGTCCAGCCAGCCCGGCGAACCGGCCGACGGACGCGGCGACTTGCCGCCAGGACCGCCCTGGAGATAGAGCAGCCAGGGCAGTCGCTCTCCGGCACGACCCGGGTCGACGACCTCGCGTGCGAAGACCTGGAGGGTCGCCCCGCCGGGGGCGGAGTGGTCCAGGGGGACGGTGAAGAAGTGATCGACGGCTGTGCGGGCAGGGTTCATGAGCCCTTCTCTGTAGGGGGACGGCACCGCAAGCCCCGCCAGGGGCGCGGGGAACTGCGCGATCAGCCCCCACCGGCCCGCAGAGGCATCACACGGAACCAGGCGTCACGCCGTCATCGCGGGCGCCAGGGTGTAGGTCCGGGTCGTCGCATAGAACTCCAGGGCCGCCCGGCCCTGCTCACGCGCCCCCAGGCTGGAAGCCTTCGTGCCGCCGAACGGCAGGTGGAAGTCGACGCCGGTGGACGGTGCGTTGACCCGGATCATGCCGGTGTCGAGGCGGTCGAGTCCGCCGATGGCCGCGTCCAGGTCGGCGGTGTGCAGCGAGGTGACCAGACCGTGCGGGACGGAGTTGCTGATCCGGACCGCGTGGTCCAGGTCCTCGGCGGGCAGCAGGGCTGCGACCGGCCCGAAGACCTCCTCGTTCAGGAGCCGATGGCCGGGGGGAACGTCCTCCACCAGGGTCGGTGCCGCGTACCAGCCGGGCCCCTCCGGCACGGCGCCGCGCGCGAGCACGCTCAGGCCCCGCACGGCGTCGCCGACCCGGTCGCGGGCGCGCGCGTCGACGAGCGGTCCGCACACCGTGGCCGGGTCGGCCGGATCACCGACCGGGACGGTCCGCAACGCCTCGCCGAGTGCCTCGCGCAGCGGGCCGGCGGCCGCGCCGACGGCGATCACACGGCTGGTGGCGGTGCACTTCTGGCCGGCGTATCCGGCGATGGCGGCGGCGATGTGCGCGGCCGCCCGCTCGATGTCGGCGTCCGGCAGGACGATCGCCGCGTTCAGGCCGCCCATCTCGGCCTGGACGGGGATGCCGCGGGCCGTGGCGGTGCGCACGACCGCCTGGCCGACGGCGGTGGAGCCGGTGAAGGAGACCACGTCGCAGGCGGAGACGAGCGCGTTGCCCTCGGTGGCGTCGCCCGGAAGGAGAGTGAACGCCCCGACGGGCAGGGCCTGTTGGACGATCTCTGTGAGGCGCTGGGCGCAGGCCGTGGCCTGCGGGGCGGGCTTGAGGACGACCGCGTTGCCGACGGCGAGTGCCGGGGCCGACTTCCAGCTCGGGATGGCGAAGGGGAAGTTCCACGGGGTGATGAGTCCGGCGACGCCGTGCGGCCGACGGCGGCTCAGCAACAGCCCCGCTCCGGCGGCGGTCTCGTGGACGGCGCCGACGGGGTCGTAGGGGGCCTGCGCGTAGTACCGCCAGATCGCGGCGGTGCGCGCGATCTCGGCCCGGGCCTCGGCGAGCGGCTTGCCGACCTCGCGCACGGCGAGCGCGGCGAGCTCCGCCGCCGCGCTCTCGACGGCGGCGGCGACCGCTCCGAGTGCGGCCGAGCGGGCGGCCGCACCGGCGAGCAGCCAGCCCGCCTGGGCCGCGCGGGCCCGCTCGACGGTGTCCACGGCGGCGAAGGCGCCCGGGGCGCTGACGCGCAGGACCACGTCGTCGGGATCGGCCGGGTTGACTGAACTGAACGCGGTGGACAGCGGGGACACAGCGGCGGTCACAGAAGGAATCCTCCGGGGAAGGGGTCGTCCGGGTCGAGGAAGTACTGGGCGGTGCCGGTGACCCAGGCGCGCCCGGTGATGGTCGGTACGACGGCGGGCACCCCGCCGACCTCGGCCTCGGCGACGAGCCGGCCCGTGAACTTCGTACCGATGAAGGATTCGTTGACGAAGTCACGGTCGAGGGGCAGCTCGCCGCGGGCGTGCAGCTGGGCCATGCGGGCACAGGTGCCGGTGCCGCACGGTGAGCGGTCGAACCAGCCCGGGTGGATGGCCATGGCGTGCCGCGAGTGGTGGGCGTCGGAGCCGGGCGCGGCGAGGTAGACGTGCTTGACCCCGGCGATGTCGGGCCGCTCCGGATGGACGGGGCGGTCCGGTGCGGCGTTGATGGCGTCCATGAGGCCGAGCCCGGCAGCGAGCAGGTCGTTCTTGCGGGCGCGGTCGAAGGGCAGGCCCAGCGCGTCGAGTTCGACGAAGGCGTAGAAGTTGCCGCCGAAGGCGAGGTCGTAGGTGACCGTGCCGAAGCCGGGCACCTCCGCCTTGCGCTCCAGCCCGACGCAGAACGCGGGCACGTTGGTGAACGTGGCGGACCTGGCGACGCCGTCCTCCACGCGCACGTCGACCGGCACGAGCCCGGCCGGGGTGTCGAGGCGCACCGTGGTGACGGGTTCGGTGACGGGGACCAGGCCGGTCTCGACCAGGACGGTCGCGACGCCGAGGGTGCCGTGGCCGCACATCGGCAGGAGGCCGGAGACCTCGATGAACAGCACCCCGTGGTCGGCGTCGGGGCGCGTGGGCGGCTGGAGGATCGCTCCGCTCATCGCGGCGTGGCCGCGCGGCTCGTACATCAGGAGCGTGCGGAGGTGGTCCATGTGCTCGATGAAGTGCAGCCTGCGCTCGGCCATGGTGGTGCCGGGGATGACCCCGACGCCGCCGGTGATCACGCGCGTGGGCATGCCCTCGGTGTGCGAGTCGACGGCGTGGAAGACGTGACGCGTACGCACGGAAGGTCCTTTCGGAGACGGACGGTTGCGGTCGGCCCGGAGCCGTGTGGCCGTGGTCGGCGCCGAGGCATCGGTCAGCGGTGGCCGTGCGCGACGGCCTTCTCGGTGGCCTCCCGCACGCGGTTCGCGGCCTCCCCGGCGAGCGGGGAGCGCGGCGGCCTGACCGGGCCGCCGGGTCGGCCGACGATGTCCATAGACAACTTGATGGCCTGCACGAACTCGGTCTTGGAGTCCCAACGCAGCAGGGAGTGCAGGGAGCGGTAGAGCGGCAGGGCCGTGGCCAGGTCACCGGCGACGGCGGCGTGGAAGAGCTCGGCGCAGGAGGCGGGCAGGGCGTTGGGATAGCCCGCGATCCAGCCGACCGCCCCGGCGACGGCCAGTTCGAGCAGCACGTCGTCCGCGCCGATCAACAGGTCGAGCTCCGGGGCGAGTTCGGCGATCTCGTAGGCCCGGCGCACATCGCCGGTGAACTCCTTGACGGCGACGATCGCCCCGTCCCGGTGCAGTTCGGCGAGCAGTGCCGGGGTGAGGTCGACCTTGGTGTCGATCGGGTTGTTGTACGCCACGACGGGC
Source organism: Streptomyces flavofungini (assembly GCF_030388665.1). Lineage (NCBI taxonomy): Bacteria > Bacillati > Actinomycetota > Actinomycetes > Kitasatosporales > Streptomycetaceae > Streptomyces > Streptomyces flavofungini. Next base: position 8,657,911 of record NZ_CP128846.1, on the reverse strand, counting down.
ACCCCGGCCCTGGCGACCTCGGCGTAGTGGGCGCGCACGGCGTCGTGGTCGGCGCGGTAGGCGTTGGGGGGAAGCAGCAGGACCGAGCCGCAGCCGGCCTCGGCGGCCTGCTCGGCCCAGCGCCGGGCCGCCGCGCTGCCGTACGCGGCGACGCCGGGCATGACGCGGGCGGCGTCGCCCGCCGCCTCGACGGCGGTGTGCACCACGCGGGCGCGCTCCTCGTCGGTGAGGGTCTGGTACTCGCCGAGCGAGCCGTTGGGGACGACGCCGTCGCAGCCGTTGTCGATGAGCCACCGGACGTGCTCGGCGTACGCGTCGTGGTCGACGGTCAGGTCGTCCCGGAGCGGCAGGGCGGTGGCGACCATGATGCCGCGCCAGGGGCGGGTGGTGTTCCAGGCGGTGTCGGTCATGTCGGACGACCTCTCTATAGTGTGTGACATTTTATTGAGGGAAGGACGGTGCCCACAAGGGGGCGCGGCCGGCGGGTGGTGCCGTCGGCGGGTCCGTCAGCAGGGTCGCCGACGGACGGACTCACCCGTGAGTCATCGGCGGCCCCTCGGCGGGTCGAGCGGACGACCCGCCGCCGGGTCCGCCGGAGGGCTCGCCGGAGGGCTCGTCGAGCGAGGCCAGCGCGCCCAGCGGTACCGGCACGGCGAGCGGGCGCCGCTCCGCGGGCGCCGCCACCGGCCCGGCGCCCGCCGCCAGGCAGGCCACGCCCGCCCCGCACATCCGCCCCTGGCACCAGCCCATGCCCGCGCGGGTGAACAGCTTGACGGTGCGCGCGTCGCGGGCGCCGAGGTCGGCGACCGCCGTCCGGATGCTGCCCGCCGTCACCTCCTCGCAGCGGCACACGTCCGTGTCGTCGGTCAGCCAGCGCGACCAGGCAGAGCCGGGGGCGTGCGCGGCGGCCATGGCGTCGGCGAAGGCGCGCATGCGGTCGCGGCGCCGCTGGAGTTCCCGGACGCGTGCGGGGCGCGCGGGTCGACCGCCCAGCCGGGATGCGATCGCGAGGCCCGCCACCTCGCCCTCCACACGGGCGAGCTGCGCGCCCCCGATGCCGCCGGTCTCCCCCGCGGCCCACAGGTCGGGCACCGAGGTCCGCTGCTGCTCGTCCAGGACGAGGGCCGTGGCGCGGTCGGGGGTGGCACGGGTCGCGCAGCCGAGCGTCGTGGCCAGTTCGATCTGCGGTACGAGCCCGTGGCCGACGGCGAGCGCGTCGCAGGCGATCCGGCGTGCCGTCCCCGGCAGCGGCCGCCAGTCACGGTCGAGCCGGGTGACCGTGACGGCCTCGACCCGGTCGCGGCCGTGCACTTCGGTGACGGCACTGCGGGTACGCAGGCGCACCCGGTGCCGCAGCAGGGCACTGCCGTGCAGCACCGCCTCGGCGAGCTTGTGCGGGTTGGCCGCGAGCACCCGCGGGTGCCGGGCGTACCCCAGGTAGCCGGACGCCTCGACCACGGCGGGCACCCGGGCTCCGGCGGCGGCCAGCGAGGACGCGACCGCGAGCAGCAGCGGCCCGCTCCCGGCCACGACGACCCGCTTGCCGGGCAGCACGAGGCCGGACTTGAGCATGGCCTGCGCTCCCCCCGCGCCGACGACACCCGGCAGCGTCCAGCCGGGGAAAGGCAGTTGCCGCTCGTACGCGCCGGTCGCGAGAAGCACCGCCCGGGCCCGCACCCGCACCGGGCGCTCCGCGCAGCCGTCGGCGCCGGTGACGGCGTGCACGGTCCAGGGCCTCTCGCCGCCCCCGGAACGGTCCTGCCGACCGTCGCGGGAGACGTCCGGTCCACCCCGAGTGCCGCCCAGCCGCCCGTCCTCGGCGCCGCCCTCCCGCGCGACTGTCCACACGTGGTGTCCGCCGAGGTGGGTCACCGCGCTCGCCTCCAGGCGTCGGCGGAGCCCGGCGTAGGCGGCCCAGTCGTGGTGCAGGGCTTCGGGGCGCAGGGCGCCGGTGGCCGGCACCGGGTGCCGGTAGAACTGGCCGCCGGTACCGGAAGAGCTGTCCAACAGGGCGACGGAGAGGCCGAGTTCGGCGGCGGTCACGGCCCCGGCGAGACCGGCGGAACCCGCGCCGATCACCGCGAGGTCGTACAGCCCGGACGGCTCGGCGCAGTCGGCGGATCGCGGGGCCGGTTCAGACGCCGAGGGGCTCATGGCCGTGTCCTTCCTGGGTCGTGATCGCGTCGCCGGGACGGGCGGGCACCAGACAGGCCCGACGGTTGGGCGAGCCGTTGACGGTGGCGAGGCAGTCGTAGCACTGTCCGATGCCGCAGAAGGCGCCGCGCGGCCGGCCGCCCACGCGGGTGGTGCGCCAGGCGAGGATGTCCGCGGCCCACAGCGCGGCGGCGACGGACTGCCCGGGCAGGGCGGGGACGGGGCGGCCGTCGAAGGTGATCTCGAACGGCGGTCCCGCCTGCGCGCCGACCAGGTCGGCGGGGGTTCGGGCACGGGCCACGGGGGCCTCCTCTCGTAGGGGCGGTCGTTCGGGCCGCTCGCGGGGGTGGCCGTTCAGGCCGCGGGCAGGAAGCGGCCGGGGTCGAACGGGCCGGTGTCCAGAGGCGGTCGGCCGCCGGTCAGGCAGCGTGCCACGATCAGGCCGGTGGCCGGGGCGAGCCCGATGCCCGCGCCCTCGTGCCCGCAGGCGTGCAGCAGGCCGGGGACGCGCGCGTCGGGTCCGATCGCGGGCAGGTGGTCGGGGAGGTAGGGCCGGAACCCGGCGTACGTGCGCATCGCCCGTACCCCGGCGAGGACCGGGAACAGGGCGGTCGCCTGGGCCGCGAGGCGCCGCAGGACCTCCGTGGACAGGGTGCGGTCGAAGCCGACGCGCTCCCGGCTCGCGCCGATCAGGACCGGGCCGGCCGCGGTGCCCTCGACCACCGCCGAGGTCTGCAGGGCGGCTGAGCCGCTGGCGACGTCGGCGACGTAGTCGGCCGCGTACACCTTGCGCCGCACCACGCGCGGCAGCGGTTCGGTGACGAGCACGAAGCCCCGGCGCGGCAGGACGGGCAGGTCCACGCCCGCGAGCGCGGCGACCTCGCCGCCCCAGGTGCCCGCGGCGTTCACCACGTACGGGGCGTACAGCTCACCGGTCGCCGTCGCGACCCCGCGCAGCTCGCCGTGGCCGCCGGTGAGCAGTCCCGTGACCTCCTCGCCGAGCCTCAGGCGCACGCGGTCGCCGCCCGCCTTCAGCAGATGGGCGGCGGCCAGGGCGGGCATGACCTGGGCGTCCTGGGGGTAGAGGAAGCCGCCCGCGAGGCCGGGGGCCAGGTGCGGCTCCAGGTCGTGGAGCCGGTCGGCCGCGACCTCCTCCGCCCGCACACCGGCCTTCTCCTGCCCGGCCGCGAAGTCGCGCAGGGCGCGCATCCCGTCCTCGCCGGACGCGACGACCAGGCCGCCCTTGGTCTCGTACTCGATCTGCGGCGGGAGCAGTTCGGTCAGCTCCCGCCACAGCTCGGTGGAGAGCAGGGCCAGTTCGAGCTCGGGGCCCGGCTCCTTGTCGGAGACGAGGAGGTTGCCCTCGCCGGAGCCGGTGGTGCCGCCCGCGACCGGGCCGCGGTCGACCACGGTGACGGTGAGACCGGCCTGCGCGGCGTAGTGGGCGCAGGCCGCGCCGACGACGCCCGCGCCGACGACGATGACGTCCGAGGAGTTTCTCGTGAGCACGTCAGTAATATTTCACATGGCACTGAGGATGCCAAGGGTTTCGCACGGGCCGTCCTCGGTTCAGCCCTCCGGCCCGCTCGTCCGGTTCAGCCGTCCGGCCCCGGCCGCCCCCTGGTCACCCCTCCATCAGGGCCCCCATCCACTCCTCCACCCCGTCCGGCGTCCTCGGCAGCGCGCCGGACATCAGGCGGGCCCCGTCCGCCGTGACGACGAGGTCGTCCTCGATGCGCACGCCGATGCCGCGCAGCTCGCGCGGCAGGGTCTCGTCGTCCGGCTGGAGGTAGAGGCCGGGCTCGACGGTGAGCACCTGCCCCTCCTCCAGGACCCCGTCGAGATACGCCTCGGCCCTGGCCTGGGCGCAGTCGTGCAGGTCGATGCCGAGCATGTGCCCGCTGCTGCACAGGGTGTAGCGCCGGTGGAACTCGCCCTCGGCGTTCTTGAGCACCCCCCACTCCGCGAGCCCTTCGGCGATGACGCGCATGGCGGCCCGGTGGAAGTCGCGGAAGGCGGCGCCGGGCCGCAGCGCGGCGATGCCCGCGTCCTGTGCGGCGAGGACGAGTTCGTAGACCTGCCGCTGGACCGGGGAGAAGCGCCCGGAGAGCGGCAGGGTGCGCGTGATGTCGGCGGTGTAGAGGGAGTCGGTCTCCACGCCCGCGTCGAGCAGCAGCAGTTCCCGCGGGTCCAGGGGGCCGTCGTTGCGTATCCAGTGCAGGACGCAGGCGTGGGCGCCGGAGGCGGCGATGGTCTCGTAGCCGGTGCCGTTGCCCTCGGCGCGGGCGCGCAGGCCGAAGACCCCCTCGATCCAGCGCTCGCCGCGCGGCTGGGCGAGGGCGCGCGGCAGGGCGCGCACGACGTCCTCGAAGCCGGTCGTGGTGTGGTCGACGGCGAGTTGGAGCTGGCCCACTTCCCAGGGATCCTTGACCAGGCGCAACTCGCTCAGCACGGTGGCGAGTTCGCTGTCGTCGGCCGCGTTCCTGCCCGGCGGCAGCTCGGCGAGGGGCACGCAGCGGATGCCGGTCATCCGCTCGGCCTCGGCGAGGTCGGCGCGTCGGCCCACCCAGAACTCGCCGTAGCGGCGGTCCCGGTAGAAGCCGTTGTCGGTGCGCGGGGACCGGGGGCGCAGGTGCAGCACCGCCTCGTGGCCGCGCGTCCCGTCGGGTTCGAGGACCAGCACGTGGCCGGCCTGGTCCTCGCCGGTGAGTCCGGTCAGCCAGGCGTAGGCGCTGTGCGGGCGGAAGCGGTGGTCGCAGTCGTTGGAGCGGACCCTCAGCTCCCCGGCGGGCACGAGCAGCCGCTCGCCGGGGAAGCGGGCCGAGAGGCGGGCGCGGCGGGCCGGGGTGAGGTCGGCGGCGGGCAGCCGGATGCCGTCGGGGAGCGGGGTCGGCGCCCAGTCGCGGGCCATGAAGGACGCGAACTCGGGGGATTCGGGGAGGTCGTGGCTGACCGTGCGGATGCCGGTCGACGCGGGCTCGTTCACTGGGGTCCCTTCGGACACAGGTGCGTAACGGACGGGTCGATGCCTTGCCAGTACAATTTCACATTACTATGTTACCGGTCACATTCCAGCCACCTCGGGGCTGGCCGACTGTTCTCGGAGTGACCACTGATGAACAAGCGCACCCTCACCGCCGTCGCCGCCGTCCTGGCGACGGCCGTCACCCTTGGTACGGCGGGCTGTTCGGGCTCGAAGGCGGGCAAGGGGCGGGGCGGCAAGAACCCCGCGACCGTCAACGCCGGGGCCGTGGTCGGGGGCGCTCCGCAGCGCGGCGGCACCCTGACCGTCCTGTCCAACCAGGACTTCACCCACCTCGACCCGGCCCGCAACTGGGTCATGAGCGACATGGACTTCGGCACCCGGCTGCTCTACCGCACCCTCGTCACGTACAAGGCCGCCCCCGGCACCGCGGGCGGCGAGCTGGTCCCCGACCTCGCGGCCGACCTCGGCACCCCCTCCAACGGGGCGAGGACCTGGACCTTCCGCCTCAAGAAGGGCGTCAAGTACGAGGACGGCACGCCCGTCACCGCCCAGGACATCAAGTACAACGTCGAGCGGTCCTTCTCCCCCGACCTGCCCGGCGGCGCCGACTACGCGGCCCGCTACCTCGCCGGGGCCAAGGGCTACCGGGGCCCGGCCGACGGCAAGCACCTGGACTCCGTCAAGACGCCCGACGCCCACACGATCGTCTTCGAACTGCGCAAGCCCTTCGCGGAGTTCCGCAACGTCACGGTGATGCCGACGTTCGCGCCGGTGCCGAAGGAGCGGGACAAGGGGCCGCGGTACGACAACAGGCCCTTCTCCTCCGGCCCGTACAAGATCGAGTCGTATCAGCGCGGGAAGCGGCTGGTGCTCGCCCGCAACCCGCACTGGAAGGCCTCGACCGACAGTGTGCGCAAGGCCTACCCGGACAAGCTCGTGATGGTGATGGGCCTGAAGGCCAATCAGATCGACGACCGGCTCATCGCCTCGCAGGGTGCCGACGCCTCCGCCGTCTCCTGGGGAGCGGTGCGGCCGGAGAGCGCGGCCAAGGTGCTGCCGAGCGCCGAGGTCAAAAAGCGCCTCATCGCCGAGTCCACCAACTGCACCGACATGGTCCAGATGCACACCGGACGCGGCCCGTTCACCGATGTGAAGGTCCGTCAGGCCGTGCAGTACGCCCTCGACCGGGAGTCGGTGCTCACCGCCTCGGGCGGTCCTGCCTTCAACGACCCGTCCACCGCCTACATGCCCGCGTCCCTCTTCGACGGCAAGCAGCCCGACACCCTCAGGATCCCTCTCGCCGGTGACGTCGACAAGGCCAAGCAGCTCCTGAAGGAGGCGGGCAAGCCGGACGGCTTCACGACCAGGATGACCGTCTCCACGGGCGACAAGGGCCGGGCCGAGGCGATACAGGAGTCGCTCGGCAAGGCCGGGATCAAGGTCACCATCGAGACCGTCGACCCGTCCGCGTTCTACGCCACGATCGGCGACACCAAGAACCGCACCGACCTGGTCTACACGGGCTGGTGCCCGGACTACCCGTCCGGCTCGACCTTCCTGCCCTTCGTCTTCGACGGCCGCTACATCAAGGAGAAGGGCAACACGGGCAACCACTCGCTGTTCCGCGACGAGCCGACCATGAAGCGCATGGACGAGATCGCCGCCATGACGGACGCGAAGAAGGCGGGCGCCGCCTGGCGGGAGCTGGACGGCGAGATCCTCGCGAAGGCCCCGACCGTCCCGGTCCTGGTGCGGCGCTGGCCGCTGGTCCTCGGCAGCAACATCGCGGGCGCGTACGGCCAGACGTCCTTCGGCGGCCAGCTCGACTACGCCACGGTCGGCCTCAAGGACCCGTCCAAGAGCAACGGCTGAGGGGCACCGCCACCATGAGCACCCCCACCCCGAAGACACCCGAACCGAAACCGGCGCCGGCGGAGGACCGGAAACCGGCACCGGTCGCCGCGGGCAGCGGCCCCTGGCGCCTCGCCCGCGCGGAGCTGCGCCGCCGCACCTCGGCGAAGATCTCCCTCGTCATCGTCGCTCTCTTCGCCGTCATGGCGATCGCCGCTCCGCTGCTGAGCGCGCTCGGCGGCTGGTCGCCCGAGGAGTTCGACAAGACCGCCGTCGACCCCTACCTCGGCGGGCAGCCGATCGGGCCGCTCGGCGGGATCTCCGCCGACCACTGGCTGGGCGTCGAGCCCGTCACCGGACGCGATCTGTTCGCCCGGGTCGTGCACGGCGCCCAGGTCTCCCTGCTCATCGCCTTCGCGGCCACGGCGATCGTCGTGATCGCGGGCACGGCGGCCGGGGTCGCGGCCGGTTACTTCGGCGGCCGCGTCGACGCCGTCCTCAGCCGGATCATGGACCTGACCATGTCCTTCCCCTCCCTCATCTTCATGATCGCGATGATGTCGGTGGCCAAGGACGTCAACCGGATCCTCCTGATGACCGCCGTGATCGGCCTGTTCGGCTGGCCCGGCATCGCCCGCGTGGTGCGCGGCCAGACCCTCTCGCTCAAGCACCGCGAGTACGTCGACGCCGCCCGCGTGGGCGGCTCGGGGCCCTGGCGGATCCTCACCCGCGCCATCCTTCCCGGCGTCGCCGGGCCCGTCATCGCGTACACCACCCTGATCATCCCGGGCATGATCGCCACCGAGGCGGCGTTGAGCTACCTCGGCGTCGGCGTCCGGCCGCCCACGCCCTCCTGGGGCCAGATGATCGCCGAGAGCGTCGCCTTCTATGACACGGACCCCATGTACTTCGTCATCCCGAGCACCTGTCTCTTCCTGACCGTGCTCGCGTTCACCCTGCTCGGCGACGCGCTGCGGGACATCCTCGACCCGAGGGGAAGCCGCACATGATCCTCTACATCGGCCGCCGCCTGCTCGCCGTGACCGGCGTGCTCATCGCCATCGCCGCCGTCACCTTCACCATCTTCTACGTCCTGCCCTCCGACCCGGCCGCCGCTGCCTGCGGCAAGTCGTGCAGTGCCGACCGGCTCGCGGCGATCCGCGCCAACATGGGCCTCGACCAGCCCGTCTGGCAGCAGTTCTGGGACTTCCTCAGCGGCATCTTCACCGGCCGCACCATCGGCACCGGCCAGTACGCCCTGCGGTGCGACTTCCCGTGCCTCGGCTACAGCTACGAGAACAGCGAAGCCGTATGGGGCCTGCTGCTGGACCGCCTTCCGGTCTCCGCCTCGCTGGCCCTCGGCGCGGCCGTGCTGTGGCTGACGCTCGGTCTGACCGCGGGCGTGACGGCGGCGCTGCGCAAGGACACCCTCACCGACCGGCTCCTGATGGTCGGCGCGGTCGGCGCCGCCTCGCTGCCCGTGTACTTCACCTCGATGATGCTGATCTACGGCCTGATCCGCACGGCCGACCTGCTGCCCTACCCGAGCTACGTCCCCTTCGGCTCCGACCCGCTCGACTGGGCGTCCAACCTGCTGCTCCCCTGGCTCGCGCTCGCCATCCTGTACGCGGCCATGTACGCACGACAGAGCCGCAGTTCGATGATCGAGACGATGGCCGAGCCGTACATCCGCACGGCCCGCGCCAAGGGCCTGCCGCGCCGCAAGGTCGTCGTCAAGCACGGCCTGCGGGCGGGCATGACGCCGATCCTCACCCTCTTCGGCATGGACCTCGGCGGGCTGCTCGCGGGCGCCGTCATCACCGAGTCCATCTTCGGCCTGCCGGGCATCGGACGGCTCTTCTACGGCGCGCTCTCCACCGGCGACCAGCCGGTCATCCTCGGCGTCACCCTGCTGGCCGCCACCTTCATCGTCGTCGCCAACCTGGCCGTCGACCTGCTGTACGCCGTCGTCGACCCGCGAGTGAGGTTCTGATGACCCTGCTGTCCCACAAGGACGCGCCCGCACCCGCCGACCGGGACCGCCCCCTCCTCTCCGTACGGGATCTGAGCGTCACGTTCGCGACCGCGCGCGGGCGGGTCAGGGCCGTGGACCAGCTCTCCTTCGAAGTGCGCCGGGGGCGGACCCTCGGCATCGTGGGCGAGTCGGGCTCCGGGAAGTCCGTCACCTCCCTCGCCGTGCTCGGCCTGCACACCGGCGCCGACGTCACCGGCTCCGTCCAGCTCGACGGCAAGGAACTCATCGGCCTCGACGAGCGCGGCCTCAACCGGCTGCGCGGCCGCCGCATGGCGATGATCTTCCAGGACCCGCTCTCCAGCCTCCACCCGTACTACACGGTCGGCGAGCAGATCGCCGAGCACCACCGCGTGCACTTCGGCTCCCGGCGCGCGGCGGCCCGCCGGCGGGCGGTGGAGATGCTCGCCGAGGTCGGCATCCCCGAACCGGAGCGCCGCGCGGGCGAGTATCCGCACCAGTTCTCCGGCGGCATGCGCCAGCGCGTGATGATCGCGATGGCCCTCGCCTGCGAGCCCGAGCTGCTCATCGCGGACGAGCCCACCACCGCCCTCGACGTCACGGTGCAGGCGCAGATCCTGGACCTGATCGCCCGCCTCCAGGCGGATCGCGGCCTCGCCGTCGTCATGATCACCCACGATCTGGGCGTGGTCGCCCGCGTCGCCCACGACGTGCTCGTGATGTACGGAGGCCGGGCGGCCGAACAGGCCCCGGTGGACGCGCTGTTCGCGACTCCCGCCCACCCCTACACCCGGGGCCTGCTCGACTCCCTGCCGCGCCTCGACGACGCCGCCGACCAACCGCTGCGGGCCATCCCCGGCAGCCCGCCCTCCCTGCTCGACCCGGCCCCCGGCTGCGCCTTCGCACCCCGCTGCCCCCGGGCCGCGTCCGCCACCGACGACGAACGGCTGCGGTGCGAGACCGAACGGCCGTCGCTCGGCGGCCCGGCCGGCCATCCGGCCGCCTGCCACTTCCCCGCGTACGAAGGCGTCCCCTCATGACCCCGGCGACTCAGTCCACGACCCACGCTCCTCACCCCCTGCTCTCCGTGCGGGAGTTGACGAAGTCCTTCCGGTCCGAGCGGCGCGGCGCGGCACCCGTGCGGGCCGTCGACGGCATCAGCTTCGACGTGGCCGAGGGCGAGACGCTCGGCCTCGTCGGGGAGTCCGGCTGCGGCAAGTCCACCACCGGCCGCACCATCGTGCGCCTCCTGGAGCCCACCACCGGCACGGTCACCTACGACGGCCGCGACATCAGCCGTCTGTCGCAGCGCGCGCTGCGGCCGCTGCGCCGCGAGCTCCAGATGGTCTTCCAGGACCCGCACTCCTCCCTCAACCCGCGCCAGACGGTGGCCCGGATCATCGCCGACCCCCTGCTCGTGCAAGGCGGCTCGGCCGTCGACGCCCGCAAGCGCGCCCTCGAACTCATGGAGCTCGTCGGCCTCATCCCCGAGCACAGCGACCGCTATCCGCACGAGTTCTCCGGCGGTCAGGCCCAGCGCGTCGGGATCGCACGGGCGCTCGCCACCGGGCCGCGCCTCATCGTCGCCGACGAGCCCGTCTCCGCGCTCGACGTCTCCGTCCAGGCCCAGATCGTCAACCTGATGGAGCGGCTGCAGCGGGAGCTCGGCCTCGCCTACCTCTTCATCGCCCACGACCTGTCGGTGGTCAAACGGGTCTGCGACCGGGTCGCGGTCATGTACCTCGGCCGCATCGTCGAGATCGGCGCCAAGGAGCGGGTGTACGCGGCGCCCGCGCACCCCTACACCCGGGCGCTGCTCTCCGCCGTACCGCTGCCCGATCCGGCGGCGGAGCGGGCCCGGGAACGCATCACGCTCCTGGGCGACCCCCCGAGCCCGGCCGCGCCTCCGCCGGGCTGCACGTTCCACCCGCGCTGCCCCAAGGCGCAGGACGTCTGCCGGACGGAGGCGCCGGTGCTGCGGATCGCGGGGCCCGGCGAGGCGCGGGAGGTGGCTTGCCACTTCCCCGAGACGGACGGCCCCGCGGCCTGAGCGCAGCGACCCCGAGGGCCGCGACGCCCACCCCTTACGCCCGGAACGTCGCCGGGCGTTCGGGGGACGCCGCCGCGAGCGCGTCGGTGACCGCCGCGACCCCGGCGCGCAGGCCGTAGACGGGGGTGTCGGGCTGCTGACGCCAGGACTCGTCGATGCCGCCCGCGTCCACCGTGTCGAAGCCCAGCTCGTCGATCAGGTCGCGGACGACCTTCTTGGCGGCCTCGTCGTCACCGGCGACGGGCAGCGCCATGCGCTCCGGGTCGCCCTTGGGCAGCGGCTTGTCGAGGATGTCCTGCGCGTAGGTGCCGTTGAACGCCTTGATGACCGGGTGGCCGATGTGCTGCTCGGTCCAGCGGCTCTCGGTGAGGCCGTCGTCCTCGATGGCGTCGATCCTGCCGTCGCGCCCCGGGTAGTAGTTGCCGGTGTCGAGCACCGCGAACCCGTCGGCCGCCTCGTCGAACAGGCCGGACGGCAGGTCGGGGACGTTCTTCAGCGGAATGGTCACCACGACGAGCTCGGCGCCGCGCGCGGCATCGGCGACGGTCACGGGCGTGGCGCCGGTCTCCTCGGCGAGGGCGGTGAGGGTCGCGGGCCCGCGGGAGTTCGCCACGGACACCTCGTGCCCGAGCCGCGTCAGGCGCCGGGTGAGATTGCCGCCGATGTTGCCCGCGCCGATGATGCCGATCTTCATGGGGTCCTCCAGAACCGTGGCGCGACGGGAGTGCCGCTGCCGCATGTGTGCACCCAACCCCGAGGTCACCGGCACTATTTCCGCCGCTTCCCGGGAATATCCGGCGCCCGTGCCCGTCGCGCGGGCGCCGTGCCGGGCACCCCTGGGGGGCTTGGGGCCGGCCGGGATATTCCCCTTCCATCATTGGATATCCAATGCTTGCCAGTGGCCTTCCTATTGGATTCCTATGGCGTAGGGCGCCTACGTTCGACGCATGTCGAAGATTCTTTACGTGCTGACCGGCGCCTCCTTCTGGACGCTCGCCGACGGCACCGAGCACCCCACGGGCTTCTGGGCCGAGGAAGCCGTGGCGCCGTACGAGGCCTTCCGGGCGGCGGGCCACGAGATCGTGGTCGCCACGCCGGGCGGGGTCCTGCCGACCGTGGACCGGGGCAGCCTGGCGCCCGAGGCCAACGGCGGCCAGGAAGGCGCCGACCGGGTCGCCGCCCTGCTCGCCTCGTTCACCGCGCTCCGGTCGCCGATCCGCCTGGAGGACGTCGACCTGGACGACTACGCGGCGGTGTACTACCCGGGCGGCCACGGCCCCATGGAGGACCTCGCCGTCGACGCCGCCTCCGGGCGGCTCCTGTCCCGGGCCCTGGCGTCGGGCAAGCCGCTCGCCGCCGTCTGCCACGCCTCGGCCGCGCTGCTCGCCGCCACCGACGCCGACGGCACCAGCCCCTTCGCGGGCTACCGGCTCACCGGCTTCACGAACGCCGAGGAGGCCCAGGCCGGTCTCGCCGACCGGGCGAAGTGGCTGCTCCAGGACCGCCTGGTCGCGGCGGGAGCCGACTTCCAGGAGGGCGAGCCGTGGGCCCCGCACGTGGTCGTCGACCGCAACCTGCTCACCGGCCAGAACCCGGCCTCCTCCGCGCCGCTGGCCGAGGAGGTCCTGAAGCACATCGGCTGACGCCCCGCCCGTTCCCACCAGCGGCTTCGATCCTGTCCTGTCCGACGTGACGCCGGGCGGCCGCCGTGCCGACGTCACGTGGGACGGCAGCCTTGCCGACGGCACGTCGGGCGGCTGCCCGCGCACGGCCGAATCCGCTCTTCACGCGTATCTGCGCATAGGTTCGGAGTCACACATCTTGTCGTACGCACGCCGTGAAAGGACCGCTCCCATGAGCACCTCGAACACCTCGCGCCCCGCCGATGCCTCGGGCACCTTCGCCCTCGGCGGCGACCTTCCCGTCAACCGGCTCGGCTACGGCGCGATGCAACTCACCGGACCGGGCGTCTGGGGCGAGCCCGAGGACCGGGACGAGGCGGTTCGCGTGCTGCGGCGCGCCGTGGAACTCGGCGTGACGTTCATCGACACCGCCGACTCCTACGGCCCCCTCGTCAACGAGGTGCTGATCCGCGAGGCCCTGCACCCCTACGCCGACGACCTCGTCATCGCCACCAAGGCCGGTCTGACCCGGTCGGGCCCGGACGACTGGCGTGCCGTGGGCCGTCCCGAGTACCTGCGCCAGCAGACGGAGTTGAGCCTGCGCCACCTCGGCGTCGAGCGCATCGACCTGTTCCAGCTGCACCGCATCGACGAGCAGGTCCCGCTCGCCGACCAGCTCGGCGAGCTGGTGCTGCTCCAGAAGGAGGGCAAGATCCGCCACATCGGCGTCTCCGAGGTGACGGTGGATCAGCTCAAGGCGGCCCGCGAGCACGCCGAGATCGTCTCCGTGCAGAACCAGTACAACCTGGTCAACCGCGGCTCCGAGGACGTCCTGGAGTACGCCGAGCGCGAGAACATCGCGTTCATCCCGTGGTTCCCGATGGCCACCGGCGAGCTGGCCCGCCCGGGCGGCCCGCTCGACGCCCTCGCCAAGGAGCACGGCGTCTCGCCGTCCCAGCTCGCCCTGGCGTGGCTGCTGCGCCGCTCGCCCGTGGTGCTGCCCATCCCCGGCACGTCCAAGGTGGCCCACCTGGAGGAGAACACCGCCGCCGCGGGCATCACCCTCACCGACGAGCAGTTCGAGGCACTCGCGGCCGCCGTCTGACAGACGGCGCGGCACGGGGTGCGCGTGTCGCCCCGGCGCTCACCGACGCTCGGTGAGCGCCGGCCCCCGTGCTCGCCCCGCCCCACGGGCGCGGCGTACCCGGGTCAGCGCCGCAGCCCCGCCACCACCACCGCGAGCGCCGCGGTCAGCCCGCCGAGCACCATGACCGCCGACGGCGCCGCCCGGTCCACCACGGCGCCACCGGCCAGCGCCCCGAGCGAGATCGTCGCCTGGAACGAGCCGGTGAAGAGCACCGAAGCCGCCTCCGGCGAACGCGGCACCGCCGCCGCGAACCACGCCCCCGAGCAGACCGGTACGGCGCCGTACCCGATCCCCCACACGACGAGCAGCACCACCGCCCCACCAGGCCGGTCACCGAGCACGGGCAGCAGCAGGGCCGCGCCCGCGACCAGCCCCGCGGCCACCGCGAACGCGGCGCGCGGACGGCGGGCCACCGCGGCGCCCCCGATGAAGTTCCCCGCGATCCCCGCGGCCCCGTACACCAGCAGGAACACGGTGACCACGCCCGGGCCCACGTCCGTGACCCGCCGCAGGAACGGCGTGACGTACGTGTAGGCACCGAAGTGCGCGAGGACGACGAGGAACGTCACGAGGAGCGCCCAGCGGGTGCCGGAGCCGCGCAGCGCGGCCCGCAGCACGCGCACGCGCAGGGCCTCATCCGGGGCCAGCGGCGGCAGCACCAGGACCATCGCGCCGCAGACGCCCAGGCTCAGAACTCCCATGGCGGTGAAGGCCGTCCGCCATCCCGCGGCCTCCCCCACGAAGGTGCCGAGCGGCACGCCGAGCACCGACCCGAGCGGCACCGCGGAGAAGATCACCGCCGTGGCCCTGCCGACGGACTCCGGCGGCACGAGCCGCGCCGCGAGCCCGGCCCCGATCGACCAGAAGCCGCCGATGGTCACGCCGACCAGGACCCGGGAGACGAGGACGAGCCAGTACGCGGGCGCGACCGCCGCGACGAAGTTGGCGAGGGCGAGGAGGGCCATGAAGACGCACAGCATGAGCCGCCGGTCCACGCGGGCCGTGGCCGTCGTCACCAGCGGCGCGGACAGCGCGGCCAGGAAGCCCGGCATCGTCATCGTCAGTCCGGCCGTGCCGTCCGTGACGCGGAAGCTGTGCCCGATCTCCGGCAACAGGCCGATCGGCAGGATCTCCACCGTGACGATGGCGAAGAGCCCCGCGGTGACCGACCAGACGGCGAGCCAGCCGATCAGCGGGGAACGGGAAGCCGCGCGGGGGCGCTCGGCGGTGGTCGTGACGGTGTGCGGCATGGGTGGTTCCGTCCTGGCGGAGTTCCGGTGGAGGACACACATCGATGAATCGACACATCGATGCGGGCGCGCTGCTGGCGCGCTTCAGTCCACCAGGAGGCCTGGGACCCGGTCTGGCAGGTAACCGACCCCATGGTCCGGCCCCGGCACACGCGCGGCGGCACGCCGCCGAACGACGCGTGCCGGTCGGAAAACAACAGGCGCCCCCAGGCACCGCGTTGCTAGCATCCCCGCATGATCACGCCCGAGTTCCGCGTCGCCATGATGCCCCGCCAGCGGGGCTGCTGACACGGGACGCACGCGTGCCCGAGGCCCCGAGACGGGGCCTCGTCCTGCTGCACGGCACGGAGCCCCGCCTCCCCCGCCCGGACCAGATCCGGGCAGCACCGGAGATCCTGGAGGCTCCCCATGACCACACCCCGCACGACCTACGTCACCACGACGATTCCTTACGTCAACGCCCGCCCGCACCTGGGCTTCGCCCTCGAACTCGTGCAGGCCGACGTGCTGGCCCGCCACCGCCGCCACCGGGGCGACAGGGTCCGCTTCCTCACCGGCACGGACGACAACTCCCTCAAGAACGTCCTGGCCGCCGAGGCCGAGGGTGTCCCCGTGCAGGACTTCGTGGACCGCAACGCGGACGCGTTCGCCGCGCTGCGCGCACCGCTCGCCCTGTCGTACGACGACTTCATCCGCACCAGCCGCGACCCGCGCCACCGGGTCGGCGTGGAGCGTCTGTGGCGGCTGTGCGCGGACTCGGGCGACCTGTACCGCCGGCACTACGAGGGCCTGTACTGCGTCGGTTGCGAGCAGTTCTACGCCCCCGCCGAACTCGTGGACGGGCGCTGCGCCGAGCACGGCACCGAGCCCCGGCCCGTCGCCGAGGAGAACTGGTTCTTCCGCCTTTCCCGGTACGCGGACCAACTGCACGACCTGATCTCGTCGGGCCGGCTGCGCATCGAGCCCGCCGTGCGCCGCAACGAGGTCCTCGCCCTGATCGAGAGCGGTCTGCACGACTTCTCCGTGTCCCGCTCGCAGACCCGCGCCCGCGGCTGGGGCATCCCCGTCCCCGGCGACCCCGACCAGGTCGTGTACGTGTGGTGGGACGCCCTCGGCAACTACGTGACGAGCCTCGGCCACGGCACCGACGACCCCGCGTTCGACCAGTGGTGGACCGGTGCGACGCACCGCTCCCACCTGCTCGGCAAGGGCGTGGTCCGCTTCCATGCCGTGTACTGGCCCGCCCTGCTCCTGTCGGCCGGTCTGCCGCTGCCCACCGACATCCTGGTGCACGACTACCTCACCGTCGACGGCCGCAAGATCAGCAAGTCCGGCGGGACGAGCGTCGATCCGGCGGAGCTCACGGCGGAGTTCGGCACGGACGCGGTGCGCTGGTGGCTGCTGCGCGAGGTGCCCCGGGTCGGGGACGCGGACTTCACCCGCGAACGGCTCGTGGCGCGCGCGAACGCCGACCTCGCCGGTGGGGTGGGGAACCTCGTCAACCGGGTCGTGACGATGGTGCACCGCTTCCGCGACGGCCGGGTGCCGGAGCGCAGCGCGGGGGCCGAGAGTGCGACGGCCGAGGGCGCCGCCGTCGGCGGAGCCGCGGCTGGGGACGTCGCTGCTGAGGGTGCTGAGGGTGTTGAGGGTACGGAGCAGCTGGTGGCCGTGTGCCGCGAGGTGCCGGGCCTGGTCGACGACGCCCTCGCGGACTTCGACTTCCGGCGGGCGACGGCCGCCGTGTGGCGGATCGTCCAGGAGGCCGACCGCTGCGTCGACGGCACCCGGCCCTGGGAGCTGGCCAAGGCCGAGCGCGGGGGCGACCGGGCCGCGGGCGAACGGCTCGACGGGGTCCTCGCGGCCCTGGTCGGGGCGTGCCGCGCGCTCGCGGACCAACTCGGCCCGTTCCTGCCGGAGTCAGCGGCCAGGGTGGCGGCGCAGTGCGCGTCGACGGACGGCCGCCTCCCGGCGGCACGCCCGCTGTTCGCGCGGTTGGGCGAGGTGTGAGGGGTGGTGCGGCGGGCGGCGAGGGCGAGGGACGCGCCGATCTCGCCGACCGGCGCGCGGGGCATCTGCGCTGCTGGGCGCGGCAGGGGGCGGTGGTCACGGACGGCACGCTCGTGGTGTGCCTGGCCTTCCGGCGGGTGGAGAGCTCTTGCGTCGGTAGGAGTCCGGTGCCCGGCGGGAGTCGGGCGTACGGAGAATCCGGGCAAAAAAAGAAGGCAAGGAGAACACCCGCTCCTTGCCACTCTCAACTTATAGCGCACCGGGGGGCTTGCGGCAAGGCCCCCGTCGTACCGCAGAATCGCTGACCTCAGCCAGCCGGACCTGCGGAAATGGGAGATTCACCCAGCATGACCTCCGTCACCACCAGCGCCTTCAACCTGCCCGAGCGCCTCGGTGCCAAGGCCGATCCGGCGCTGATCGCCGACGACGAGCAGCGCTTCGCCGCCGTCGCGGAGACCCTCGCGCAGACGATCGCCGAACTCTCCGACCGCCTGGACTCCGTGCTCCGGGCGCCCGGCGGCATCGGCCGCCAGGGTCTCGACCGGGACGCGGAGGTCCACCGGCTCACGGCACGGCTGCGCGCCCTGCGCCGCTTCGGCCTGGACCTGTGCCTGGGGCGCGTCGTCGGCGCTGACGACTCCGAGCCGCTGTACGTGGGGCGGCTCGGCCTCACCGACAGTTCGGGGCGCCGGCTCCTCGTCGACTGGCGCTCCCCCGCCGCCGAGCCGTTCTTCGCGGCGACCCACGCCAACCCGATGGGCCTGGCGAGCCGTCGCAGGTACCGCTGGACCGGCGGACGGATCAGCGACTACTGGGACGAGGTGTTCACCGCCGACGGCCTCGAACACCATGCCGCGCTCGACGACCAGTCCGCGTTCATCGCCAGCCTGGGCAGCAACCGGTCGGAGCGGATGCGGGACGTCCTCGGCACCATCCAGGCCGACCAGGACGCCATCATCCGCGCCGGTTCCCGCGGTGCCCTCGTCGTCGACGGCGGCCCCGGCACGGGCAAGACCGTCGTCGCCCTGCACCGCTCCGCGTACCTCCTGTACGCCGACCCCCGGCTCGGCCACCACCGGCGGGGCGGCGGCATCCTGTTCGTCGGCCCGCACGAGCCCTATCTGGGGTACGTCGCCGACGTCCTGCCCAGCCTCGGCGAGGACGGCGTGCAGACCTGCACCCTGCGGGACCTCGTCGCCGAGGGCGCGACGGCGGCCCCGGAGGCCGACCCGGAGGTGGCCCGCCTGAAGTCGTCCGCGGACATGGTGCGGGCGATCGAGAAGGCCGTCGCGTTCTATGAGGAGCCGCCCACCGAGGCCCTGACCGTCTCGACGCCCTGGTCCGAGGTCCGGGTGGGCGTCGACGACTGGGCCGAGGCGTTCGGGGCGCCGGGCCCCGGCACCCCGCACAACGAGGCGCGGGAGCTGATCTGGGAGGAACTGGCCACGATTCTGATGGACAAGCAGGGGATGGACGAGGAGGAGGACGGCGTCTCGCCCGAGCTGTTCCTGCGCGCGCTGCGCCAGGACCGGGACCTGGTCACGGCCCTGAACCACGCGTGGCCGCTGCTCGAGGCCACCGACCTGGTCTCCGACCTGTGGACGGTCCCCGCCTACCTGCGGATGTGCGCGCCCTGGCTGGACCACGACGAGGTGCGGCGGCTTCAGCGCAAGGACGCGCCGCAGGCCTGGACGGTGTCCGACCTGCCGCTCCTCGACGCGGCGCGGCAGCGGCTCGGTGACCCGGAGGCGGCCCGTCTGAAGCGCCGCAGGGACGCCGCCGTCGCCGCCGAGCGCGAGCGCATGGCCCGCGTCATCGACGAGATCGTCACGACCGCCGACATCGACTCGGCCGGGGACGAGAGCGAGGGCGCGGTGCGGATCCTGCGCGGAAAGGACCTCCAGGACAGCCTGATCGACGAGGACGCCCTGCCCACCGCCGACCGCGACCGGCTCGCGGGCCCGTTCGCGCACGTCGTCGTGGACGAGGCGCAGGAACTGACCGACGCCCAGTGGCAGATGCTGCTGCTGCGCTGCCCGTCCCGGAGCTTCACCATCGTCGGGGACCGCGCGCAGGCCAGGCACGGGTTCACGGAGTCGTGGCAGGAGCGCCTGGAGCGTGCCGGACTCGACCGGGTCACGCAGGCGTCCCTGACCGTCAACTACCGCACCCCGGAGGAGATCATGACGGAGGCCGAGCCGGTCATCCGGGGCGCGCTCCCGGACGCCAACGTGCCAACGTCCATCCGCAGCAGCGGCCTGCCCGTCGTCCACGGCTCCGTCGCGGAGCTCGACAGGGTCCTCGACGACTGGCTGGCCACGCACGCCGACGGGACCGCCTGCGTCATCGCCACGCGGGCCGTGGAATCCGACGCGCTGCGGGCCTCGCCCCGCGTCCGCTCCCTGACCCCGGAGCTGTCGAAGGGGCTCGAGTTCGACCTGGTCGTCCTCATCGACCCGGAGTCGTACGGCGAGGGCGTCGAGGGGGCGGTGGACCGCTATGTCGCGATGACCCGGGCGACGCAGCGGCTCGTCGTGCTCACGAGCAGCTGAGGTCCCGCGGCCGGCATCACGCGTGCCTGACCGGGCCGTGGGTCAACGGTGGCTCAGTACGTTGACCACGCGGCCGTCGGGGTCGCGTACGAAGAACCGCCGCACGCCCCACTCCTCGTCCTGGAGCGGGTGGACGATCTCCGCGCCCCTGTCCCGCAGGGCCGCGTGGACCGCGTCGACGTCGTCGACCTCCACGCTGATGTCCGGCGTGACCGGCGCGGTCTTGTCGGCGGCCGTGCAGAGGCCGATCTGGGCGGTCGGGGAGCTCGGGGAGGCGAGGGTCATGATCCAGCCGTGGTTCATGACCTCTTCGAAGCCAAGCAGGCCGTAGAACTCCCGGCTCCGTGCCGGGGCGTCCGAGGGGATGTTGGGCACCACGCGACGAACGGACATCGGGACTCCAGGGCGAGGAGGGAGGGGCTGCTCGGTGCCGGGACCGGCATCGGGGTGCCAGGGGGCGATCGGGACCGCTAGGGGGCGAACCGGCGGCGGACCTCGGTCCGTTCGGCCAGGCGGGACGGGAAGCCGGGGCCCATGCGGGGGCGGGTGTCCGCGGCCGTCATGGGTTCCTTGCAGTGCGCGCACACGACCTCGGCGGCGCTGTCGTGGCCGCAGGGCTCGTGCCGGAAGACGACCGGCGCGCCGTCGTCGCCGCTGAGCCAGCGGTTGCCCCAGCTGTTCATCGCGGCGAGCACGCCGAAGAAGTCACGGCCCTTCTCGGTGAGTACGTAGTCGTGGCGCACCGGATCGCTCTGGTACGGGCGCTTCTCCAGCAGCCCCTCCGCGACCAGGCGCCGCAGCCGGTCGGCAAGGGTGTTGCGGGCGATGCCGAGTGCCTGCTGGAACGCGTCGAACCGTGTGACTCCGTAGAAGGCCTCGCGCAGTACCAGCGGCGTCCACCAGTCGCCGAGCAGGTCCATGGTGCGCGCGATGGAACAGGGCCAATTCGCAAAGGAGGTCCGCCTCATGGGGTCAGCATAGGAAGGGTTCGCGCACGCGTACGCCTTCTGGAGTTCACCGGTTCTCCTCGCGTCCCTCGTGTTCCTGGCGTCCCCGGTCGCTCCGGGACGGCCCTCGCTCCTTGGCGCGCCGGTGCTCCGCCACCCGTTCGCGGGTCGCGCAGCGCGGGGAGCAGTAGCGGCGCTCGGCCCCGCTGCCGCCGGTGACGTACACGTTGGCGCAGCGCGGTGACGCGCACAGGCCGCCGGGGGGTCGCTGGCGGTCCCAGACCAGGACGGCGAGCGCCATGCAGGACGACGCGAGGAACCACTCGGCCCACGGCGCGCGGTCGTCGCTGTCGAGGTGGATGTGCCACGGCGAGCCTCCGCCGTGCGCGGTGAGCCTGACCGGGCCGCAGCCCTCGGCGAGGAGCCGGTTCAGGCGGGTCGCCGCCGCGTCGACGTCGGGGGCGGCGAAGACTTCCCGCAGTCGTGCGGCGACGGCCCGCATGTCCGCCACGTCCGCGGCGCAGACGTCCAGCGGATCGGCCTCGCCGTACGCGCGCAGGACGGCTTCGAGTTCCGTGCGGAGGGCGAGCGAGTCGGTCGGTCCGGCCGTGGGCCCGGCGGCGGCGCCGTCGGCGCCGAGGACGTTGACGAGTGCGGCGGCGCGCTGCGCGGACCGCAGGACGGAATGGCGGGTGGACCACTCGCTCGTCGCCCCGCGCGGCTTCCTCCTCGCGCCACGCTCCGTTTCGCTGCCCGCCTCGCGGTGCGGCGCGCTCGTCGACGGATCGGCGGCTTCCGCGTCGTTCGGTGCGTCGTTCGGCCTCTTCACGCCCGTCAGCGTAACGCCCTTGGCTACCCTGCCCGTTACCTTGTAACGTGCTGCAAATGCCAAAGCGTTACAGCATGACGCTCTATCTCACCGGCGCCACGGCCGCGCGCACCGGGGACGAGATGTCGGGTCCCGCGCTGCTCCTGGTGGGGCTCTCGGTGACGGGGTCGGCGTCGGCGGCCTCGGCGCTCCTGTCGGGGATCACCGTGTCGGCGGCCGTGGGCGGGCCCGTCTTCGGCGCGATGCTGGACAGGTCGGCACGCCCGGGGCGGCTCCTCGCGGGCGCGCTGGCCGCGTACAGCGCGGCGTTGCTCGTCATCCTGGTGAGCCTGGGGCGGCTGCCGCTGCCGGTCGTCCTCGCCACCGCCGTGTGCGGCGGACTGCTCGGCCCCGCGCTGGCCGGCGGGTGGACCTCGCAACTCCCGCGCGTGGTCGCCCCGGACGGCCTGCCGCGCGCCAACACCCTGGACGCCCTGACGTTCAACACCGCGAGCCTCGCGGGCCCCGCTCTGGCCGGTGCGGTCGCGATGACGGCGGGCGCCACGGTGAGCGTCGTGGTGTCCCTGGCCCTGATCGCCCTCGCGCTCCCGGCCGCGTGGTCACTGCCGAGGCGTGTCGAGGCGGTCGGCGCCGGGCCGTCCACGTCCGTCGTCGCCGACCTCGTCGCCGGCTTCGCCGCCATCGGCCGCACCCGTCCCCTCGCCCGCGCCACCCTCACCTCCGTCGTCTCCTACGTCGGCGTCGGCATGCTGGTGACCTGCACGCCCCTGCTCGGCGAACGGGCCCTGGGCACCACCGGCTCGGGCACGTTCCTGCTCGCGGCCCTCGCCGCCGCGTCCCTGCTCGCGAACGCCCTCCTGGCCCGCCGCCCCGGCCTGCTCCGGCCCGACGCCACGGTCCTGGGCAGCGTCCTCGCCCTCGCCCTGGCGCTGCTCGTCGCCGCGACCCTGTCGCCCCTCGCGCTGTTCGCGGCGATGGTGGTGGCGGGAGCGGGGGCGGGACCGCAGTTGACCGCGCTGTTCGCGGTACGTCACCGGGAGGCGCCCGAGCGTCTGCGCGGCCAGATCTTCACGACCGGTGCCAGCCTGAAGATCACCGGCTTCGCGGTCGGCGCGGGCATCGGCGGCCCGGTCGCGACCTGGTCGCTCTCCGGCTCGCTCCTCGTGGCGGCGGGCTTCGAACTCCTCGCCGCCCTGGGCTTCGTACTCCTCACCCTCATACCCCCACGTCACGCGGACGCGCCGTCGCCACACGCCACCCGGCCGCGCGTCAGGCCGTGACGTCCGCTCCGTCCCGGATACGCGCCTACGGCAGGATCGCCCCGAGCAGCGCCCGCGCGCACAGGTCCCGCACCTGCGCCCGCGTCAGCTCCGGCTCCTCCAGCCACTCCAGGCACACGGCGACCATGAACGCGAGCCAGCCGCGCACCGCGAGGCGCACCGCGGGCAGTTCGGCGGCCAGGGGCGCCGTCTCGGGGTCGGCGGCGAGGGCGGCGAGGATCTGGCGCTCCTGGGCGGCGAGGCCCTGGCGGTAGACCTCGCGGACCGTGGGGTCGCCCGCGGCCTCGGCGCGGTGGAAGGCGCGGAAACCCTGCGCGTGGCCCTCGACGTACCCGAGGAAGGCGTCGAGGCCGGCGCCGAGCTGGACGCGCACGGGCAGTCCGGGCTCGGCGGCCGTCAGGCGCAGCATGCGCTCGCTCTCGCGCTGCACGACAGCGGCGAAGAAGTCCCTTTTCGTCGGGAAGTAGTGGTACAGAAGCCCACGGGAGACGCCTGCGATCTCGGCGACCTGCTCGATCCAGACGTCGTCATAAGGATTCTGCGCGAACAGCCGCGCGCCCACGGTCAGGAGTTGCTCCCTGCGCTCCTCGGTGCTCAGCCTGCGGCGCGTGCGCTCCTGCGGATTCGCGACCATACGAGCACCTTACTTGACGTCGGTTCAACAACGGGACCAGACTCGATCCCCTATTGAATCCACGTACAACAGGCTTGAACGAGCCCGGCGCACAAGGGAGATGGCGGCCATGGCGCAGACGACGCAGACGACGGGAAGTGCCGAGCCGCTGCCCGGGGACCTGCCGAAGGGATTCCGCGGCGCGGAGGCGGGCTGGCCCGAGCTGCACCGCATACCCCATCCGCCGCGCCGGTTGCCGCTGGTCGGGGATGTGCTCGGGGCGAACGTCCGCACGCCCGTACAGGATTCGATGCGCATCGGCCGCGCCCTTGGGCCGATCTTCCGGCGCAGGGCCTTCGGCAAGGAGATCGTGTTCGTCTGGGGCGCGCGGCTCGCGGCGGACCTGGCCGACGAGGCGCGGTTCGCCAAGCACGTGGGGCTCGGGGTGGCCAATCTGCGGCCGGTCGCGGGCGACGGCCTGTTCACGGCGTACAACCACGAGCCGAACTGGCAGCTGGCGCACGACATCCTCGCGCCCGGGTTCAGCCGGGACGCGATGGCGGGCTACCACCCCCTGATGCTGGACGTGGCCGGGCAGCTGACGGCCCGCTGGGACGGCGCGGCCGCCGCGGGGCGGGCCGTGGACGTGCCGGGCGACATGACGAAGCTGACCCTGGAGACCATCGCCCGCACGGGGTTCGGGCACGACTTCGGCTCCTTCGAGCGGCCCCGGCCGCACCCCTTCGTGACCGCGATGGTCGGCACGCTCACCCACGCCCAGCGGCGCAACGTCCTGCCGCCCGCGCTCGCGCGGCTGCTCCTGCGCCGGTCCGAACGCCGCAACGCCGCCGACATGGCGTATCTGAACCGGACCGTCGACGAGGTCGTGGCGGTCCGCCGCGCGGCGGACGCCTCGGGCGCCGCGGGCGACCTGCTCGACCGGATGCTCGACGTCGCCCACCCCGACACCGGTGAGCGCCTCTCGGCGGAGAACATCCGGCGCCAGGTCATCACCTTCCTGGTCGCGGGGCACGAGACGACGTCGGGCGCCCTGTCGTTCGCCCTGCACTATCTGGCGGGCCATCCCGAGGTGTGCGCCCGCGCGCGGGAGGAGGTCGAGCAGGTGTGGGGGCTGACGCAGGTGCCCGCCTACGAGCAGGTGGCCAAGCTCCGTTACGTACGCCGGGTGCTCGACGAGTCGCTGCGGCTGTGGCCGACCGCCCCGGCGTTCGCGCGGGAGGCGCTGCACGACACGGTGCTCGACGGGGCGCATCCGATGCGCCGGGGCGCGTGGGCGCTGGTCCTGACGATGCTGCTGCACCGGGACGAGGAGGCGTGGGGCGACCGCCCTGAGGCGTTCGACCCCGACCGGTTCACGCCCGCCGCGGTGCGCGCCAGGCCGCCGCACGTCTTCAAGCCGTTCGGCACGGGCGCGCGGGCCTGCATCGGCCGTCAGTTCGCCCTGCACGAGGCGACGTTGGTGCTCGGGCTGCTGCTGCGGCGCTACGACCTGGTGCCGGCGGCGGACTACCGGCTGCGGGTGGCCGAGCGGCTCACACTCATGCCGGAGGGGCTGCGGCTGCGGCTGGTACGCCGGGCGGGGTGAGGCCGGGGCCGGGTCCGAGGGGACCGGGCGACTCGCGGGGCACGCGCGCACGTGGTGGTTGGAGAGCAATTGTCAGACCCGTGCGCAAGAGTGGGGGTTGCACCTTCGACCCTGGTGACCGCGCGTAAAGGAGTTCACCGACATGACCGGCACGACACATCCCGAACTGGCCGCGGCACAGGCGTGCTTGCGCCTCCTCCATACCGCACGCGCCGCCCTGTCCGGACCCGTGACGGCGCAGACCGCGGCGCTGCTCGCCGTGCCGATCGCGGACGCCGACGAGGCGCTGCGCCGCGCGGGCCTCCAGGGCAACGAGGCCGCGCTCCTGAACAGGATCTACGACCTGTCACCACCCGCCCCCGCAGCCGCCCCTCGCCCCGAGGGGAGCCTGCGATGAGCGGCGCGGAGCAGGAGATGAGCGGCACGGAGCAGGAGTCGGAGCAGGAGTCGGCGGGCAGCGAGGCGGCGGGCGGCAACGCCACGTACGGCAAGAAGCCGTTCAAACGTTCCCGCAGCCACTTCGCCGACCGCATCACGGCCGACGGCGGCGACGGCTGGCCGGTGGAGGCCGGGCGCTATCGCCTGGTGGTGAGCCGCGCCTGCCCCTGGGCGAGCCGCGCGCTGATCTCCCGCAGGCTGCTCGGCCTGGAGGACGCGCTCTCGCTCGCCGTCACCGACCCGATCCAGGACGACCGCAGCTGGCGCTTCACGCTGGACCCGGGCGGCCGCGACCCGGTCCTCGGGATCCGCTATCTCAGCGAGGCGTACGACGCGCGGGAGACGGGATATCCGGGCGGCGTGAGCGTCCCGGCGATCGTGGACGTCCCGAGCGGCAGGCTGGTCACGAACGACTACCAGCAACTGACCCTGGACCTCGCCACCGAGTGGACGGCCCTGCACCGCCCCGGAGCCCCCGATCTGTACCCGCGGGCGCTGCGCGACGAGATCGACACCGTGATGGACGGCATCTACCGCGACGTCAACAACGGCGTGTACCGATCGGGTTTCGCATCCTCCCAGGGCGAGTACGAGAACGCCTGCCGGGACGTCTTCCGACGCCTGGAGGAGACGTCGCGGCGCCTCGCCGACCGCCGCTACCTGGTCGGCGACAGCATCACGGAGGCAGACATCCGCCTGTTCACGACGCTGGTGCGCTTCGACGCCGTCTACCACGGCCACTTCAAGTGCAACCGCTGGAAGCTGACCGAGGACCCAGTCCTCTGGGCGTACGCCCGCGACCTCTTCCAGACTCCGGGCTTCGGCGACACGGTCGACTTCGACCACATCAAGCGGCACTACTACGAAGTGCACACGGGCATCAACCCGACCGGCATCGTGCCGCTCGGCCCCGACCTCTCCGGGTGGCTGACACCGCATCACCGCGAGGAACTGGGCGGCAGCCCCTTCGGGAAGGGGACCGCGCCGGGTCCGGTGCCGGCGGGCGAGGAGGTGCTGGAGGCGGGGCGGCCCTGAGGCGGACGGCCCCTGGGCAGCCCTGATGCGGGGCGGTCCGGGGCCGGGAGGGCGGCGGGTCCCGGCGGCTCAGCCCCGCCCGAGCCGCTCCACGGCCCCAAGGACCCGACCAGCGCCGTCCTCCGCCGCCATCGACCGGGAGACGGCCAGGGCGGCGCAGGCGTAGGCCGGCTCGTGGACGGCGCGGGTGAGCGCGTCCGCCAGGCGCTCCGCCGTGAGCGCGCGCAACGGCACGGCCGCGGGGGCGGCGCCCAGCGCGGTCAGGCGCGCCGCCCAGAAGGGCTGGTCGGCGGTGACGGGCACGGGCACGGCGGGGACTCCGGCGCGCAGCCCCGCCGCGGTGGTGCCCGCGCCCGCGTGGTGCACCACCGCGGCCATGCGGGGGAAGAGCAGGGCGTGGGGCAGCTCGCCGACCGTGAGGACGTCGTCGCCGGACGCCTCCAGGCCGGCCCGCCCGGACTGCAGGACTCCCCGGAGCCCGGCTCGCCGCAGCGCGGCCACGGCGAGTTCGGCGAGGCGTTCGCCCTCGCCCGCCGCCATGCTGCCGAAGCCGACGAAGACCGGCGGCCGACCGGCGGCCAGGAAGTCCTCGACCCGGGTCGGCAGATGACCGTCCGGATCGTGGTGCGGCCACCAGTTGCCGACGACGTCGAGCCCGGCGCGCCAGTCGGCGGGACGCGGTACGACCGCCGGGCTGAAGCCGTGCAGCACCGGCAGTCCCGCCCGTTCCCGGCGTGCGCGCACGGCCGCGGGGGTGGCGGCAGCGAGCCCGAGCCGGGACCGCAGGTCCCGCACCGAGTCGGCGTACACGCGGTCGACCATGCGCAGGGAGAAGCGCCCCAGCGCGCGGTTGCCCCAGCGCCCCAGGGACCGCGTGCCGCTCACGACCGGGGCGAACTCCCCCGTCGGATGGGTGGGCTGGAGGTAGGCGTCGATCGTCGGCACGTCGAAGGCCTCCGCGAGCTGCCAGCCCGGCGGGGCCGTCGTCGCGGACAGGACGAGCAGTTCGTCACCGTCGTCGAAGGCGTCCGCGAGTCCGGCACCGAGGTCGCGCACGAAGGCGCCGGCCGCCCGCATCAGCTCGCGGCGCCCGGCAGCCGCACCGGAGGCATGCGCGTCGGCGGGCAGCGGACGGAACCCGAGGCCCGCGCCGCGCACCAGCGGCGCGAAGCTCTCGTGCGTGGCGAGCGAGACCTCGTGCCCCGCCGCACGCAGTCGGGCGCCCAGGCCGGTGTAGGGGGCGACGTCGCCGTAGGAACCGGCCGCGGCGATCAGCACGCGCACCGCACACCCCCACGACTCCCACCCTCAGGTTCAGCTTTGCCCTCGTCGCCACCGCTCTCGGCGTCGGCAGTCACCTCGATGTCGACCCCGGCATCGACATCGTCGGCGGCACGCCCTTCGGCGCTCGCCTCGGCGTTGGCGCGGACGGCCTCCCGCAGATACCGGGCGAGCCCGGGTCGCTGCTGCGAAGGCGGGACGACCAGTGCGAACGCCCGGGCGTCGGTGACGAAGTCATCGGCGATGCGCAGGTGCATGGCGGGCGGGCAGTCGGTGAACCAGCGGCTGATGTGAAGCCGGTGCTCGTCGGCGAGGGCCATGGCCCGTCGGCCGTCGGGGGGCTCGTGGGCGTCGAAGGCGGCGAGCAGCCGCTCCCGCCAGGCCGCCGCCTCCGCCATGAGGCGGGCCCAGTCCTCCTGGGAATGCGCGGCGGCCCGTGCCATGGCCTCCTTGTGCCCGGCGCTGTCCGCCCATTTGACCTCCGCCTCGGTGGCGTAGCTCAGGTCGAAGGCGATCTCGCCGAAGACGTCGAACCGTTCGCGCGGGGTCAGCCTGACGCCGGTCTGCTGGACCTCCATGGCGCGGTCGGCGACCTCGACGAGCCGTTCGAGCCGGTCGATCTGCTCGCGCAGGGTCCGGCGCCTGGCCCGGAGCAGGTCGAGCGCGTTGGCCTGGGGGTCCGTCAGGATCTGGGCGATCTCGTCGAGCGCGAAGCCGAGTTCGCGGTAGAAGAGGATCTGCTGGAGCCGGGCGAGGTCGGCGTCGCCGTAGAGCCGATAGCCCCCGGCGCTGCGCTCGCTCGGCGTGAGCAGGCCCGTCCGGTCGTAGTGGTGCAGCGTACGGACCGTGACCCCGGCGAATCCGGCGACCTGTCCGACGGTATAGCTCATGATCGTCACCTTTCGTCGCCGTACAGCGTGCAGCCTGACGTGACGTGAGGGTCAACGGGCGGTGACGGCGCGGGCCCCGGCCGTGCGACCGGCACGACCGGGGCCCACTTTTGTTAATGGGATCCATTTTCATGTAGCCTCGGGCCAGCTCTTCCCACCCGCACGCACCACCCCCGGAGGACCCCGTGGCCGTACCCAAGCGGAAGATGTCCCGCAGCAACACGCGACACCGCCGCGCCCAGTGGAAGGCCAGCACCCCGCAGCTGGCGCCCGTGACGGTCGACGGCGTCACGCATCTCGTGCCGCAGCGCCTGGTCAAGGCCTACGCACGCGGCCTCATCACCCCCGAGGGCTGACCGCCCGCAGGTAGCCGTGGTCCAGGAGCCACTTCACGTTCAGGCGCCGGCCCTCGCCGGGGTCGAGGAAGGCGGGGTCGAGCTTGATCTGCTCGCCGCCCCCGGGCTGCTCGAACCAGGGGGCTATGCCGCCCTGCCAGACGGAGAACGGCTTGGCGACCTCGTACACGCGATAGTCGCAGGCGTACGCGGCGTCGCGGGTGTTGAGGTTCTGCGGCGGCAGCGAGCGCTCGGCGTAGGAGTCCCCGGCGGGGGCGAGGAACGAACCGGACTCGGAGCCGAAGCGGTCGAGGACCTCGCCCTCCTCCAGCCGCTCCCGGTGCTTGTCGACCTGACCGTTGACCGTCTCGAAACCGTCGTTGGGCGGGTACTTCCAGCCGCCGGAGTCCGCCGGGCCCTCCCAGTACTTCTTGAGGAAGGCGGCCGGCGTGAGCTTGCCCGTGCGCTTCCACTTCCTCAGGAGCGGCCCGACGGGTCTCTGCCACTTCCTGGGCAGCCACTTCGGGCCGAGGCGGGCGTCGTCGACGAACGCGCCGGTGCAGGGCTCGGGCTTCGTGTGCGCGGCGGGGGCCGTGACGGCGGTGGGTGCGGGGGACGGCGCCGCGTACGCGGCGGGTGCCACGGCGACGGCCGTCACCACGGCCGCCGTCACCCCCATCGCGGCCAGGGTCGTACGGATCCGGGTCACACGGCTCTGCTCCACTCGGCGGCTCCTCCGGTCTGCACCCGCACGGGCGCGGGGGGCAGGATTCATTCGCGCACCGTAGCGACGAAGGACCCTTGAGTGGTCAACTCCCCTACGGCAGTGGCTGCTTTGCGACGGTCGGGGCGAAGGCGCAGCGGGGGCGGGTGCGTGCGGCGTACGACCGGGCCGCGACGAGCAGCCCCCCAGCCGAGACCGCCGAACGCCAGACCGCCGAACGCCACCATCCAGCCGAGGGCCGGGATCAGCACGGCGAGCGCGATGCCCGCGGCGCGGCCCGCCCGGCGGGTGAGCGGTCTGGCCGTGGCCGGGGCGACGGCGGCGGCGAGCAGGGCGAGCGCGGCCAGGAGGAGTTGCAGGGCAGCCGGGGTGTGGCGGTCCCCGGCCATCGGTACGACGGTCCCGGTGGCGGCCCACAGCGTCTGCGCGAGGGCGTACGCGACGCCCCAGGCCGCGGTGGCGCCCGGAGCCCAGGTGGGCCAGCGCCGCCACCAGGGCGCGGGCCGGAGCGGGATCGACGGGAC
The DNA here is from genome assembly GCF_030388665.1 of Streptomyces flavofungini. Lineage (NCBI taxonomy): Bacteria > Bacillati > Actinomycetota > Actinomycetes > Kitasatosporales > Streptomycetaceae > Streptomyces > Streptomyces flavofungini. The sequence continues at coordinate 8,627,797 of NZ_CP128846.1, read as the reverse complement.
GGGCACGGTGTCCGTGCGGGCGGGGAGCGCCACGGGGTCCTCCGGGATGCGGCTCGGCGGGAGACGACCGGGCCGCACCGGGGGCCTGTGGCTGAGACCCTGCCGCCCGGCCGCCTCCCGCGCATCGCTCGCACGGCCCACCCTCCTCCCCCGCACGGCGGAAGGAACACGAAGAATGGTGTTGCACATGATGCAACTCAAGTTGCGCCTCTTGCCTGTTGGCGGGGTTCGGGGCCACTGTGTCTGCCACGTCCGCCCCATCCGTCACCACTGACCCGCGAGGCGGAGTCATGAGAGGTGCAGTCATGAGTGGAGTCACGCGTGGAGTCGTGAACAGAAGGCGGTTCCTCGGTACGGGCCTGGCAGCGGCCGCGGCGGTGACGACCGGCGTGGCCTCGGCCGCGCCCGGCCGGCGCGGGCAACGGCCCCTGTTCCTCGGCACGTACACCGCGCAGTCGGGCGGCGGCAAGGGCATCGGGCTCGCCACGTACGACGAGGATTCCGGCGTGGTCACCGGCGTCGGCACACTCGGCGGCGTACCGGACCCGTCGTATCTGGCGGCCCATCCGTCGGGGCGGACGCTGTACGCCGTCAACGAGCGCGCGCAGGGCGGGGTGACCGCGATCGCCCTCTCTCCCGGCGGCGACCACCGCGTCCTCGGCACGCGCGGCACCGGTGGCGCGGGACCCTGCCACGTCTCCGTGCACCCCAGTGGCCGCTGGCTGCTCAGCGCCAACTACACGTCCGGCAGCGTGGCCGTGCACCCCGTGGAGGCGTCCGGCGCGCTCGGCGAGCGCACCGATCTCCTCACGCACTCCACACCGCCTCCGGGGCCGGGACAGCAGGGCCCGCACGCGCACCAGATCGTCACCGCCCCGGACGGCCGGTACGTCCTCGCCGTCGATCTGGGCACCGACACGGTGTACACCTACCGTCTCGGCACGAAGGCCGGGAAGCTGAGCCGCGTCTCGTACGCGACGGTGCGGCCGGGCGCGGGGCCGCGGCACCTCGCCTTCCATCCGTCGGGGCGGTTCGCGTACGTGGCCTGCGAACTCGACAACACCGTGGTGGTGTGCGGCTACGACTCCGCGACCGGGCGGCTCTCGCCGGGCGAGCCGCAGCCCACGGGAACGAGGCCGGGCGTCACGAGCTACCCGGCGCAGCCCGTCGTGACCGCCGACGGCGGCTTCGCCTTCCTCGCCAACCGCGGTGACAACAGCCTCACCCGGTACGCCGTCGAGCAGGACGGGGCACGCCTGCGGCTGCTCGACACGGTGCCCGTGGGCGGGGACTTCCCCCGGCACATCGCCCTCGCGCCGTCGGGACGGCTGCTGTTCGCCGCGAACCAGCGGTCGGACTCGGTGAGCGTCTTCCGGGTGGACGGGCGCACCGGTGAACTCGCCCTGGTGGGTAAGCCGTTCGGGTCGCCGATGGCGGTGTGCGCGTTGCCGTTGTGAGGCGGGGCGGCGCGCCCCCGGTCCGGGTGGGGCGCGCCTCGGCGTGCCCCGGGGCTCCTGGCATGGCCGCATGCCCCTCGACCTCTTCGCAGGAATCCCTGTCGGCGACTTCGCGGCGGCGCTCGCCTGGTACGAGCGGCTGCTCGGCGGCCCGCCGAGTGGGTCGCGAGCGACGCCGAGGTGGTGCGGGAGCTCGCGGAGCACCAGTCGATCGCCGTCGAGGTGCGGCCGGAGCGCGCGGGACACGCCCCGCACACGGTCTTCGTCGACGACTTCGACGACCGGGCGGCGGGGACGGCCGCGCGGGGAATCGAGCCCGTGCGCCGGGATACGTACGGCAACGGGGTGCGCAAGGCGCCGTACCGCGATCCCGACGGGAACGAGATCGGGTTCGGCGGGGCCCCTCTCTGACACCTCCGCCCCTCTCTGAGGCCCTCTCCCTCTCTGACGTCCCTTCCCTCTCTGACGCCTCCGTCCTGCCCTGACGCCTTCCGCCCCGTACCGCCCGCTCCGCCGACGTCCCCGCCCAGCGCCTTCCGCGCCAGCCCGCTCCGCCGACGCCCTGTCCCGCCCCGGCCGGCCGCGCCGCTCAGCGCCCTCGTTCCGAGCAGGCCGGCCGCACCGTCAGCGCGGCTCTCCCGTCAGTCGGGCCGGCTGCCGCCGCGCGAGCGTGTCGTCGCGCCACCGCGTGAGCCCGTCGTCGTCCCCCCGCGTTTGCGGGCCCGGTACTCCGCCATCTTCGCCCGTGCCCCGCAGGCGTCCATCGAGCACCAGCGCCGCACCCCCGCCCGGCTCTCGTCGACGAACAGCAGGGTGCAGGCGGGCGCGGCACACTCGCGGATCCGCCCGGCCAGCGGGCCGCCGAGCAGGTCGGCCGCGTCGCGGGCCAGCAGGCCGAGCAGCCCGCGGGCGTCCAGTGCGGGCGGCAGCGGCCGGGGGGCGCCGCCCTCGTCGAGGGTGAGGCCCGTGCCGGGGAGCGGTCGTGCCGTCCACTGGTTGAGCAGGTCCAGGTCCCTCGCCTCGGGTGCGGTGGCCTCCCGTGCCGCCGCCGCGATCCGGCGTACGGCCTCACGCAGCGCGCGTGCCTGCGCCAACTCGACCCGGGACACCGGGATGTGATGCTCCGTCAAGCCTGCCTCGCGGAACCAGCGGGACAGGTCCGCCGGATCCCGCAGCCACTCGACTGCTCCCTGCCCACGACTGTCCACCGTCGCGGTGAGGTCCAGCGACGTCCGGCCGCCGCGCCAGTGGAACTCCCGCTCGGTGGCGGGCGGTTCGCTGTCTGCCGCCGAGAGGGCGGCGCGCGCCTGGGTCATGACCGCACGCTAGCAGCGTTACCCCACGAGCAGGTAACTCGCTAGAGTGGGCGGCCGGGTCGCCGAGCGTGCGGCTCTGCCGGGTGCCGCACGGTGGCCCGGCCTCGGCACACGGGGAGGTTCTTCATGGCGGAGACGGTGCGGGACGCGGGCGGGGCGCTGAAGGTCGCGGTGGTCGGCACCGGCGGCGTGGGCGGCTACTTCGGCGGGCGGCTGGCCCAGGCCGGGCACGACGTCCGGTTCGTCGCGCGCGGCGCCCATCTGGAGGCGCTGCGCCGCGAGGGCCTGACCGTGGACAGCCCGGCGGGCGGCTTCACCGTCGCACCGGCGCGCGCGAGCGACGACACGCGTGACTTGGGCGAGGTCGACGTCGTCCTGCTGTGCGTCAAGACCTGGCAACTGCCGCCCGCCATCACCGCGTTGAAGCCTCTGGTCGGCCCGGACACGGCGGTGGTGACCCTGCAGAACGGCGTCGAGGCGCCGGAGCAGGTGGCCGAGGAGGTCGGCCGCGACGCGGTGCTGCCCGGCACCGCGAAGATCCTGGCCCAGCTGGACGGACCAGGACGGGTGCGGCACATCGGCGGCCCCGGCGCCCTGGCCTTCGCGGAGTGGGACAACCGCGCCACGCCGCGCGTCGAACGGCTGCGCGCGGCGCTCGCCGGAGCCGGTGTGCACGTCACCGTGCCCGACGACATCTGGGCCGAACTGTGGGCCAAGTTCCTTTTCGTGGCGCCCTGCGGCGGCCTCGGCACCGTGACGGACGCCCCGTTCGGCGTGCTGCGCTCACGCCCGGGCACCCGGCGCCTCCTGGTCGAGGGGATGACGGAGATCGAGCGGGTCGCACGGGCCCTGGACGTCCGCCTCCCTGACGACATCGTGACGCGCACCCTGGACTTCGTCGACCAGCAGCCCGCCGAGGGCACGTCGTCGCTCCACCGCGACATCCGCTCCGGCCGCCCGTCCGAACTGGACGCGTGGAACGGCTCGGTGGTGCGCCTGGGCGGACGCACGGGGACGCCGACCCCCGTCAACGGCTACTTGTACGAGGTGGCGAGCGTGCTCGCGACCCGGACAGAGGAGCGGGGCGGGCGCGGGGAGAGCTGACAGCCGCCGCCCCCTCGCGGCCGAGCACTCCCGTGGTCCGGCGCCCGGGCCGGAGCCCGGCGCCGGACCACGGGTGAGGCGATCCGGCGGCCTCGCGGCCGCCGGTCACACGAGCACGGCACGCGGCCTCGGGCCACGCGCCCCTCGGCTACGGCGCGACGAAGCTCACGTCGTCCACGCTCGGCACGATCTCGACCTCGTCACCGAGCGCCCACTCCGCGACCCGCGACACCGTCGCCGCCGGGATGGCGTCGCTGATGCCGGGCGCCGCCGGAATGTCGTACGTCCCGTGCGCGTCATGGGCGATGACGACGCGGAACTCCAGGTCCAGGGCGGTGCGCGCGGTGGCGCTCAGGCACATCTCCGACATGACACCGCAGACGGTGAGGGCGGTGACGCCCTCTTCACGCAGCACGTCCTCCAGTTCGGTCTCCTCGAAGCCGTCGTCGACGGTCTTGCGGAAGAGCAGTTCACCGCGTTCGGTGTCCACCGGGAAGTGCAACTCCCAGGTGGGTGTGTTCGGTTCGTCGAGGGTGCCGTCCGGCCCGTCGTTCTGCAACTGGATGACGAGCGCGCCGGCGGCCCGCGCCTTGGCGAGGAGCTGCTCGACGCGCGACAGCAGGTGGCGCGCGCCGGGCACGGCTTCGTCACCGGTGACGAAGCCCGACTGGGTATCGATGATGATCAAGGCCTGAACGGGCTCGACAGGCTCGACGGGTTCGAATGCTGCGGTGGCGGGACTCATGTGGCCCATCATCCCCACACGTCGCGCGCGCCCGACACCGGGGGCCGCTCACGTGTACGAGCGCGCACGCCCGCCGGCCCGAGGCGGCCTCAGGACTCGGGCGGCGCCGGGCGCAGCACGGGCCGACGGAGCAGCCGGGCCTTGGTGAGCAGGGCGTGCATGCGCTCGGTGACCTGGCCGAGGTCGTCGACCGGCTCGTGGAACGGCAGCCGTACGTCGGCCTGACTGCTGACGCGTTCCAGACGCAGGGTCAGGCCGTGGCGGTCGATGGCGAGGGGTTTGACGTCGACGACTCCGGCGAGGCTGTCGGCGGCGACGAGCCGGGTGAGCTGTTCGACGGCCTCGGGGTGGGAGTCGGCCAGGTGCGTGAGGAGCCGGGCCTCGGCGTGCGCGAGCGGGTCGGCTTCGGCGAGCGCGTACTCCTCGAGGTCGACGCCGGTGCGGCCGTTCGCGTCGTGCAGCACCGCGCAGGCGGGCTCGAAGACGAGGTGGTCGCGGGTCGCCGTGAGGGTTCCCGAGAGCCAGAGCCGGGAGCGCACCCGGTCCCTGACCGGCACCGGCGAGACGTCCGCGAACTCCACGAGCGTGGACGGCTCGCCGCGCGGGGCGCAGATCAGGGCGGCGGCTAGGGCGCTGTCCTGCGGCGGATGCAGCAGCACCGTGCCCCGCTCGCTGACGGTGTGGGCGCCGACCAGGTCGTCTCTGCCGATCTCCGTGGTCACCGCGCAGGACCAGGCGGTGGCGAGCACGGAGCGGGCGCGCGCCGCCGCGTTGGGCATGGTCGTGCTGACGTGTCGGACACCCATCCTCAACCTCCATTAGGTAAGCCTTGCCTAACTTATCGGAGATCGTGTCGCGCTGCCAGCAGGCGTACGGGGGTGTCGTCGACGCGTCCGGATGCGAGGCGCGTGCGACGCGGATGCGCTGCGCGTACGACGAAGGCCACCCCCGAGCCCTGCTCAGGGGTGGCCCGTGCGCCGTGGTGGGCGGGCCGGAACCGGACGGTCCGGCCCGCCGGAGGCCCGTGGCGGGTCAGTGGCCGCGCGCGATCCACTCCTCCAAGTGGGGCGCCTCCGCCCCGACCGTCGTACTGTCGCCGTGCCCGGTGCGCACCACTGTCTCCGGAGGCAGCGTCAGAAGCCGTTCGCGGATGGATTCCACGATCGTCGGGAAGTCGCTGAAGGACCGGCCCGTCGCGCCGGGGCCGCCCGCGAAGAGCGTGTCCCCGGTGAAGACCGTGCCGAGCGCGGGGGCGTACAGGCTCACCGCGCCCCGGCAGTGGCCCGGGGTGTGCAGGACCCGAAGGACCGTCCCGGCCACCGTCAGCTCCTGCCCGTCGGCCAGTTCGCCGTCCGGCGCCCGGTCGGGGTGGGTGAGCTTCCACAGCTCCAGGTCGGCCGGGTGCAGCAGGACCGGCGCGCCGGTGCGGTCGGCGAGCGCGGGCGCCGCGTCGACGTGGTCGTCGTGGGCGTGCGTGCACACGATCGCGACCAGGCGCCGCTCGCCCACGGCGGCCGCGATGGCCTCCGCGTCGTGGGCGGCGTCGATGACGACGGCCTCGTGGTCGTCGCCCACGATCCAGACGTTGTTGTCGACGTCCCAGGTGCCGCCGTCGAGGGAGAACGTGCCGGAGGTGACGAGGTGGTCGACGCGCGCGCCGCCCGGCGCCGCGGAGCCTTCGGAGGCGGCCATCAGAAGACCACCACCGAGCGCAGGACGTCCCCGTGGTGCATCCGCTCGAAGGCCTTCTCGACCTCGTCGAGCGCGATCGTCTCGGTGACGAACGCGTCCAGGTCGAGCCGCCCCTGGCGGTACAGGTCGATGAGCATCGGGAAGTCGCGCGAGGGCAGGCAGTCCCCGTACCAGCTCGACTTGAGCGCGCCGCCGCGCCCGAAGACGTCGAGCAGCGGCAGGTCGATGCGCATCTCCGGCGTGGGCACGCCGACGAGGACGACCGTGCCCGCGAGGTCGCGGGCGTAGAAGGCCTGCTCGTACGTCTCGGGGCGGCCGACCGCCTCGATGACGACGTCGGCGCCGAAGCCGCCGGTCAGCTCGCGGACGGCCTCGATGGGGTCGCTGTCGCGGGAGTTGACGGTGTCGGTGGCGCCGAGGCCGCGCGCGGTCTGGAGCTTCCGGTCGTCGATGTCCACGGCGATGATCTTCGCGGCCCCGGCGAGGCGGGCGCCGACGACGGCGGCGTTGCCGACGCCGCCACAGCCGATGACCGCCACCGAGTCGCCGCGCCCCACCCCGCCGGTGTTGATGGCGGCGCCGAGCCCGGCCATCACGCCGCAGCCGAGCAGGCCCGCCGCGGCCGGGGAGGCGGCCGGGTCGACCTTCGTGCACTGCCCGGCGGCGACCAGCGTCTTCTCCGCGAACGCGCCGATGCCGAGGGCGGGCGCCAGCTCGGTGCCGTCGGTGAGGGTCATCTTCTGCTTCGCGTTGTGCGTGTCGAAGCAGTACTGGGGGCGGCCGCGCTTGCAGGCGCGGCACTGGCCGCACACGGCACGCCAGTTGAGGATCACGTAGTCGCCGGGCGCGACCTCGGTGACGCCCTCCCCCACCGACTCCACCACGCCCGCCGCCTCGTGCCCGAGCAGGAACGGGAACTCGTCGTTGATGCCGCCTTCGCGGTAGTGCAGGTCGGTGTGACAGACCCCGCACGCCTGGACCTTCACCACGGCCTCGCCCGGCCCCGGATCCGGCACGACGACCGTCTCGATCCGTACCGGCTCGCCCTTCGCGCGTGCGACCACGCCCCGCACTTGCTGCGCCATGACTCTCGCCCTTCTCTCGCCTGCGTCACTCCCGTCCGGCGCAGCGGCCCCAGGGGCCCGGAACGCGCCGGTACGAGGAGCCTAAGGCCCCCCGCGCCTAGGGTGAGGACGTGCGCGAAATCGCTGCTCAGAGCCTGCTGCCCGTCAACGTCACGCTCGCCGTCGTGCTGGTCGTGCTACTGCTCGCCGCGGCGACGGTGACCGCCGTGTCCCGGCTCTCGCCGGACGGCTCGCGGGGGCGTGCGCGGGAGATCGCCGTGGCCGGGGTACGGGCGACGGCCCAACTCGCCGCGGTGTCGCTCGTGATCGGCTGGGTGGTGCACCACACGGCGGCGCTGTTCGCCTTCCTGCTGCTGATGTTCGCCGTGGCCGCCCGCACGGCCGGACGGCGCATCACGTCGAACGGCACCTGGTGGTGGGCGGCCGTGCCCATCGCCGCGCCCGTCGTACCGGTCGTCGCCGCCCTCGCCCTCGCGGGCCTCGTCCCCGTCCGCGGCATCGCGATGATCCCCGTGACCGGCATCCTCATCGGCGGCGCGCTCACGGCGACGGTCCTCGGTGGCCGCCGCGGTCTGGACGAACTGCGCACCCGGACGGGCGAGTTCGAGGCGGGCCTCGCCATCGGCCTGCCGGAGCGCGACGCCCGCCTCGAAGTGATCCGCCCCGCCGCGTCCGACGCCCTCCTGCCGGGCCTGGACCAGACCCGCACCGTCGGCCTCGTCACGCTGCCCGGGGCGTTCGTCGGCATGCTGCTCGGCGGCGCGTCGCCGGTGCAGGCGGGTGCCGTGCAGCTCTTCGTCCTGATCGCCCTGATGGCCGTGCAGGCGGTGGCCGTGGCCCTGACCGTCGAGCTGGTCGCGTACGGGAAGCTGCACCGTGACGAGCCCGAGGACCCCGCCGGGGCGCCGCCCGGTGCCGCCGCGTCCGGCCGCGCCGCCGACGCGTAGGCTCCGCCTCATGTCTGTTTACGACGCAGTAGAGATCGAGACCCTCCAGGGCGGCCCGGCGAACCTGTCCCAGTACCTGGGCAAGGCCGTCCTCATCGTCAACGTCGCCTCCAAGTGCGGGCTGACCCCGCAGTACGCGGGCCTCGAGCGCCTCCACGAGACGTACGCCGCGCGCGGCTTCACCGTCCTCGGCGTGCCCTGCAACCAGTTCATGGGCCAGGAGCCCGGTACGTCCGAGGAGATCGCCGAGTTCTGCTCGGCGACGTACGGCGTGACCTTCCCCATGACGGAGAAGGTCGACGTCAACGGCGACGCGCGGCACGCGCTGTACGAGCGTCTGGTGCCGACGGCGGACGCGGAGGGCTACACCGGGGACGTGCGCTGGAACTTCGAGAAGTTCGTCATCGACAGCTCGGGCAAGGTCGTCGCCCGCTTCTCCCCGCAGACGGAGCCCGACGCCGCGGAGGTCGTCTCCGCGATCGAGGCGAACCTTCCCGCCTGAGGCCCCGTGCCGCTCAGGGCCGGTACACGCACTCCGTCAGCGGCGTGCTGAGCTGCCAGCCCAGCGTCTCGTACAGCGCGCGCCCGTCGTCGGTCGCGCCCAGGACGCCCACCCTCGCCCCGCGCGCCAGGGCCTCGTCGGCGAGCGTGCGCATCACGAAGCCACCGAGCCCGCGGCGACGGTGGGCCTCCTGCGTCACGATGCGGTCCACGACGCTCGCCCGCCCGAGGACGGCCGTCTGGCCCTGGGCCGCGAGAAGCCCCACGGACGGGTGCCCGTGGGGCAGTTGGCGCCCTGGCGGGCGCGGCGGCGGCCGAAGCCGCCGGTGACGACCCGGTATCCGAGGTCCGGCGAGCGCAGCACGCGGTAGACGACACCGGGCGCCCGGTCCAGCGTCTCCTGTTCCTCCCGGGGGAAGACCGAGGGGGCGGCCCGGCCGCGGGAGAACCCGAGGAACGAGCCGACGTCGTGGCCGAAGACCTTCGCGAGCCGGCCGAGCCGTTCCAGGGCGATGTCGGTCTCGCCGCGCTCCAGGGACGCGAGGAAGGACACGGAGAGGCCGCACTCCGCGGCGACCTGACGCAGCGACATGCCCCGCTGGGTGCGCAGCCGGTGCAGCACCTCGCCGGGCGGCGGGAAGCCGAGCTCCGGGTCCCGCGCGAAGGTACGGGTCGAGGGGTCCGGAGCAGCCATGACGGCATCCTGAGCACCCGCGGCGCCCTCCCGGCCGGGGCCGTGGTCAGGGGCGGCGGCCGTGCGTCCCCGGCGTGTACCCGAAGGACCTGCGGAAGACGTCGATGAACGCGCTCGGCGACGACCAGCCGCAGCGCCGCGCCACGGTGGTGACGGGAGTGTCGTCCGCGAGCATCCGCAGGGCGTGGTAGAGCCGCGACTGGGTGCGCCACTGCGGGAAGGTCATGCCCAGTTCGGCGCGGAAGAGGCGGCTGAGGGTGCGCTCGCCGACGCCGGTCGCGGCGCCGAGCGCGGCCAGCGTGCGGGGGTCGTCGGGGTGGTCGTGGACGAGGGCGCACACCGCCGCGAGGCGCGGGTCGGACGGGGTGGGCAACTGCATCGGCGCCTGCGGCGACGCGCACAGCTGGTCGAGCAGGACCGCGCGCAGGCGGCGGCGTTCGGGGCCGGTGTCGGCGGGGTCCCGGGTGTACTCGACGATCAGCTCACGCAGCAGCGGGCTCACGGACAGGACGGTCGGCGCGTCCAGGCCGAGCGGGTTCTCGTCCGCGGGGAAGCCGACGAAGTGGGCGTTCAGACGGCCGTGGGCGCGGTGGGCGTGGACGGTGCCCGCGGGCACCCAGATGGCGCGGGTCCGGGGCGCGAACCAGGTACCGGCCTCGGTGGTGACGGCGACGACTCCGTTGCCCGGCAGGACGATCTGGTGGTCGTCGTGCCGGTGGGCGTCGATGCGCTGCCCGGCGGCCAGGGTCCGGACGTGGGTGGGGGCCTTGGGGGTGTGACGGACGGCTTCCGGCACCGGCGCTGTCACCTCCGGGACGCGGGGCGGTCCGCGCAGACCGGTCGGGCGGTCCCCTGAGGGGCCACCGACGCGCACGGGCACGGACCTGCGCGGCCCGGCACACGACCTCTGGCGGGCCGTCGACGCCCGGCAAGCCGTCGACGCCGCCCCTGGCGGTTAATCGATACAGGCTGGCACTTTATCGGAAGCCCGACACCGGGTGTCCTCGCGACGATCGGAACGTGCCCACAGACAAGACCACGATTCCGTCCCGCTCGCACCCCCGCCCCGGCCCCGCACCGCGACGACGCCCCGCCCGCAACAGACCCCTCACTCTCATGTCCCTCGGCCACGCCTGCGTGGACGTCTACCAAGGGTCGGTCGCCGCGCTCGTGCCGTACTTCGTGGCCGAGCGCGCCTACTCCTACGCCGCCGCCTCCGGCATCGTCCTCGCCGCCTCGCTCCTGTCGTCGGTGGTACAGCCGCTGTTCGGGGCGCTCACCGACAAGTGGGCGATGCCGTGGCTCCTGCCGGTGAGCACCCTGGTGGGCGGCACCGGTGTCGCGCTGAGCGGCGTCGGCGGCTCGTACGCCCTCACCCTGGCGGTCGTCGCCGTCTCCGGGATCGGCGTGGCCGCGTACCACCCGGAGGCCGCCCGGGTGGCGCGTCTCGCGAGCCGGGGCAGCCACACCGCGATGGGGTGGTTCTCCCTGGGCGGCAACGTCGGCTTCGCCACGGCCCCGTTGCTGGTCGCCGCCGTCGTCGCCACCGGTGGCCTGGGCGCGTCCCCGCTGCTCGTCGTGCCCGCCGTCGCGGGCGCCGCGCTGTGCGTGGCCGCGCTGCGGGCCCTGCGGGCGCCGGGGGCACCGACCGTGAAGGGGCGCGGCGGGAACGCCGACGGCAGCGACGACTGGCCGTCGTTCCTGCGCCTCTCCGGTGCCGTGGTGTGCCGCTCGGTGGTGTTCGTCGGGCTGAGCGCGTTCATCGCCCTGTACGTGCGCGAGCGCGCCTTCGGCGCAGAGTTCGCGGGTACGGCGGCCCTGTTCGTGCTCTACGTCGGCGGGGCGGTGGGCACGGTGGCCGGGGGGCGTCTCGCGACCCGCTACCGCCGTGTGCCGGTGGTGCGGTGGTCGTACGCCCTGAGTGTCCTAGCGGTCGCCGGGGTCGTCCTCGTCCCCGGCCCCGCGCTGTACCTCTTCGTGGCGCTCACCTCGGCGTGCCTGTACGTGCCGTTCTCGCTGCACATCACGCTCGGCCAGGACTATCTGCCCCGGCACATGGGCACCGCGAGCGGTGTCACGCTCGGCCTGACCGTCAGCGTCGGCGGCCTCGCCAGCCCCCTCATCGGCACCCTCGCCGACCGGACGTCCCTCCAGGTCGCCCTCGCCCCGCTGATCGCCCTGCCCGCCGTGGGCTGGCTCCTGCTGCGGCCGCTGCGCGAACCCGCGATGCCGGAGGCGGCGCCCGCCGCGACCGAGGGGGCGCCCCTTCGGGCTCCGCAAGCAGACGCACGGGGCGGGACAGTCACCGTGCGGAGCACGGAATCCGGCGCGCCGCCGGTGACCTGACCACGGACCGGCTCGTGCTGCGTCCGTGGATGCCCGACGAACTGGCCGCCGCCCTCGGCGGGCCCCGCCGCGCCGACTGGGCGCCGGACTCCCCCGCCGGGGGCGACCGCGTCATCGCCGGTTTCCTCACCGAGCGCCCCCAGGGCCTGAGCCCTTGCGGGCATCGGCTCGTGGCCGAGCGCGACAGCGGCCTCGCGATCGGCTCGATCGGGCTGTTCCGGCCGCCCGCCGAGGGCGCGATCGAGATCGGGTACGGCGTGGTCGCCTCGCGCCGCGGCTACGCCTCCGAAGCCACCCGTCCGTGCTCCTCACCGCCGAACGGTCCGAGTGGACCCGCGTGTTCCTGTGGTTCCTCGTGGCCGTCGCCGGAGCGCTCGCGGTCGTGCGCCGGTCGCGGCGGCCCGGCTGGGGAGCGCGGCACGGCACGGGTGCGCCCTCGCGGGCGGCGCGCTCCTGGCGTACGTGTGGGCGGCCTTTCCCGTACGCCCGGCGGACGGTGGGTCCCTGACGGGGGATCCGGTGAGCGCCGCGGTGCGCGCGGTCATCGCTCTCGCCGTGCTCGCTCGGGCCGTGCGCACCGCGCGGACGGAGCGGCCCGACGGCGGCGTACATCCACCCGGGCCAAGCCGATCTGCGCAGTTGGGAGCCCGCTCCTACGGTGGCTGAATGGTCATCAGGTACCTTTCACGCCCGGTCGGGCGCGCCACCGCGGTGCGCGCCACAGCCCTCGCCACCGGGGCCCTGGTCTGCCTCGCGGGACCGGCCGTCGGCGCCGAACCCACGCCCCCGAAGCCACCGCCCGCGTACTCCTCGTCCCTGCTCGACCGGCCCGGAACGCAGGTGCGTCCGGGACCTCGCACACCGCCCCTGCCCCGCGGACTCAGCGCCCTGTCCTGGGTGGTGTCCGACGCCCGGACGGGCGATGTGCTCGCCGCGCACGACGCGCACCGCCGGCTGCCGCCCGCCTCCACCCTCAAGTCCCTGTTCGCCCTGACGGCGCTGCCGCGGCTGCACCCCGACACCCGACACACCGTCACCGGCCGCGAGCTGTCCCGCGTCGGCAGCGGCAGCAGCCTGGTGGGGGTCGCGGCGGGCCGCAGCTACCGGGTCTCCGACCTGTGGCGAGGGGTGTTCCTCAGCTCCGGCAACGACGCCGTGCACGTGCTCGCCGGGATGAACGGCGGCTGGGACGAGACCGTCCGGCAGATGCGCGCCAAGGCCCGCGCGCTCGGCGCCCGCGACACGCACGTGGTCTCGCCCGACGGCTACGACGCACCGGGGCAGGTGTCGTCCGCGTACGACCTGGCGGTGTTCGGGCGGGCCGGGCTCGCCGATCCGCAGTTCGCCCGCTACTGCTCGACGACCGTCGCCCGCTTCCCCGGCGGAAACTGGTCCTACCCCATCCGGAACACCAACCGGCTCCTGACCGGCGCCGACGGCGTGGCCCGCTACCCCGGCCTGATCGGCGTCAAGAACGGCTACACCAGCGGCGCCGGGAACACGCTGATCGCCGCCGCGCACCGGGGCGCGCGCACGGTCCTGGTGACGGTGATGAACCCGCGGCGAGGCGGCCACGCAGTGTACGAGGAGGCCAGGTCGCTGCTGGACTGGGGCTTCGCCGCGGCCGGCCGGACGCAGCCCGTGGGCTCGCTGGTTCCCGCCAAGCCCCGCAAGGCCCCGGACCGGACGCGGCAGACCGCGGCGGCCGCGATCGTGCCGCCCACGGCCACCGACGACGGCTCCGACTGGCCCGCCCTCGTCCTGGTCGGCGTCGGGTCGACCGCGCTGATCGCCGGGTGCGTGGTGATCGTGCGGCGCCGGGCGGCTACGGTGGCCCGACGCAGAGCACTGGGAGGGGAGTTGCTGCCGTGAGCGAACCGTTGGGGGTGGCCGTCCTCGGCGCCGGTCACATGGGCGCCGACCATGTGCGGCGCCTCGCGCGGTCCGTGGCCGGGGCCCGCGTGGTGGCCGTCGCGGACCCGGACCGGGCGCGCGGCGAGGCGGCGGCCGCCGGGATCGAGGGCGTGCGCGTGCACGCCGACGCGCTCGCGGCCCTCGCCGAGCCAGGGGTGCGGGCCGTCCTGGTGGCCTCCCCCGACCACGCGCACGAGGAGGCGCTGCTCGCGGCCCTCGCGCGCGGCCTGCCCGTGCTGTGCGAGAAGCCGCTCGCCGCCGACGCCCGGGCCGCGCTGCGCGTGGTCGAGGCGGAGGCGCGCGGCGGTCGGCGGCTGATCCAGGTGGGGTTCATGCGCCGGTACGACGCCGAGTACCGCAGGCTCAAGGCGCTGCTCGACAGCGGAAGCATCGGCCGGCCGCTGATGCTGCGCTGCCGCCACCGCAATGTGTCCTCGCCCCCGCACTTCACCTCCGCGATGCTGATCAGCAGCTCGGTGTCGCACGAGATCGACGCGGCGCGCTGGCTGCTCGGCCAGGAGGTCACCGCGGTGACCGTGCTCCGGCCGCGGCCTTCGGCGGGTGCCCCGGCCGGGCTCCAGGACCCGCAACTGGTGCTCTTCGAGACCGAGGGCGGCTCCCTCGTGGACGTGGAGGTCTTCGTCAACTGCGGGTTCGGTTACGAGGTCACGTGCGAGGCGGTCGGCGAACGGGGCAGCGCCCGCATCGGCGATGAGCCCGCCATGGTGGTGCGCTCGGCGGGCCGCGCCCAGCAGGACCTCACGCAGGACTACGTGGTGCGCTTCGCCGACGCCTACGACCGCGAGGTGCGCGAGTGGGTGGCCGGTGTCCGCGAGGGGCGGGTGTCGAGCCCGAGCGCGTGGGACGGGTACGCGGCGGCGGCCGTCGCCGAGGCCGGGGTGCGGGCCCTCGCCGACGGCGCGCGGGTCGCGGTGGACCTGGCGGCGCGCCCCGGGCTCTACGGCTGAGGCGGCGTCAGGCCGGGCCGGGACGCCAGTAGCCGAGCGCGTGCAGGCGGTGGCGCGGCACGGCCAGTTCCTTGCGGGCGTACGCGGACAGGGACCGGGTCGTCGTCGTGTCGCAGGTGATCCACACGTACGCGTCGGGCTCCTCCTCGACGGCGGCCGCGAGCCCGGCTCTGGCCGCGCGGTCGACGCCGGTGCCGCGCTCGACCCAGTGGACGTCGTGGCGTTCGGGGTCCACGCGCAGGTCCAGGTCGCGGTCGTCGGCGTGCTGGGTCTCGAACCAGATCGTCGCGGGGGTGTCCGGCATCGCGCCGAGGAGCGAGTTGATCGCGGGCAGCGCGGCCGCGTCGCCGACCACGAGCAGCCGGGACGGCGTCGGGGTCGGCACCTCGAAGCCGGTGCCCTGGACGGTCGCGTCGATGGTGTCGCCCGCCTCCGCCTTGCGGGCCCATTCGCTGGCGGGGCCGTCGTGCAGCGCGAACTCCAGGCTGAACGTGCCGGCCCGCGCGTCGGGGTCGACCAGCGTGTAGGCGCGCTGGTGCGGTTTGCCCGCGTTGTCGAACCACAGCCGCACCCACATCGTGGGGTGCACGCCGGTCGCCGCGAGCATGCCGCCGTCGGTGAGGTGAAGGCGGCGGTAGTGCTCGGTCACCTCGTCGGCGCCGGTCACCGTGAAACGGAAGTCCTTGCCGCGCAGCAGCTTGAGGACGACGCCTTCCCAGCCGTGGCCCACCCTGGTCCCCTCCTTCGAGACACCCGACCAGACTTGATCGAGTTAGGGCAGCCTAACCTATCCGGCGATGATCCGACCCACCGCGTTCGCGCCGTTCACACCCCGCCGAGCAGCCTGGTGAGCCCCTGGTCCAGATCCCGGCCCTCCTCCTCGCGGCCCGAGCCGACGACGGCGTACGAGCGCATCAGGAACCGGCGCAGCGCGGCCCGGTCGAACTGCACCAGGGCCAGGCCGTGCGGCGCGTGGAACTCCAGGACGGTCCGCTCGCGCCCGCACGGCCAGATGTGCACGTCACCCGTGCCGGCCGGGGCGTCGAGCCCCTCCTCCAGCAGGCCGCGGGCGAAGACCCAGGTGACCTCGGCGCCGTCGAGGGACACCTCGGGCGGGAAGGTGACCTGCACCGCGAGCGGGTCGGACGCGGCATAGCGCAGCGCCACGGGAATCGGCCGCTCACGGCCCTCGGGAGTGATCAGACGGGCGCGGGCGGACTGTTCGAGCGTGACGGCCATGGTCGATCTCCACTTCTACTGCTTCCTTGCCCTTTCGACCCCTCAGCGGGTGCCCGCATTACGGAAGTGCACGGAGAGATCTCTGTGACCTGTACCACTCCCCTCTGATAAGTCGGACATTTCTGGCCTAGGCTTCCGAACTCGTCCCCATCCCCGCAGTGGGACAGGAGTGTGTCCTGCCATGTCAGACGTCCCCGCAGACGTCCCGCCCGAGGTTCCCGCGGACGTCACGGCCGGTGTCCCCGCCCAGGCGTCCGGTGCCGCGACCGCCGCGTACGCGCGCGTCTACGAGTCCGAACACCCCCGGCTCGTCGCCTACGCCCGGTCCCTGACCGGCGACGCCTGGATCGCCGACGACCTGGTCGCCGAGGCCCACTTCCGGGTCTGGCGGCGCCTCGCCGCGGGGCACGAGATCGAGAACGTACCGGCGTATCTGATGACGACCGTGCGGCACCTCGCGTCCTCCGCGGGCCGGGCCGCCGCCCGCGAGACCCCGCGCGATCCGCAGAACACCGGCGCGGCCGAGACCGTCGACGTCACCACCGTCCCCGACGGCGGCGGCGACCCGGCGGCCCGCGTCTCCTCCGTCGACCTGCTCACACGCGTGCTCGGGCAGCTGCCCGAGCGGTGGGTGAAGGCGCTGTGGCTCGCGGAGGCCGAGGGCCAGCCCCTCGATGCGGTCGGGCGCGGCATCGGCGCCGGGAGCGGGGCCACGGCCGTGCTCCTGCACCGGGCGCGCGAGGGCATGCGGCAGGCGTTCCTGCGCGCCCACCCCGGTACGCCCGAGGACCCGGCGTGCGAGACCCACTGGGACCGGATGCCCGCGCACATCCGCGGCGAGGCGTCCCCGCGCCAGTCCGAGACCCTCGTCGGCCACCTCGGCGGCTGCCCCGACTGCCGGGCCCGGCTCGCCCTCCTGACCCGCGCCAACAACCGGCTGCCCGCCCTGGTGGGACCGGCCCTGCTCATCTTCGTGCTCGGCGGCACGGGCAAGTTCCTGGTGCCGCTCGCGGCCGGGGCCGGAGCGGGCGCCGGCGCCGTGGCGTCGGCCACCGGGTCCGGCTCGTCCGGGCCCACGGGTCTGCTGCACGGCGTACGTCACGTCCTCACCGGGGGCGGGAAGCTGCCCGTCGCCGTGGCCGGGGCGATCGGCACGACGGCGACCGCGGCTGCCGTCGCCGCGGGCCTCGTCCTCAGCGGCGTCGGCTCCGGCTCGGCCCCCGCGCGGGCCACGGCGGCGGAGAGCGGGAGCGCCCACGCTCCCCGGCCGTCCGCCGCGCCCGGCGAGGCCGAGGGGCCCGGGGACGGCGGCGGGGCCGTGCCGCAGCCCAGGAGCGAGGCGGCGCCGGAGGCTCCGGACGCGGCGGCCCCCGAAGCGGCGGCCCCGCGGCCCCCGGCCGTCGCACCGCCCGAGCCGCCGGCACCGGCCGTACCTCCCGCACCGGAGCAGGCCGCGCCCCCGGCGCCGGTGGCACCCGACGCGGACCCCGCCCCCGCCCGGCCGGAGCCCGTCGCGCCCGCGCCCGAGCCCACCCGGCCGCCGGAACAGCCCGAGCCGGACCCGACCCCGACACCCCCGGCCACGCCTACGCCGACGCCACCCCCCACGCCCACGCCCACGCCGACACCGACACCGACACCGACACCGACACCGACACCGACACCGAGTCCAACGCCGACGCCCACCCCGACGCCCACGCCCACCCCCACTCCGGTCGACCCCAGCCCTACCCCCGTCGACCCCACGCCCACGCCCACCCCGACGCCCACCCCCACGCCGACACCTGTTCCCACCCCCACCCCCACCGACCCGCCGCCCACCACGAACCCCACCTGCCACTGGGTCGGGCCGATCCTCATCTGCTACCGGGGCCAGTGGGTCCTCGACGAAGCCGGGGCGAACGGGTAGGAGTACGAGGCGTGCCTGATCCCTCCTCGAACGCCCCGGCCTCCCCATCCCCCACCCCCGGCCGCGTGTCCGCGCGCGCGGCCCTCGCTCTCGTGACGGCGGACTTCGCCGAGCTCCCCTACCCGCACGGGGACGGGCGGCCGGACGGCCCGCTGGCGTGGGCGGGGTACGACAGCGCGCGAGCCGCCGCCACGGAACGTACCGGCGAGTCGGAATCCGTGATCTGCGGGACGGCGACGGTCGCGGGGCTCCCGGCCGTGCTCGTCTCCTTCGAGTTCCGCTATCTGGGCGGTTCGCTCGGCGAGCGGGCCGGGGACCGCCTGGAGGTGGCGTACGCGGCCGCCCGCGAGCGCCGGCTCCCCCTCGTCTCCCTGATCGCGACCGGCGGCAGTCGGATGCAGGAGGGCATGGTGGCGCTGCGCCAACTCCAGCGCGTGGCGGCCCAGTCGGCGCTGAACCGGGCGGCCGGGCTGCCGCAGGTCGCGGTGGTCCGCGACCCGACGACCGGTGGCGGCTGGGCGACGCTCGGCGCGGGTGCCGACGTCGTGCTCGCGCTTCCCGGCACTCAGGTGGGGTTCGCGGGGTCACGGGTGCGGCCGCCGGACGCGGACCCGGCCGCGTACACGGCGGAGGGCCAGCTCGCGGCGGGCGCGGTCGACGCCATCGTGGCTCCGGACCGGCTGTCCGCGCGCCTCGGGCACTGGCTGCGGCTGCTCACCACGCCCGCGACCGGCGCGCCCGAGCCGCCGCGCGCCCTCGGGGAGGCGGCGGCGCCCGCGACCGGCTGGCAGGCGGTACGCCGCGCCCGTTCCCCCGAACGGCCGCGCGCCGAGGCCTACTTGGACGCCTACTTCGACTCCCGCGAGCCGATCAGCGGGGACCGCTGCGGTGGCACGGACGACGGGATGCTGTGCGGGGTCGGCCTGCGGGCCGGTCGGGCCGTCGCGTACGCGGCCCAGACCGGCACCCCCACCCGCCCCGCCGGATACCGCACCGCGGCCCGCCTCGTCCGCCTGGCCGACCGACTCGCGCTGCCCGTCCTCACCCTCATCGACACGCCCGGGGCCGCCAATGACGCGGCGGCGGAGCGCGCGGGCGCGGGCGCGGCCATCGCCGACGTGTTCGCGGCCGTCGCCGCCGCCCGCGTCCCCCTCACATCCCTCGTCATCGGCGAGGGCGGCTCGGGCGGCGCCCTCGCACTGGCCGCACCGGCCAACACCTGGGCCGCACCGGACAGTTACTTCTCGGTGATCGCCCCGGAGGCCGCGGCGGCCATCCTCAAACGCCCGCACGCCGACGTGCCCGCACTGGCCGAGGAGCTGCGCCTGCGGCCCCAGGACCTGGTGGAGCTCGGCGTCGTCCGGGGCGTCGTACCGGCGTAGGACGGGCCGAAGCCGGACGGGGTGCGGGCGTGGGCGGGCGCCACGCCCGCCTCGCCCATGCCCTACGGGGATGGCAGTCGCTGACGCCGGACTACCGTCATCGGCGCGGGCAGCACGCCCCGCCCCCTCCTCCGGAAGGCAGCGAAGCACAGCACCAGCAGTCACACGCGTCGCGTCCCGCGTCGTGCGGGATCCTGTGGGGCGTTGCAGGATGGCCGCATGTTGTTCGTGCGGGTCGCTGAGGTGTCCAAGGGCGTGGCCGCGACGGCGGCGCGGTCGCGGAAGGTGGAGCTGCTGGCCGAGCTGTTCCGGGCGGCCGGGCCCGACGACGTGCCGCTCGTCATTCCGTATCTCGCGGGGCGGCTGCCGCAGGGGCGGATCGGGGTGGGCTGGAACGCGCTCAAGGAACCCGTCGCCCCGGCGGCCGAGCCGACGCTCACCGTCCGGGACGTGGACGCCGCCCTCACCGTTCTCGCCGGGGTGTCGGGGGCGGGCGCGCAGGCCGAACGGCGGCGGCTCGTGCAGGAGTTGATGGGTGCGGCCACCGCGGACGAGCAGCACTTCCTCTTCGGCCTGCTCACAGGTGAGGTGCGGCAGGGGGCGCTGGACGCGCTGGCCGTGGAGGGCCTCGCCCGGGCCACGGGAACGCCCGCCGCGCCGGTGCGGCGGGCCGTGATGCTGGCCGGGTCGACGGCCCCCGTGGCGCGGGAGCTGCTGGCGCGCGGGCCGGACGCGCTGGCGGAGTTCCGGCTCACCGTGGGGCGGCCGGTGCAGCCGATGCTGGCGCACGGCGCGGGGTCCGTGGGCGAGGGCATCGACAAGCTCGGTCCGTGCGCGGTCGAGGAGAAGCTGGACGGCATCCGCGTCCAGGTGCACCGCGACGGCGCCCGCGTCCGCGCGTACACCCGCACGCTCGACGACATCACCGAACGGCTGCCCGAACTGACCGCCGCCGTCGCCGAGTTGGCGGGCGAGCGCTTCATCCTCGACGGCGAGGTGATCGCGCTCGGCGACGACGGGCGGCCGCGGTCCTTCCAGGACATCGCGGGCCGCGTCGGTTCGCGCCTCGACGTGGCCGGGGCGGCCACCGAGCTGCCCCTGTCCACTGTCTTCTTCGACGCCCTGTCCGTCGACGGCGACGACCTCCTCGACCTGCCCCTGCGGGAGCGGCACGCGCGGCTCGCGCGGCTGGTGCCGGAGCCGATGCGGGTGCGGCGCGCGGTCGTGGCGGACCCCGCCGACGAGGGGGCGCGCCGGGCCGCCGAGGCGTTCTTCGCCGACACGCTGGAGCGCGGCCACGAGGGCGTCGTCCTGAAGGGCCTCGACACCCCTTACAGCGCGGGCCGCCGAGGCGCCGCCTGGCTCAAGGTGAAGCCCGTGCACACCCTGGACCTCGTGGTCCTCGCCGCCGAGTGGGGCCACGGCAGGCGCACCGGGAAGCTGTCCAACCTGCACCTGGGAGCGCGCCGCGGCGACGGCACGTACGCGATGCTCGGCAAGACCTTCAAAGGCATGACCGACGTGATGCTCGCCTGGCAGACCGAGCGTCTGCGCGAACTCGCCGTCGAGGACGACGGGTTCACGGTCCGGGTCCGCCCCGAGCTGGTCGTGGAGATCGCCTACGACGGATTGCAGCGCTCCACGCGCTATCCGGCGGGGGTGACGCTGCGGTTCGCGCGGGTGGTGCGGTACCGGGAGGACAAGACGGCGGGGGACGCGGACACGGTGGAGACGGTGCTGGAGCGGTACGAGGGGTAGGGCGCGGGCTGGGGCCGTCAACCGGCCCGGCACGCCGTCAGCCAGTTCTGGCACGCTGTCAGCCGGTCCCGGCACGCCGTCAGCCCGTCCGGGGCGCGCCGCCGGCCGGTGCCGGGTGCGCCGTACCGCTGGTCCTGGGCTTGCGCCCCGCGGGGAACAGCGCGCGCACCCCGGCGCCCATCAGGGCGAAGCCCGCGACCGACAGCGGGTTCCCCGGCTCACCACCGGGCCTGGAGCCTGCGTGGTCGAGTGGGTCATGCGGCCAGCGTGACCGGCGGTCGTGGCGGTGGCGTGACGTCCGCGTCCGGGACGCGCCACAGTCGACCGCGTCCGGGGCGCGGCCGGGGTCCGGTGTCAGGCGCGGGTCAGTCTGCAACCGGCGACGATGAACCCGGGACCGAACCCGAGCAACAACCCTCTGTCTCCTGGGGCGGGCTCGTCGAACGAGCGGCACAGCACGTCCAGGACGGACGCGCCGCCGAGGTTTCCGCACTGCTCCAGACTGTCCCAGGAGTGGCGCAGCGGGCCCGTGCGGGCTTCTTCGCTCTGTCCGGTGCCGACGCGGAGCGCCGACTCCGCGTGCCTGAGGATGGCCGGGCCACCGGCGTGCACGACGCAGAAGTCAGGCACGAACGCGGTGCCGTGCCTGTCCAGCCACTCGTGCAGGGCCGGTGCGACGAAGCCGATGGCGCGGGTGGCCTCCCGCGTGGAATCGAAATGCAGGCCGTAGGAGTCGAACCGCCCTTGATAGAAGTCCTGGCTCCTGGGCAGGACGTACTGCCAGGTGTCGTCGATACGGAACCGCGGGCCTTCCCCGCCGCCGTCTCGGCCGGAGACCACGCAGGCTGCGGCGCTGTCGCCGAAGAGCACCTTGTAGATCATGCTCTCGCGGCTGGAGTCGACGGGGTTGTAGGTCGCGGCGCTCAGGCACTCCGCGACGACGACCAGGACGTGCGCGCCCGGGTGGGCCGCTATGTGGTCATGCGCCAGGGCCAAGGCCTGGGCTCCCCCCGCGCAGCCGTACGAACCCAGGGGTATGCGCGCCGTGTCCCGTCGCAGGCCCTGCGGAGCCAGGCGCTGGATGAGGTCCGTGTCGAGACTCGGGGCGGTCCACGAGGTGGTGTGGCTGGTGATGACGCAGTCGATGTCCGCCAGGGTCAGCCCGGCGTTCTCCACGGCCCGTGGCGCCGCGAGCAGGGCCATCTCCAGTGCGTCCTGATAGGCGGCCCGGTTGCGCTCGTCGAAGGCCGCTTCACCCGCGACGGTCGCCGACCGCAAGGGCCTGCTGAAGTACCGCGTCCGCACTCCGGTGGACCGCGCCGTCCGCAGGTAGGCGGCGAGCCGCGGGAGGTCGGCGTGCCGACGGGCCATGTCCGCCGTGAGGTCGTCCATCGAGACGGCGTTCTTCGCGAGCTCGACGTGCGGTCTCGCGATCAGTGCAGTGGACATGGGCCAGGGGCTCCTTCGGCACGCGTACGTGCGAAGAATCTACGGCACGGCGGCGTGCGTGCAGCCCCTCGCGTTCCTCTTCCGCGGCGCGCGGTCCGTCGTCCCCTCGCCGGTGAGGCCGGTCTCGTAGCGGCGGTGCACCTCACGCTCCAGCGTGCGCAGGTACTCCAGATGTTCCTTCAGCCCGGCCTGATCCGTCGGCCGTCCGTGTCCGGGGATGACGACCCGCGGGTTGAAGCCGAGGACGAGCTCGCACGCGTTGACGATGTTCTTCAGCGGCCCCGCCCGATGAGGGGGGCCGCCGTGGAAGTCGCGGGTAACGGTCCAGCGGAGGGTCGGGCGGTGAGTCGTGCACCAGCGCGTGCATTTCCTGCGGAGTCGGTTCGTGGTGATCGTGGTGGTCGGCGCCGGTGGCGATTGCCTCCGCTTCCGGAAAGAGGGAAAGAGGGGAAAAAAGATGGTCGCCGAAGCCGTGGTCCCCGTTCGCATGCGTGTTGATCACAGTCCGCACCGTGCGTCCGCCGAGCCATGGCCGCGCGGCAGCGATCATCGCCTCGGTCATCGGCCCGTCGTCAGGAGTGTCGATCACCGCCGCGTCGGCACCAGAGATGGCCCACAGGCAGTTCGCGCACCCCAAAGGCCCGCGCCCTCGGGAGCCCGAAGGCAGAGGCCGTCCGCGTCAGGCACCGGAGAGAGCTGCGCAGGCAAATTCACGCGCGCATCGTTACCGGTCGGGGCAGTGGACAGCGCTGCGGCGTCGCGCACAGTCCGGTTCTGCCGAACGGTCCGACCGGAGCGCCCACGTCCCGTTGCCACACAGCCAGGTGATGCCGGGTCACTGACGTCTCAGCCGTTCACCACCGCCGCGCCGTACCCTCGGCCGGGCTCCGCACGTGAGCGGCGGAGCGGCCCCCGGGCGGAGGCCATCGGCACCACCCCCGCGCCCACTTAGCCCCACCCTCACCCCCGCACCACCAAGTATCAGTAAAATCTGAACGATAGGGTGGCATGCGCACGAAGTAACCCATGATCATCAGGGGAGAGCTGTGTCCGCTCCACGTATGAGCCGAACGCCACTGCCAGGCATCGGTGCGCGCTACGACCTCACCACTCGCGAACAGCGGCGGCTGTCCGTCGTGGCGCACCGCGACGGGGGCCGGACGCTCAGCGCCTACCGCGCCGACGACCCGGACGCGTGCGCGCTCTCGCTACGGCTGAGCGCGGGCGAGGCGGCGGCACTGGTGGACGCGCTCCTGCCGACGCACCAGAGCCCGAACCTGCTGCACACCACCGACCTCGGCCTGCTCGCCGAGCGCATCGAGATCGCGGCGACCTCGCACTGGAACGGCCGCGTGCTCGGCGACACCCGGCTGCGCACCGAGACCGGCGCCTCCGTCGTGGCGGTGCTGCGGCGGGCCGACGCCATCCCCTCCCCCACCCCGGACTTCCGGCTCGCGGGCGGCGACACCCTCATCGTGATCGGCACCCGGGAAGGCGTCGAGAGCGCCGCGGCGATACTCGGCCGGGAGTGATCGCGTGCACTCTGCCGTCCTGCTCATAGAGTTCGGCGCGATCATCCTCGCGCTCGGGCTGCTCGGCCGCATCGCCGGCCGCCTCCAGTTCTCCCCGATCCCGCTCTACCTGCTCGCCGGACTCGCGTTCGGTACGGGCGGGCTGCTGCCGCTCGGCACCAGCGAGGAATTCGTCGCCATCGGCGCCGAGATCGGCGTCATCCTGCTGCTCCTCATGCTCGGCCTGGAGTACACGGCCAGCGACCTCGTCAGCAACCTCAAGACCCAGTACCCGGCCGGGATCGTCGACTGCGCCCTCAACGCCCTTCCGGGCGCGGCCGCCGCGCTCCTGATGGGGTGGGGCCCGGTGGCCGCCGTCGTCCTGGCCGGCGTCACCTGGATCTCCTCGTCCGGCGTCATCGCGAAGGTCCTCGGCGACCTGGGACGGCTCGGCAACCGGGAGACCCCGGTCATCCTGAGCATCCTCGTCCTCGAAGACCTCGCGATGGCCGTCTACCTGCCCATCATCACCGCGCTCCTCGCGGGCGTCGGCTGGGCCGCGGGCAGCCTCACGCTGGCGATCGCCCTCGGCGCGGCGGGCGCGGTGCTGTTCGTGGCGGTGCGCTACGGGCGGATCATCTCGCGGTTCGTGTCGAGCGACGACCCGGAGAAGCTGCTGCTCGTGGTCCTCGGCCTGACGATCCTGGTCGCGGGCATCGCCCAGCAGCTCCAAGTGTCTGCCGCCGTCGGCGCGTTCCTCGTCGGCATCGCGCTGTCGGGCGAGGCCGCGGAGGGCGCGCACAGTCTCCTGGCGCCGCTGCGGGACCTGTTCGCCGCCATGTTCTTCGTCTTCTTCGGTCTGCACACCGATCCGGCGAGCATCCCGCCGGTGCTCCTGCCCGCGCTCGCGCTCGCCGCGGTCACCGCGTGCACGAAGGTCGCCACCGGATACTGGGCGGCGCGGCGCGCGGGCATCTCCGTCAAGGGCCGCTGGCGGGCGGGCGGCGCGCTGGTGGCGCGCGGCGAGTTCTCCATCGTGATCGCGGGCCTCGCGGTGACGGCGGGCATCGAGCCCCGCCTCGGCCCGCTCGCCACGGCGTACGTCCTCATCCTGGTCGTGGCGGGACCGCTCACCGCGCGCTACGCGGAGCCCGTCGCGGCGCTCGCCGGGCGCTTGTCCCGTCGCCGGGATACCGGCCGCGACAGCGTCGGTTCCGAGGCGTCGACGCCCCTGGGGACCGCACCCGCCGCCACGGGGGAGCCGACAGGCGCCGAGGACATCGTGCACATCGAGAACGCCGAGAACGCCGAGAACGCCGGGAACACAGCACCGGGCCGGTCCTGACCGCCGATCACGGCCCCGTGCCCGCGGGGCCGTGATCGCCCGGGTCGCGGGCCCTTGGCCGGGCGCTTAGCGTGTGACAGGGGTGTCTCTTGACGCGGGGGGTCTGGAGGTCACGATGGACCGCTCGCCCGGCCCCGAAGGCATACCGGAAGGCATTCCGCAGCCAGTGTCACAGCCGGTCACGGACGCCGCGGCTCCGCCGCCCGCCGCCCACCACACCGGCGGCAAGCACGAGCACCGCTGGCTGATCCTCGCGGTCATCGCCGTCGCACAGCTCATGGTGGTCCTGGACGCGACGATCGTGAACATCGCGCTGCCGTCCGCGCAGCGGGACCTGGGCTTCACCGACGGCAACCGGCAGTGGGTCGTCACCGCGTACGCGCTCGCGTTCGGCAGTCTGCTGCTGCTCGGCGGGCGCATCGCGGATCTGGTGGGCCGCAAGGCGGTCTTCCTCGCGGGGCTCGCCGGGTTCGCGCTCGCCTCCGCGCTCGGCGGCGCCGCGACCAGCTTCGGCATGCTGGTGGTCGCCCGCGCGCTGCAGGGCCTGTTCGGCGCGCTCCTCGCGCCCGCCGCCCTCTCCCTGCTCAGCACCACGTTCACGGACCCGCGTGAGCGCGCGAAGGCGTTCGGCATCTACGGCGCCGTGGCGGGCTCGGGCGCGGCGGTCGGACTGCTGCTCGGCGGTGTGCTCACGGAGTACCTGGACTGGCGCTGGTGCCTGTACGTGAACCTCCTCTTCGCCGTGGCCGCGATGATCGGGGGCTGGCGTCTGCTGCACCCCGGGGCGCCGGAGGACCGGCCCGCACTCGACGTGCCGGGCACGCTGCTGGTGTCGGCCGGTCTGTTCTGCATCGTCTACGGCTTCTCCAACGCCGAGACGCACGACTGGGGCGACCCGCTGACGTGGGGGTTCCTCGTCATCGGCGTCGTACTCGTGACGGCCTTCGCCTTCTGGCAGACGCGGGCCGCGCATCCGCTGCTTCCCCTGCGGGTGGTGCTCGACCGGGACCGGGGCGCGTCGTTCCTCGCGATGTTCATCTCCGGCGCGGGCATGTTCGGCGTGTTCCTGTTCCTGACGTACTACATGCAGCAGATCCTCGGCTACACGCCCGTCAAGACGGGCCTCGCCTTCATCCCGATGGTCGTCGTGATGGTCGTGATCTCCGTGCTGACCACCAACGTCCTGGTGCCGCGCTTCGGGCCGAAACCCGTCGTGCCGCTCGGCATGCTGCTCTCGGCGGGCGGGATGGTGTGGCTGACGGCGCTCGACACCAGCAGCGGCTACGCCCTGCACGTGCTGCCGCCGCTGCTCGTCTTCGGGCTCGGCCTCGGCCTCATCTTCGCCCCGGCGATGAGCATGGCCACCTCGGGCGTGGCCGCGCACGACGCGGGGGTGGCCTCCGCGATGGTCAACACCACCCAGCAGGTGGGTGGTTCGATCGGTACGGCGCTCCTGAACACCCTCGCGACGAGCGCCGCCGCCAACTACCTCGTCGGCAAGCGGCCGACCCCCGAGGTGCAGGCCCAGGCCCAGGTGCAGAGCTACGAGACGGCGTACTGGTGGTCGGCTCTCTTCTTCACCGTCGGCTTCCTCGTTACGTTCGTGCTGTACCGCAAGGGGCGTCCCGCCGACAGTCACCTCGGCGAGGGCGCCGTCCACATGTAGCCGGCACGCCCCGGCACGGAGTCCGCGCACATCGGCCAGGAGGGCGGTGGGTCCATGACGGCGTCCTCCGGGGCCGAGGACACTCCCGGCGCCGACGGCGACGGCGGGGTCGCCCTGGCATCGACGCGCGGCCGCTGGGTCCTGACCAGCGCGGTCCTCGCCTCCGGCATGGCGATGCTGGACGGCACCGTCGTGAACGTGGCGCTGCCGACCCTCGGCCGCGACCTCGACGCGTCGATCTCCGCGCTCCAGTGGGTCGTCAACGCCTACATGCTGACGCTGTCCGCGCTGCTGCTGCTCGGCGGGGCGCTCGGCGACCGCATCGGGCGGCGGCGCACCCTCGTCATCGGCGTGGTGTGGTTCGCGCTCGCGTCGGCGCTGTGCGGCCTCGCGCAGGACGCGGGCACCCTCATCGCGGCGCGTGCCCTGCAAGGTGTGGGCGGCGCCCTGCTCACACCCGGCTCGCTCGCGCTCGTCCGGTCCTCGTTCCGGCCGCGGGACCAGGCCAAGGCGGTGGGGGCGTGGTCGGGGCTCGGCGGGGTCGCGGGGGCGGTCGGGCCGTTCCTCGGCGGCTGGCTGATCGACGGGCCCGGCTGGCGGTGGATCTTCCTCATCAACGTGCCGCTGGCCGCGCTGGTGCTCTTCGCGGTGCGGCACGTGCCGGAGAGCCGCGACGAGAGCGCCGCCGGGCAGCGCTTCGACGTGCCGGGCGCCGTGCTCGCGGCGGTGTTCCTCGCGGGCGTGAGCTTCGCGCTGATCGGCGCGTCCGGCGACTCCTCGTTCGTGGCGGGGGTGCTCCCGGGGTTCGTCGGGCTCGCGGCGGGCGCGGTGTTCCTGCTGGTCGAGCACCGGCGCCGGGATCCGATGCTGCCCCTTGAGCTCTTCCGCTCCGGCCTGTTCTCCGCGGCCAACGCCATGACGCTGTGCCTGTACGCGGCCATCGGCGGCATCCTGTTCATGCTGCCCGTGCAGTTGCAGACGACGCTCGGCTACGACGCCCTCCAGGCGGGTACGGCGACGCTGCCCATCACCGTCCTGATGCTGCTCCTCTCGGCCCCCGCGGGCGACCTGGCCCGGCGGATCGGCCCGCGACTGCCGCTGTGCGCGGGCCCCCTGATCGCCGCCGCGGGCGTCCTGCTGATGCTGCGGATCGGCCCCGGCGCCTCCTACGTCGCCGACGTGCTGCCCGCCGTGGTCGTGCTGGGCCTCGGCATGAGCGTGTTCGTCGCCCCGCTCACGGCGACGGTCCTCGCGTCGGTGGACGCCGGGCGCGCCGGGCTCGCGAGCGGGGTCAACAACACGGCGGCCCGCATCGCCCAGCTCCTGGTGGTCGCGGCGCTGCCCCTCGCCGTCGGCCTGACCGGCACGGCGTACACCGACCCGGACGCCCTCGACTCCGCGTTCGGGAAGGCGGCCTGGGGCTGCGCCGGTCTGTTCGTGCTCGCGGCCGCCGCGGCCTTCGCGTTCATCCGGCCGCGCCCCGCGGACTGGCACGAGGACGAGGGGAACACCCCGCACTGCACGGCCAACATGTCGGTGACGTCGCCCCCGCTGGAGCCGGGCGAGTGCGGCCGGGCCTGACCATGGGGGCCCCGCGTCGGCCGGAGTATCCCAGCCCGCCACCGGGCACTTCAACAGCTCGGCCGCGTAACCCAGTTGGCGCAGGCTCCGATGCGGGACGGCCGCCGTTCAGGGCCTAAGGTGTACGCCATGGCCGCTCCCGAGCTGATCCGCATCGTCTCCCGCTCCTCCCCCATGGCCCTCGCGCAGGTCGAGCGGGTTCGCACCGAACTCGCCGCCCGCCACCCGGGCATCCGCACCGAGGTCCTTCCCGTGACCACCTCCGGTGACCGGTGGATGGGCGACCTGGCCGAGCTCGGCGGGAAGGGGGCGTTCACCAAGGAGGTCGACGCGGCGCTGCTCGCAGGCGAAGCGGACCTCGCGGTGCACTGCGTCAAGGACGTGCCGGCGGACCGGCCGCTGCCCGCGGGCACGACGTTCGCGGCGTTCCTCCGGCGCGACGACATCAGGGACGCGCTCATCCACCCCAAGGGCCTGACCCTCGACGAGCTGCCCCCGGGCACCCGCATCGGCACCTCGTCGGTGCGCCGCATCGCGCAGCTCTCCGCGTCCCACCCGCATCTGAACTGCGTGCCGATGCGCGGCAACGCGGGCCGCCGGCTCGCGAAGCTCGCCGCCGGGGACGCCGACGCGCTGCTGCTCGCGGTGTCGGGTCTGGAGCGCATCGGCGCGACGGAACACATCTCCGAGGTCCTGTCCGTCGAGACGATGTGCCCGCCCATCGGCGCCGGGATCCTCGCCCTGCAGTGCCGCGAGGACGACACGACGACGATCGACGCGGTGAGCGGCCTCGGCGACCGTGACGCCTGGCGGGAGGCCACCGCCGAGCGCATGTTCCTGCACGTGCTCCAGGGTCACTGCAACTCGCCGATCGCCGGGTACGCCCGCAGCGAGCCGAGCGGCGACCTGTCGCTGCGCGCCCGGGTCTTCACGCCCGACGGCAAGACGGTCCTGAACGCCCATGAGTGGGCCGGACCGCTGGACCCGGCGACCCTCGGCACGTCGGTGGCCGTCACGCTCCTCCGCCAGGGGGCGCGTGAGCTGATCGACTCGATCGCCCACTGACGGCGCGTTCGCGCTGCCGCAGCAGCGGCAGGACACGGGTGAAGAAGATCCGCATTTCGTCCCGTGTCGGCCAGCCGGAGAAGATGAACTCGCTGATCCCGGCCTCCTTGTACGCGTGGAGATACTCCGCGACTTCCTCGTAGCTGCCCACCACGCAGAGGGCGGGGCCGCCGCGATACGCCACGGCGCCGGTGAACAGCATGGGAGAGAGCCAGTCGGATTCCGCGGACTCGGCAAGCCGGAAGGACGTGTTCACCGCCTCGAAGTCGGAGGCGGCCACGGCGGCCGCGATCCGCTTCCGGTGTTCCTCGTCGGGATCGCGCATCATGTCGGCGAGATCCGCCAGCGCTTGTGCACGGCTCTCCCTCGCCAGCACGTGCATGCGCGTGCCCACCCGGCCGCCCCGGGCCAGGACGGGTTTCGCCGCCGCGGCGAGGCCCTCGGGGGTGTCGCCGTACCGCAGCCAGCAGTCGCCGTGGTCCACGGCGGTCTGCCGCGCCACGTCGGACGCCCCGCTGATGTAGATCTCGGGGCGGCCGCCGCCCTTGTACCCGAGGCCGATCCGCGCGTCCTCGATGCGGTAGTGGCCGCCCTCGTAGGACAGCGGGGTCTCACCGCGCCAGAACCGGTGGAGGACGTCCAGGAACTCGTTGGAGCGCGCGTAGCGCTCGTCGTGGGCGAGGAAGTCGCCGTAGTACGCCTGCTCGGCCGGAGAGGTGCCGGCGACCAGGTTGAGGGATATCCGTCCGTCCGACATCCACGAGACCGTGTTGACCACCTGGGCGAAGAGCGTCGGCGGGAGCAGTCCGGGGCGGTAGGCGAGGAGGAACTTGACGCGCCGGGTCTCGCGGACGAGGGCGCCGAGCATGGGGAGCGGATCCGGCATGTGGAAGCCGATCCCCATGAGGAGCGAGTCGACGCCGAGGCGGTCCGCCTCCCGTGCGAAGTCGACGATCCCGTCGAAGTCGAGCTCGCCGATCCGGTACTTCCCCGACGCCTTCCGCTGCCCGCTGAGCGGCGCGTTCCAGTGCACTCTCAGCTCGTTCGCGACCGCGGTCACTTCGCCTCTTCCAGCGTCGCGTACCCGGTGCTCGCCGCGGTCGTGGTGGTGTGGGCGCCCTCCTGGAGCTGGAAGAGCGAGCCGAAGGGGCGCTCCGCGAGCGGGAGGCGCCACACACCGGCCTCCACCCGTGCCGTGTCCGACACGCTGCCGCGCAGCAGTTTCACTCCGGGCTCGTTGTGGCCCGCGTGCGGACCGAAGTGGATCGGGTAGGCGTCGGCAGCCCGGTAGGCCGGCAGGTAGGCGCGGCGGTAGCGGTCGGAGCGGTTCGGCGACGAGTAGTGCAGGAGCAGGCAGTGGATGAAGATCACGCTCCCGGCGGGCGCCTCGATGGGCACGGCGAGCACCGGGTCGGGGGCGTCGGCGCCCGCCACCTTGCCGCGGAAGTAGCCGTCCAGGTAGTGGTCGGCGAGACCGCGCCGATGGGAGCCGGGGACGGCCTGGAGGGCGGAGTTCTCGGTGGTGGTGTCGTCCAGGTACACGAGCGCCGTCACCAGGTCGGTGTTGGTGTGGGGGTAGTAGGCGAAGTCCTGGTGCCACTCCACGACGCTGCCCACGTGCGGGGCCTTCAGGTGGAGCTTGCTGTAGTGGAACAGGATGTCGGGGCCGATGAGTGCCTCGATGCGGTCGAGCAGCTTCGGGTGCGCGGCGGCCCGCTCGAACGCGCAGTGCTGTCGGGTGGGCGACCAGATCCGGCGGGCCATGCCCTTGTCGCCCGGCTCCACCTCGGCGACGGAGCCGATGTCGGGGACGTCAAGGATCTCCGTGATGGCGGTGTTGAGTTCGGCCACTTCGCTCGGATCGAAGAGACGCTCGACGACGGCGAAACCGTTCTCGCGGTACTCCTTGACCAGCGCGGCCGTGTCGGGTGCGGACATGCGCGGGGTTCCTCTCTGCTGGTCTGCTGGGCGGCGGGGCCGCGGTGGATGTCCGGGAGCGTCCCGCGGAGGCGCGGCGTCCCCGGGACGTGCGGGTCACACGGCGGCGGTCTTCCTGTGCTTGGCCACGGTGTCGGCGTAGATCTCCCGGAAGAACATCGCGAGGATCTCCTGGACGTCGTCGACGTACTTGAACACCTGCTGGTAGTCCTCCTCGCTGAAGATCAGCTGGTGGAGGATGTCCCACATCTCCTGGGAGTGGTCCTCACTGGTGTCGACGTGGAGGTGGGCGGCCTGCCCCTTGACCTTCTCCTTGCCGAGCCGCTTCTGGAGGTTCTTGACGATGGCCGGCTGGAGCTTGATCTGGGTGTACTCCACCAGGTAGTTGGAGACGACCGGGGCGAGGGCCGACTCGTGTTCCAGGGCGTAGTAGAAGAAGCCCTCGAAGAGGCGGGTGGAGAGGTAGGGCTCGGTGGCGAGGATCTCCTCCTCGGTGACGCCGGCGGCCGCGGCGTCACTGATGTACAGCTTGTCGTGGAGCATCTCGTCGGCCTGGTACTGCGCGTAGTCGCGGGCGGCCCTGGGGGCGACCTGGGCGATCTTGTAGATGGCCTTGGACTGGCTGACCCGGGAGAGGCGGATCCGCCACACGTGCTCGATGAGGGTGCGGCGGTAGTACGCCTGGTGGAGTTCGGGCTCGGTCAGGTGGGACGCGAAGGGCACGGTGGCCTTCCACTGCGCCATCTTCTTGTCCAGGTAGCGGTCCAGCTCGGCCTTCTTCAGACGGCTCTGCTCCTCGGTGTAGAACGGCTTCGGGTGGGTGATCCCGGTGTGCTGCACGCGGTTCATCGGGTTCTCCTTCGCTGGGACGCATGCACGACGTCGCATGCGCATGGTCGATTTCGGGACTTCGGGGTCAGCGGTAGCGGACGTGGAAGTGCTCCGTCGCGTGCCGGTCGAGGACGTCGATCTCGGCTTCGAGGCGGTCGACCGCCACGTCCCACAGGGCGTCCATCAGGCAGATCCCCCGGTCGGACGCCTCGAGTTCGGTTCCCTCCGTCACATGGACGCGCAGGATCCGGGGCGGCCGGTCGGGCGGCTCGAAGCGGATCGCGTCGACGGTCCGCCCCTTTCGTCCGTACTTGCTGAGGAACACGGTCGCCCGGGTGGGCGCGCCGGTGCGCAGGGCCTCCACCTGGGAGGCGCGGACGAGCCGGGCGTGGAAGGCGTCCCGCTCGGCGTCGGGCAGCAGCAGGGACTCGGTCCACAGGTCGAGCAGGCAGTGCCCGGTGACGGTCCGGACGCTGGCGTTGATGAGGCTGCCGCCCATCCGGGGGTTGATCTCGATGATCTCCCAGCGCTTCCTCGCCTCCCAGTACTTGACCTCGACGTGGAAGGCGCCGTCGGTGAGCCCGTGCCCCGCGAGCGCGGCGAGGCAGCGGGTGACGTGGTCGGCCCCCTCCAGGACGAGTCGCCGGTCGACGCTCACGGGCGGGCTGACCGACATCCCCTCGAGGACGGTCCGCTCCAGGCGTTCCACACGGGCCTTCTCGTGGACGCACAGATGGTGGACCCGGCCGTCGAGGACGAATGTCTCGAAGCTGAACTCGGGTCCCTCCACGTACTCCTCGACCAGGAAGTCGTAGCGGTCCATGAAGATCGCCTTCATGCGCCGGTCCGAGCGCATCTGCTCCTGGATGGCGGGCAGGTCGGCCAGGTCGCCGACGTCGTCCAGGACGAAGGTCGCGAAGGACGAGGCACCGCGCACCGGCTTGACGAACCAGCGGGCGCGGGCGTCGAGTTCGGGGGGCACGCCCGGGGTGATGCGGTATCCCCGGACCTCGCTCAGTTTCTCGGCGAAGAGGTGGCGGCGCAGTTCGTACTTGTCGAGGCAGAGGCGCAGAGCGGGTTCGGCGCAGTCGCGCGCGCCGAGCAGTTCGTTGAGCTCGGCCATCAGGAGCCGGTAGCCCTCGAAGGTGGCGAGGGCGGCCTCGACCCGATAGCCCCGGTCGGCGAGTTCGCGGACGGCCTTCTCGACGTCGCCGGAGTGCAGTTCGGGTTCCTCGGTGACCAC
This sequence comes from Streptomyces flavofungini, assembly GCF_030388665.1. NCBI lineage: Bacteria > Bacillati > Actinomycetota > Actinomycetes > Kitasatosporales > Streptomycetaceae > Streptomyces > Streptomyces flavofungini. Next base: position 8,594,111 of record NZ_CP128846.1, on the reverse strand, counting down.
GACGTCCGCCAGGTGCCGACGGCTCATGGCCAGGACTTCCGGCGCGTCCGGCCGGGAGCTGACGGCAACCAGGGCGATGCCGAGCCGGGCGGTGGCGGCGGCGACCTCCTCGGTATACGACTTGCCCTGGTGCATGAGGAGCAGGATCGCTGTCTTCATCTGTGCGTCTCCTCGGGTTCCCGGTGCCGCGCTCAACGCCGGCCGGCCAACTGCCGGGCCTCGGTCTCGCGCCGGTGGGCGCGCAGGATGTCCACGAGCTGGGCGGCGCCGCCCGCACGGACCGGGTCGACGACGGGCAGTCCGGTGTCGGCCTCCAGCTTCTCGGCCTGACGGCGGTAGTCCTGCTCGCTGTAGCCGACGCTGTTCACGCTGACGGCGGCGACCTTGGCGGGTCGCTCGAAGACGGTGAGCTCCTCGTTCATGCGGATGAGCTCGGGGACGGGGATGATGGGCGTCTCCCAGACCTTGGTCCGCTCGGCGCCGAGGCGGTGGCAGAAGACCAGGGCGTGCGGCAGAGCGCCGTGGAGGATGGCGAGGGCGACGCCGCTGAACCCGATGTGGTTGAGGGAGCCCTGGCCCTCGACGACGACCCATGCGTTGCCTGCGGCGGCCTCCATGACGACGTGCTCGACCGCGCCGGCCATGAAGTCGCCGGGTACGCCGTCGACGGCGACGCCGTGCCCGGAGATCAGCATGCCGCTCTGACCGGTGGCGGCGAAGCCGGTGGGGATGCCGCTGCGGTTGGCCTCGTTCCAGATCTGCAGGGCGGCGGTCTTCTTGCCGATGTTGGAGTCGCTGCCGCACGTGTGGACGACCCAGGCGTCCAGGTCGAGGACGCGAGCCCGGTTGAGCGGCACGGCCGGGGCGTCCTTGGTCTCCCAGACGGTGATGCCCTTCGCGCGGACGGCACGGGCGATGTCCGGGTCGTCGGTGAGGCGGTAGTGGATCGAGTTGATCAGGTGCAGGCCGTTCCTGACGGCGGCGAGGAGGTGCGGCTTCCAGCCGGAGGGCAGTTCGGCGGAGTGCAGCCCCTTGCCGATGACCATGACCTCGGGGCGCAGGGGCAGCGCGTGCTCGACGCGGCCGACGATCGGAATCGCGCCGCCGTAACCGAGGACGTCCTGGACGGTCCGGCCGGCCTTGCGGCTGTCGATGACGGCGACGGGTCGATTGCCGGTGGCACGGGATGGGCCGGGCGCACTAGGCGACGGGCTCGGTCGTCAGGCGGTACCGCGCACGCGCCTGGCGCACGGCCCGCTCGATCTGCTCCTGAGTGCCGCCCCGGAACAGGAAGCGGCCGCCTTGGAGGGTGGCGTACGAGCCGGGCCTGGGGGCCAGGACCTCGCCCGCCCTCGGCACCAGCTCCCGGTAGACATACGGCACGACACCCAGGAGCGAGGTGGCGGCGGTGACCTTCCGGGGCAGCGGCCGGGGACCTGGGACGATCAGCCAGCCCCCGCTCAGCTCCGGTTCGGGGACCGGCGCCTCCACCGGGCGGCCGAGCAGCACGTCGACCCACAGCCGGAAGAGGTTCACGCCGTGGACGTCGTGGATGACGTACGGCACGTCGGCGCCGGGCACCCGGGCCCCGACCTCCAGGAACACCAACTCATCACCGGTGTCGAAGAGTTCGAGGTGGAAGGCGGAGCTGTGCAGGCCGAGCGCGGTCAGGCACCTCAGGGCGAAGTCCTCGCAGCGGCCGCGCACCGCGGGGTCCGTCTGGAAGACGGACCCGAGGGGTTCGCCCAGGAGCTCGAAGTCCAGGCAGGTGGAGACGTAGCGCGAGGTGCAGAGGAACAGGGGTTTGCCCGCGGCGTCCAGGACGCCGTCGACGTGCAGGATGTCGCCCCGTACGAACTCCTCGATCTCGAGCTCGCGCGGGCTCTGTCCGGCGCACGAGGCCCGCAGTTCCCGCGCCGAGGCGATCTCGCGCACGCCCTGGCTCGACGCCCCGCGCACCGGCTTGACGATCACGGGATAGCCGAACTCCTCGGCGGCCGCGAGGGTCTGCTCCTCGGTGCGGCAGGCCGCCCAGCGCGGCACGCGGACGCCGGCCCGCGACACCGTCTCCTTCATGACGGTCTTGTCGCGGAACCGGGAGGTCTCCTCGGGGCTGAAGCCCTGGATGCCGTACCGCTCGCGCAGGGTCGCCGCGAGGTCGAGGAGCATCTCGGAGAAGCCGATGACGTGGTCGAACGGCCCTTCGTCGCGGACGACGGCGTCGACGACCCCGAGCACGGCGTCGAGGTCGCCGAAGTCCGTGACGAGGTGGACCCGTTCGGCGTCCGCGGGCACTCCACTGCGGCCGCCCTCGTCGCACACGTACGTGACGCGGTCGGCCTCCGGGGGGAGGACGACCTCGGGAGCGGCGAGGCGGTTCTCCCAGCGCCGTTCGTCCTCGTACAAAGGCCAGCGGTTCAAGAACAGGATTGCGCCGGACATGGATGTGTCCTCACGGTGTACAGGATGCGTGAATGTGCCCGGCCGGGACGGCCGGTTGACAGGTGCGGCGACGGCGGGCCTTTCGGGACCGGAGAAAGCACCCGGACCCGGACCTGAATCCCGGGAACGGCCCCCGGCGCGTCGTTCGCGCGGCCTCAGCCTGGCATGGGTCCGGCCTGGCCAGAATAGGACCTAAGTCCCAGCGCCACTCCGCCAGGAGGTACGCGAACACGCGGCACCTGCTGCCTGTTGCCGCCGCGAGGGACCGAACTGCCGTGCACGGCAATCGCCATGGGCAGATGGACCTATTGCCCGTGCTTCGTACGGGACACAAAATTCTTGTCGCGCCCCCGCCGCCGGAGTTGGGCTGTCGTGCGGGCCAGGAAGCCATTCACGAACTGCCGCCCCGACAGCGAAGCGCCGAGCGGTGGGACGACATTGACTCGCGCTGCGGAAATCGCTTTCGTGCGCAGCGGGGAAACGGCCCTGCAGTTGGGCTCCGAAACCGGATCGAATTGCGCGGGACAGGTGGTGGTGCTGCCGTGGCACAACAGGAGACAGAGACAATTCGACGGGCGGGCTCGGAGGACTTCCGGGCCGCGATGGCCCGGTTCGCGACCGGGGTCGTGGTGGTCACGACCGTGGGCGAAGGCGGGGTGCCGCGCGGCTTCACCGCGAGTTCGTTCTGTTCGGTGTCGCTGCGTCCGCCGCTGGTCCTGGTCTGTCTGGCGAATTCGGCGCACTCCTTCTCGGCGTTCGCCTCCTGCGGGCACTTCGCGGTGAGCGTGCTCGGCCCCGAACACCGGCCGCTGGCCGAGCGGTTCGCGACCAAAGGCGGCGACAAGTTCGCGGCCGACGGCCTGTCCCGCACGCCCGGCGGACTGCCGACCGTGGCGGGCGCGCTCGTCGAGCTGGACTGCGATGCGCACGCCCGGCATCCGGCCGGGGACCACATGATCCTGGTCGGCCGGGTGTCGGGCGTGCGTCTCGGCGAGGGCGCGGGGACCCCCATGGTCTATTACGACAGGTCCTTCCGGTTCCTGGCCTGAGCGGGACACACCATTCAGATCACCACGGGTACCGGACGGCGAATGATGGGAAACGGGAGATACAAGGATGCTGCTGCAGGTTGATCCGGTCGATTCCTTTTCCGGAACGCTCCGCGTCCCTTCTTCGAAACCGGAGACACAACGAGCGATTCTGACCGGCACACTGGCCGAGGGCACGTCACGGGTTTTCAACGACCTCCGTTGCGACGAGACGGAGACCATGAAGGAGGCCTGCCGCGCCTTCGGCGCGAAGATAACCGAGCACGACGGATTCCTGGAGATCCAGGGCATCGGCCAGTCGGTGCCGCACGTCCGGCGCGTCATCCAGTCCCGCGGCTCGGGGCTGGTGTTCCGCATCGTGACGGCGCTGGCCTCGGTGCAGCCGTCGCCGGTCGTGGTGACGGGCGACGCGACCCTGCGCAACCGCGTGATGGAGCCCCTGCTGCGGGCGCTGCGCGAACTCGGCGCGGACATCGAGTCGATCGTGAGCGAGGACAAGGCCCCGGTCGTCAACTGGGGACGCGGCCTGAAGGGCGGCACGTGCCGGCTGCCGGGTGACATCAGCTCGCAGTTCGTGACCGCCCTCCTGTTCGCGGCGCCGCTGGCCGAGGGGCCGGTGGAGATCGAGGTGACGGGTGAGGTCTACTCCCCGTCCTACATCCGGCAGACGCTGGCGAGCATGACCGACGCCGGCATCAAGGTCTTCGCGTCGGAGGACCTGCGCCACTACCAGGTGGAGCCCTCCGCCTACCAGGCCCAGGACGTCACCACGCACGAGGACTACACCTCGGCCTCGTACCTGCTGGCCGCCGCCGCGCTCTTCCCGGGCCGTACCGTCCTGACCGGCATGTACGGCGACAGCATGCAGGGCGAGTTCGCGATCGTCCCGATCCTGGAGCGGCTCGGGGTGGGGCTCGCCCTCGACCGGGCCACCTCCTCGCTGACCGTCGACAACCCGCCGGGCAGCCTGTGCGGCGACTTCGAGGTGGACGCGCGGGACTGCCCGAACATCGTGCCCACGCTCGCCGCACTCGGGGCGTACGTGCGGGGCAGCCTGCGGGTGACCGGTGGCCGCCTCACCCGCTTCCACAAGGCGCCACGCATCGAGGCCATGGCCGCCGAACTGACGCGCGCGGGCGTGGACATCGAGGTCCTGTACGACGACGGGATCTGCGACGGCTTCGAGGTCCGTGGCGCGCTGACGTACCCCGGCGGGGTGACGCTGTCCAGCTGGGGCGACCACCGCATCTTCATGTCCCTGTTCGTGGCCGGCCTGCGGATGCGGTCCGCGAACCGGCTCTCCGGCTTCGAGGACGTCCGGCTATCCTTTCCTACCTTCCTGGAGGAGTTCGCGAAGGCAGGAGTACGAGCAACTGCCGTTGAGGCCACGGAGAAAGAAGGGGCGGACGAGAGATAGGGGGCAGAAGTCACAGAAAGGGAAGAGGGGGCGAGGAAGAGGAGGCAGGGGCACCGGCCGGGGCCGTCGGCGGAGGCGGCGGAGGCGGCGCGCGGGCTGGAGATCACGCCCGCGCGCCCAGTCGCGTGTGCGGCCGCAGGAGCCGTGTGCGGCTTTCGACAGACCCTTGAATTCCGTCGAAAGCCTTGGACGCATCCCAGAATTCTGTCGATGCATTTGGACGGACCCCAGAATTCCGTCGACGCTTATGGACGGACCCCGTAATTCCGTAAGCACTCTCGCACGACAGTCGCACACGACAAGCGCGAGAAATCCAAGATTCAACCGAAAAGCCCTAGCCAATTGCCCGCACAAGCGTGTAGCTTTTAGGCCGCGCTTGAGCACTTTCCGTCCACGCCTCAAGCGTAGAGAAGGACGCCATCGCCGGCCAGCTGCGCGCTGCTTCCCGTCGCGCCTCCACCCCCTTTGCGGCGTTCTCATTTTCACCCACGAACGATCTGGCGTGATCACACGGACGCCCTTTGACGTTCTTTCTTGTGCCCACGGGAGAAGAAAGGAAGAGGCAAGACGTGGAAGAGGCACGGCCCGCGAAGCTGACCTGCCGGGAGCTGGACGTACTCCGCCTGCTGGCCCTGGGGTTGAGCAACCGGCTCATCGCCCGAGAGCTCGACATCTCCGAGAAGACGGCGAAGAACCACCTCAGCAGCATCTACCTGAAGATCGGCGCCACCGACCGCACCCAGGCCGCCCTCTACGCCAGACAGGTCGGCCTGATCGGCCCGCGAGAAGTGGTCCCGTCCGCCGGTCCCGCCCTCACCGCACGCGAGCGGGGCGTACTCCACCTGCTGGCCCTGGGGTTGAGCAACCGGCTCATCGCCCGGGAACTCGGCATCTCCGAGAAGACCGTGAAGAACCACCTCAGCAGCATCTACCTGAAGATCGGCGCCACCCACCGCACCCAGGCCGCCCTCTACGCCCAGTACTCCGAGGGCGTGTCCCCCACCTGATCCTCCGAGGGCGTTCCCCCACCTGAGCCGCAGGCCCGCTCAGGCCGCCGCCCTCGCGTCACACGCCGTCAACCAGTCCGGAAGGACAGCCAGTTGGACACCAGTAGGCAGCAGCACCGGCGGAGCGGGCCAGCGGACGCGAAGGGCGCCGGATGCGGGTTACCGGCCTGGCTCGTGGCCCGCGGCCTCATACCCGAGACGGGCCCCAAACGCGTCTTCGCCGCCGCGACGTTCGTCAACCAGATCGGCAAGGGCCTCTTCATCGCCGGGGCCGCGCTGTTCTTCACCCGATCCGTGGGCATCCCGGTCTCCCGGGTCGGATTCGCCCTGGGCGCCGCCGCCCTGATCGGACTCGCCGCCGGCATCCCCGTGGGCCGCCTCGCCGACCGGCGCGGCCCGCGCGAGGTCTTCCGGCTCGCGGTCATCGTGCAGGCCTTCGCCGTGGCGGGCCTCGTGTTCGTGCACTCCTTCGTCTCGCTGATCGCGCTGCTGTGCCTGGTCGAACTCGCCACCTCGGCCGGTACGGCCGCCCGCGGCCCGCTCACCCGCACCCTGGGCGCCCCGAACCCCACCCGCTACCGCTCCTACCTGCGCGCCCTCAACAACATCGCCGTCGGCTGCGGAGCCCTCGCGGCCGGCGTCGCCGTCCAGTGGGACACCAGGACCGCGTACGTCGGCCTCGTCCTCGGCACCGCCGCCACGTTCCTCGTCTCCGCGGTCGTCTCCTCGCGCGTTCCGTCCGTGCCGCCGATGGCCGCCCCGGCGCAGGGCAGCCGCTGGCCCGCCCTCAAGGACAAGCCGTACGTGGCGCTCACCGCCCTGGACGCCGTCATGACCGTCCAGAACCAGATCCTGGTCTTCGCCCTGCCGCTGTGGATCATCGGGCACACCGACGCGCCGCGCTGGTTCGTCGGCGCGAGCGTGGCGGTCAACACCGCCCTCGTGGTCTGCCTCCAGGTGCGGGTCAGCCGCGGCGTCGACAACAACAGGGCCGCCGGGCGGGTGGCGCGCCGCGCGGGGGTGGCGTTCCTCCTCGCCACGGCCCTCATCGCGGCCGCGGGCGGCGCGCCCGGATGGGTCGCCGTGGTCGTCATCGTGCTCGGCGTGGTCGTCCACACCGTGGGCGAACTGTGGCACGCCGCCGCCTCGTTCGAGCTGTCCTTCGGCCTCGCCCCGGAGCACGCACAGGGCCAGTACTCCGGTCTCTTCGCCATCGGCCAGGGCCTGTCCAACGCGATCGGACCGCCGCTCCTCGGCCTGCTCTGCCTCGGCTGGGGCGAGCCGGGCTGGCTCGTCGTCGGCGCCCTCCTGCTCGTCACCGGCCAGTTCGTACCGCTCGTCGTGAACTGGTCCGACCGCACCCGCGCGCACCGCCCCGGCTGAGCCCGAATCCGCCATCCTGGGGGAGAACCCCCAGCTCAGTCGGAGGAAAGCCGCGTTACGACGGCCCCTGCCCCCGACCTAGCGTGAGCCACATGACAACGCCGGGTTCGCAGCAGGAGTGGTGATGATCGAGGCCAAGGGCCTGACCAAGCGGTACGGGCCGAACACCGCCGTCGACGCGCTGAGTTTCGACGTGACACCCGGAGCCGTGACGGGCTTCCTCGGGCCGAACGGCTCGGGCAAGTCGACCACCATGCGCATGATCATGGGCCTCGACCGACCCGACGCGGGGCAGGCCCTGATCGGCGGACGCCCCTACGCCGCACTGCGGCGGCCGCTGCGCGAGGTGGGCGCGCTCCTCGAAGCACGCACGTTCCACCCGGGGCGCAGCGCGCGGGCGCATCTGTCCGCCCTGGCCGCCGCGGGTGACATCCCGTCCACACGCGTCGACGAGGTCCTCGCCACCGTCGGCCTCGGTGACGTCGCGGGGCGGCGGGCGGGAACGTACTCGCTCGGCATGGCCCAGCGGCTCGGGATCGCGGCCGCGCTCCTCGGCGACCCCGGGGTGCTGCTGTTCGACGAGCCGGTGAACGGGCTCGACCCGGAGGGCGTGCGCTGGATCCGGGACCTGATGCGGTCCCTGGCCGCGGAGGGCCGCACGGTGCTCCTGTCCAGCCACCTCATCAGCGAGATGGCGCTCACCGCGGACCACTTGGTGGTGATCGGGCAGGGGCGGCTGCTCGCGGACACATCCGTGCGGGAGCTGACCGGGCGAGGGCGGTCGCTGGAGGAGGCGTTCTTCGCCCTGACGGAAACCGCGTCCGCGCACCGGGGCACCGCCCACCACGAGGGCACGTCCGCCGCCGGTCCCGCGCCCGCGTCCGACACCGCCCCGAAGAGGAACCCCCGATGACCATTCACACGCCCCCTGGCCACACCCCCTTCGTACGGGCCGCCCGGATGGAGTGGATCAAGCTCCGCAGCCTGCGTTCCACGGCGTGGGCGCTGCTGCTCACCGTCGCGGGCATGGTCGCCGTCGGCGTCGTCACGATGGCCAACACCCAGGCTCCCTCGCCTGACAAGGTCGCCCTGTTCGACCCGACCAACAACGTGCTCGCGGGCGTCGCGCTCGGCCAGTTGGTCGTCGGCGTGCTCGGCGTCCTCGTCGTCACCGGGGAGTACTCCTGCGGCTCCATCCGCTCGACGCTCGCCGCGGTGCCCGACCGGCGCACGATGCTCGCCGCCAAGGCCGCCGTGTACGGCGTCGTCACGCTGGTCGTGGGTGAGGCGGTCGCCCTCGTGACGTTCTTCGCGGGGCGCGCGGCCCTGACCGACGGCGTGCCGCGCCCCGGCATCGGCGACCCGGGCGTCCTGCGGGCGGTGCTGCTCGCCGGCGCCTACCTGAGCCTCGTCGGGCTGCTCGGCATCGGCATCGGCGCCCTGACCCGGCACACGGCGAGCGCCATCGCCGTCCTCGTCGGCGTCACCTTCGTCCTGCCCGCGGTCATCGGCGGCCTCTCCGGCCCGACCGTCGCGAAGTTCTTCCCCACAATGATCGCCGGGAACTCCCTGGCCGTCGCCAAGCCCGTCGCCGACATGCTCACGCCGTGGACCGGCTTCGCCGTGCTGTGTCTGTACGTGGCGGCCACTCTCGGCGCGGGCGCCCGGCTGCTCGCCCGCCGCGACGCCTGACAGGGGAAACTGATCACCATGCACGACTCCCGTTCCACCGCGCACGACTCCCCCAGGTCCACCAGGCCCTCCATGCGCCCCTCCCACCGGCCCACCCCTCGCCCCGCACCCGGCGCACCCCTGGCGCGCGCCACCACGGTCCTGCGCGCCCCGCTCACCCGCCGCGCCTGGGCCGAAGCGGCATACTGCCTCCTCGCGTTCCCGCTCGGCCTGATGGGCGGTGTCGTGCTGCTCGTGTTCCTCGCCCTGGGCACGGGCCTGACGGTGTCTCTGGTGGGCGCGGTGATCGGCGTGCTGGTCCTGGTGGGGTGTCTGTGGCTGGCGCGGGGGCTCGGCGGGCTGCACCGGAGGCTCGCGTCGGGGCTGCTCGGCGAGCGGGTGCCGGGGCCCGTGCCGCCTCGCCCCGGCTCCGGGGTGTTCGGCCGCGTCGACGCGCGGCTGCGGGACGGCGCGGGCTGGCGGGCCGTGTGGTACGCCCTGGTGAAGCTGCCGGTGAGCGCGCTCGGCATGTACGCGGTGCTGTTCTGGGTCACCGGCCTCATCAACCTCACGGCGCCGCTGCGGTGGGGCGTGTTCGGGCAGCAGGCGGCGCCCGGGGGCGGCATGCCCGTGGTGACGCCGGTCCCGGTCGGCGGCTTCGACGTGCACACGTTCGCCGGTACGTTCGTGGCGGTCCCGCTCGGCCTTGCGCTGCTGCTGCTCGCGCCCTGGACGACGCGGCTGGTCGTGGAGGCCGACCGGCGGCTGCTGCGCTCCCTGCTCGGGCCCAGCCGCCTCGCGGCCCGCGTGCGGGACCTGGAGGAGACCCGGGCCCTCGCGGTGGACGACTCAGTCGCGCTGCTGCGCCGGGTCGAGCGCGATCTGCACGACGGCGCGCAGGTGCGGCTCGTGGCGGTGGCCATGAGCCTGGACATGATCAAGGAACGCCTCGGTGAGCCGGACGGCGGTGCCGCGCGCCCGCCCCTCGACCTCGACCGCGTACGCCAACTCGTCGACGGCGCGCATCGCAATGCCACCGAAGCCCTCACCGAACTGCGTGACCTCGCCCGGGGCATCCACCCGCCGGTCCTCGACGACGGCCTGCCCGACGCCCTCGCCACCCTCGCCGCCCGCAGCACCGTGCCCGTCGAGCTGACCACGGACATCCCCCGGCGCCCGACTCCCGCCATCGAGACCATCGCGTACTTCTGCGCGGCTGAACTCCTCACGAACGTCATCAAGCACAGCGGCGCGTCCCAGGTCGTGATCACGGCGACGCAGATCCCGGCCGGGGACGGTGCAGACGCCGTCGGCAGCGGCGGGGTGCTGCGGCTGTGCGTGTCCGACGACGGGCGCGGGGGTGCCGCCGTCGGCGCGGGCAGCGGTCTGACCGGGCTGACGCAGCGCGTGCGCACGGTCGACGGGAGCCTGCGAGTCGACAGCCCCGAGGGCGGGCCGACGACGGTCGTCGTCGAGCTGCCGCCGCACGCGTGAGATCATTCCGCCATGCGTGTCGTGATCGCCGAGGATGCCGCCGTGCTGCGGGAACTGCTGGCCCAGATGCTGGTGGAACGCGGTCATGAGGTGTGCGCGACGGTCGGCGACGCGGACGCCCTGCGGGCCGCCGTCGCCGAGCACCGCCCGGACGTCACGGTCGTCGACATCCGGATGCCGCCGTCGCACACCGACGAGGGCCTGCGCGCCGCCATCGACATCCGGCGCGACCACCCGGGCACCGGCGTGCTCCTGTTCTCGCAGTACGTCGAGACGAAGTACGCCACGCGGCTGCTCGCGGCCGGTTCGGCGGGCGTCGGCTATCTGCTCAAGGACCGCGTCGCCAACATCGCCGAGTTCACCGACGCCCTCGCCCGGGTCGCCGACGGCGGCACCGCCCTCGACCCGGAGGTCGTCACGCAGCTCGCGGGCGCGAGCAGCCGCGCCGCCGAGCTCGCGCCGCTCACCGCGCGCGAGCGGCAGGTCCTCTCGCTGATGGCGGAGGGCCGCTCGAACGCCGCCATCGCCCGGACCCTCGTGGTCTCGGCGGGCACGGTCGAGAAGCACGTGGCCGCTGTCTTCGACAAGTTGGGACTGCCCGCGTCGCACGACGCCAACCGGCGGGTCCTCGCTGTGCTGCGCTATCTGCGCGACTGACGGGTCCCGCTGACGGACCCGGTACGAGCGCTCCCCCTGCGAGCGGAACGCCCGTACCGGCCGCGGGCGGGGACACCACCCCCGTGGGCGTCCCGGCCGCGGGCGGACGCCCGGATCAGGCGGCGGGCGGGGCGTCGACGGCAGCGTTCTGCCCGACCACGATCCTCCAGCCGTCCGCCTGCCGAGCGATCACGTAGGTCGTCGCACCGCGGGGGCCGGCGACCGGGTTCCCGGAGCTGTCCGTGGGGGTCTGCCGCACGTTCACGCCGATCACCTCGGGCGTGATCGCGAGGAGCTTGACGACGTCGTAGCGGGCGTAGGAGTCGCGCAGGAAGCCCTTCATCGCGGGTCCGCTGAACTCGGCGATGGCCGCGCGGCCGTCGAGGCGTGTGCCCACGGCGTTGGTCCAGGATGCCTCCTGGGCGAACTGCTCGCTGAGGGCGATGGGGTCATGGGCGTTGAAGGCCTTCTCCAGATCCTTCACCACTGCCGTCACCGCCGCCTGGGTCGGTGCCGGAACGGCCCCCACCACAAGAATCTCGTCCGTCATGACCGCGCCCCTTTCCCCACCCGGTCCGACCGACCGGATGCTCGTCACCGGATCCCTCCGGGGCGACGTGTTCGCCGCCGAGAGCAACTCAACAACCTCAAGCAGACTTGAGGTCAACAAGGTCCGACGGGCACCTCCGGCGCCGGGCAACCGCTCCACGTGTCAGGCACTGCCATCGCGAGGACGCTGGCATATGCCAGAAGCACCACCGCATCGGGTGTTGCCAAATCCCTTACGAGCGTGGGCGCGCTGTGCCAGAGTCGTTAGCGGTCGAAGAGTTGTCACTGAAGTCAGTACGGAAGCCGGCACGCACGTCACTCCCGTCACGCGCGCACGTCACGTACCCGACGCACGAAGGCCAGTACGAACGCCACACCGCAACCGGTCGAGGAACCATGACCGGCGACCCCCACAGCAAGCCCGGTCGCACCGCATCGTCAACGGAGCACCCCATGCCGTCCCATGTGTTCGCGGACCGCCCCGACCGGCCGCAGGAGCACGGCGCGGTCGACGCGCTCATCTCGCAGACGCGCCGACTGCGGGGCGAGGTCGACGCCGTGCGCCGCGAAGCCGTGGCCGACCACAGCGACCCCACGGGCCGCTGGCAGCGCGCCCTGTGCGAACTGGCGGTCCATCAACTCAACGACCTGCACGGACACTTGGCCCAGCTGCGGGACGGCCCGCCGCGCACCCCCGCCCCGGACACCGGGCCCGCGCGGCCGGAGCCGCAGCACGGCTCCCTGCTCAGCCGGGTCGGCAGCGCCGAGTGGAACCTCCTCACCGACGAGGCCACCTGGTCCGGCGAGCTGTTCCAGATCCTCGGCCGGGAGCCGGCGGCGCCGCCCCTCTCCCTCGACGAGCTGCCCTCCCTGGTCCACCCCGACGACCAGCCGCTGCTGACGGCGATGGTCACGGACTGCCTGGTCGACGGCAAGCCGATCGACGGCGAGTTCCGCATCGTCCGCCCCGACGACACGGTCCGCCAGGTGCACATGATGGGCGAGCCCGTGCTCGCCCCCGACGGCTCCACCGCCTCCATGTGGGCGGTCCTGCGCGACGTCAGCGAACTGCGCCGCAGCCAGCGCGTGGTGCGCGAGACCCGGGACTCGCTGCAGCACCAGCGGCACATCGCACAGACCGAGCACCGCCTCGCGGTCGAACTGCAGGAAGCCGTGCTGCCGCCGTGGCGCGGCGCCCTGCGCTTCCCCCACGGTGGCTCCGCGAACCTGGACCTCGCCGCCCACTACCTCCCCTCCTCCTCGACCGCCCTCATCGGCGGCGACTGGTACGACGCGCTGGAGCTGGCCGACGGCCGCACCCTGCTGAGCGTCGGCGACCTCACGGGCCACGGCGTCACGGTCACCTCGGGCATGGCGATGCTCCTCGGCGCCCTGCGCGGCATGGCCGTCGCCGGAGCCGACCCGGGCCCACTCATGGGCTGGCTGAACCAGTTACTCGACGCGTCCGTGCAGCCCGCACTCGGCAGTGCCGTCTGCTGTCTGTACGACGCGCAGGAGCACACCCTCACCTGGGCGCAGGCGGGCCACCCCGCCCCGCTGCTGTTCCGCGACGGGACGGGGCGCGCGCTCACACCACCGGACGGCGTGCTCCTCGGTGCGACGTCGGGTGCCGCCTACGAACAGGCCGAGGAGCGACTGCGCCCCGGCGACCTGCTGTTGCTGCACACCGACGGCCTGGTGCCGCGGCGTTCCCGAGAGGCCGCGACGCACCGGCTGCTCGCCCTGGCACCGCGCTTCGCCGAGGCGAAGGTGGCGCAGGACTGTGTGCGCATCGCCGTCGAGGAGTTCGGCGTGGCCCCACGGGAGGACGACGCCTGCCTGCTGGTGGCCAGGGTCGAGGCCTAGAACCGCCCGCTCACGACCCGATTCCCTGACCTGCTCGCGCGTTGCCGGGTTCCTGGACCAGCTTGCTCATGACCGGATGCATGACCGGATGCCTGCTCATGACCGGATGCGCGACCGGGCCGGGTACGCGGCCGAAGACGAAGACCTAGCCACGACTTCGTCACCACCGTGACCACCGGCCTCGCACCAGCCGACTCCCCTGTGCCCGCCGAGTCCGGCGCGCGCTATGCCCGGACCCACTTGCCTCCCCCCGGCCGCCCGGCGGCCCTGGGCAGCGCCTGCTTGATCTCCGCACGCAGGTCCTCGATCTTCGGGTAGCCCGCGTACTGCCCCGTGAGCCGGTACATCTCGCGCAGCCGGTCCCAGGTGCGGTGCGAGGAGTTGGCGCCCATCGACACCAGCGCCAGGCGCGCGTACCGGTCGGCCTGCTCGGGGTCGTCGGCGATGAAGCAGGCCGACGCCAGCGAGATGTAGTCGAAGATCGTCGAGCGGTCGCGGCCCTTGGTGCGCAGCTCGATGGCCTGCTTGGCGTGGCGCTGGGCGAGCTGCGCCGCGGCCGGCTCGTGCTCGGCGAGGGTGCGGTACGCCAGGGCCTGCATGCCGTGCAGATCCGCCTCGTCGAACATCTGCATCCAACTGGGCGGTGGCACATCCCCCTTGTCGGAGACGAACAGGTCCTCCGCACGGCCGAGCGTGCGGCGCATCGCCTGGCCCTTGCCCATCGAGGCCTGCGCCCACGCCTCGATGGTGTGCAGCATGGCCTGGGTGCGCGGCAGGGTCTGCTCGCCCGAGCCGGACTTGGCGAGCTTCATCAGGTCGAGGGCCTCGTCGGGCTTGCCCAGGTGCACCATCTGGCGTGCGGCCCGGGACAGGGCCTCGCCCGCGCGTGGCCGGTCGCCGCCCTCTCTGGCCGCGTGCGCGGCGATCACGAAGTACTTCTGGGCGGTGGGTTCGAGGCCGACGTCGTGGGACATCCAGCCCGCGAGGACGGCGAGGTTGGCGGCGACGCCCCACAGGCGCCGCTGGAGGTGGTCGGGGTGGCGGTAGGCGAGCATGCCGCCCACCTCGTTCAGCTGCCCCACCACGGCCTTGCGTTGCAGGCCGCCGCCCCGGGAGGCGTCCCAGGCGCGGAACACCTCGACCGAGCGCTCCAGCGCCTCGATCTCCTGGGACCCGATGGGAGCGGCCTCGTAGCGGTCGAATCCGGCGGGGTCGGCGTGCAGGGGGTCGTCGGTGCGGGGGGCGTCGGTCTTCAGGGTCGGATCGGTGTGCAGCCAGTCGTGCATGGCGCTGCTGAGTGCGGAGCCGGCGGCGAGCGCGGCACCCGCGCCCACCAAGCCGCGTCGGTTGAGCATGAGGTCCATTCCCGTGAATTCGGTGAGGACCGCGGCGGTTCGCTCGGGCGCCCACGGCACGCCGTCCGGGTGCTCCACGCTCCCGTCGCCGTGCTGCTTTCCTGCGCGCCCGTGCCGGACCAGACCGAGGTCCTCGATGGTCACGACACGACCGAGACGCTCGGTGAACAGAACAGCAAGGACCCTGGGCACCGGATCGCGCGGGATCTCTCCCATGTCGATCCAGCGCCGCACGCGCGAGGTGTCGGTGGCCAGCTGCGGATGACCCATCGCGGCTGCCTGCCGGTTCACCATTCTGGCGAGTTCACCCTTGGACCAGCCCGCCAGGCCGAAGAGATCCGACAAGCGGGTGTTGGGTTGTCCGTTCACGTCAAGCCCCCAGGTTCTCGGCTGAATTGACAGTAACCGTCTGTCAGTTGCTGAGCGACTATTCGCCAGGGTTCGCCAGGGTGCGCCACATGGTGTGCCACGGGCTCACGGGTGTCAGGTAGGAATGCGCCACCCCGACCCGGCCGCCTCAAGGCATTCCCCAGGGTGCACCCACAGCGGCCGGGGCGGGAGGGCGCCGCAACTCGTCGGCACACGAAGGGATCTGTATCGCCCATGTACGCAGCATCGTCCTCCGTGTCCGCCCCGCCTCGGCCGCTGCGCCCGCACCCCTCTTCCCGTGTCCCGGCCCGAGCGGCGGAGGTCCCGCTGACCGGCGGCGGTCCTTATCTGGCACCGGCGCGCACGTCGACCGCGCCGCTCGGCACCGGCCGGCCCCGGCGTGTGCCCGCCCCCGGCGCCGGGCCTCTCAGCGGGAGACTCGACCTGTCCGGGCCCCAGGGAGCGCAATTGCGCACCGCGATCACCTCGGTGCACCGCATCTGTCCGGAGTTCCAGCCGGTGCAGGTGCTGCGCCGCAGCGGGCGCACCGTGCTCCTGGTCGGTACGGCGGGCCGCGCCACCGTCGTCGCCAAGTGCCTGCTCGACCACTCTCCCCTGTGGGCCGAGCGGATCCGGCACGAAATAGCTGCATACCGCTCGTTCGTCAGGCACCGTCCACCCGTGCGCGCCCCGCGTCTCATCGCGGCCGACCCGGACGACTGCACCCTGGTGATCGAGCGGGTACCGGGCCGGGTGGCGGCCCTGCAACGCCACCCCGCGGACGCCCCGCAGCGCGCGGACGTCCGGGCGGCGCTGGGCGCCGTGTGCCGCCTGAACCAGTGGCGGCCGCCGCAGGAGATGTTCGGCAGGCCGCTGGACTACGGCCGTCGCATCTCCCGCTGCCACGAGCTGGGGCTGCTCACCGACCGCGACATGGGCGACCTGCAGAAGCTGCTGCACGGGATAGCGCACGCCCACCCGTCGGGTCCGCAGTTGACCTGGCAGTTCTGTCACGGCGACGCGCTGCTCTCGAACGTGCTGCTGTCCCCGGCGGGCCCGGTCCTGGTGGACTGGGAGCAAGCGGGCTGGTACCTGCCGGGCTATGACCTGGCGACGCTGTGGTCGGTGCTCGGCGACTCCCCCATGGCGCGCCGGGAGATCAGCCAGCTCGCCCAGGCGCCGGGTCCGGCGGCCCGCGACGCCTTCCTGGTCAATCTGATGCTGGTCCTCACCAGGGAGATCAGGATGTGCGAGACGGCCGTGCAGCGCACGCTGCACGAACCGGCTCCGACGGCGTCGGGGCAGGCCCACCCCGGTGCCGCCCCCTCCGGCGAGGAGCAGCGGCTGCTGCTGCGGCGGCTGCACGACGACTGCCAGATGGCCCGCCGGGCCGTACGCGCGGCGGTCGGTACTCGCTGACGGGGAGGAAGGCCCGCGGCGCGCCCTTCGAGCGGCGGCGCGTCGCGGGCCTTCGGCGCGGTTCACGCCGACGGGGCCTTGGCCTCACCCTCGACGGGTGAGGCCAAGGCCCCGTCGGCGCGCTGCGATGTCCGGGTGGCCGCAGACAGGAGCATGAATCCGGTCGGCGCGGTGCTGTTCCTTCCGCGCCTCACCCTGAGGGCCGTGCGCGCGGGCGCCGACGCCCTGCTCCGCGAGCTGATCTCCGCCGTGGTGGCGCGGATCGACCTGGACGCCCTCGTGGCCCGCGTGGACGTCGACCGCGTGGCCGACCGGGTGGACGTCGACCGCGTGGCCGCCCGCGTCGACATCGGCAGCATCGCCGACCGCGTCGACGTCAACCGGATCGCCGACCGCGTCGACGTGCGTGCCGTGATCGCTCGCGTCGACCTCGTCCCGCTGACCCTGGAGGTCCTCGCCCGGATCGACCTCGGCCGCATCGTCCGGGACACCGGCGGCGGCATGACGAGGGAGACTCTGGACGCCCTCCGTGAGCGGAGCATGCGGGCCGACCTGATGGTGAACCACCTCGCCGGCCGGCTGCTGCGCAGGAACGGCACGGTCCGCACCGGGGAGGAGGGCGGGGCCGGGCCGCCCGCGGGGCAGCCCTCGTGACGGCGGCGGGGCTCGGACCGCAGCTGGCGCAGGGAAGTCCGGCCGGACTCGTGTCCCGCGCGCTCGCCGCCCTCGTCGACGCCCTTGTCGTCGCCGGACTCGGGCTCGCCGCCGAACTCGGCGGCGGGGCGGCACGGCTCCTGGTGGCCGGGCCGCCCTTCCGTGTTCCCGACCCGCCCGCATGGCTCACTGCGGTGTCCGGCTCACTGATCGCCGTCCTGTATCTCACGGCCGGCTGGGCCCTGGCCGGTCGTACGGCCGGAGGTCAGGTCCTCGGGCTCCGCGTCATCGCCCGGTCGGGGCGGCGGCTCGGGATCGGCCGTGCCCTGCTGCGCGCCGTGCTGTGCCTGGTGTTCCCCCTGGGGCTGCTGTGGGTCCCGCTCAGTCGGCGCAGCGCGTCCGCCCAGGACCTCGTCCTCGCCAGCACGGTGATCCATGACTGGGTGCCGCGGCACGCGAGGCCGCGCTCAGGGCCGGGGCGGGAGTGAGGTGGAGACCGCGGCCGGAATGGTGCGGGGCAGCCGCGTGGCGGTGACGAGGCCGATGAGGGAGGCGAACGCGAGGGTGGCCATGGCGGCCGCGTAGGCGTGGTCGCTGAGGTCGGCGACGAGGATGGTGCCGGCGATGGCCGTGCCGAAGGTGGAGCCGAGGTTGGACACGCTCCGGGACAGGCCGGAGATCTCGCCCTGTTGGTCCTCGGGGAAGGCGGACTGGACCACGTTGACGGACGGCGTGAGCATGACGCCGAGGCCGAGGCCGATCAGCAGCAGGCCGGGGGCGAACGCCCAGTTGTCGGGCGACCCCGCGACCATTGCGATCAGGACGCCGATGCCGACGAGGACGAGCGCGAACCCGGCCGTGATCAGGGTCCGCTGGGACCGGCGTTCGGCGAGGCGTTCCGCCGCGAGCGAGGAGACCAGCAGCCCGAGCGTGGCGGCCGTGAAGACGACACCGGTCTGGATGGCGTCGTGGCCGCGTACGACCTGCAGGTAGGTGGCGACCGTGAACGAGGTCCCCATGAGCAGCAGCCACTGGAGGTTCTGGGTGACCAGGCCGAGGTTGGCGGTGCGGTCGCGGAACAGGCTGGTGGACAGCAGCGGTTCCGCGCCGGCGCGTTCCTCGCTGCGGATCCAGTGCACGAACCAGGCGAGGACGAGGCAGCCGACGGACAGGAGCGCGAGGGTCAGCCACGCGTTGTCGTCGGTGGCGAGGATGCCCATGACGATCAGGACGAGGCCGCCGGCGGACAGGACGGCGCCGCGTACGTCGAAGGGGTGCGCGGGGTCGGGCGGCAGCGGGTCGGCGATCCTGCGGCTCAGCGCGATGATCAGCGCGATCACGAGGGCCTGGAAGACGAACGCGGCACGCCAGCTGATCGTGGTGGCGATCAGCCCTCCGATCAGCGGTCCCGCGGCCGCGCCGACGCCACCGGCGGCCATGATGACGCCGAACGCACGGGCCCGGGACGTCAGTTCGGTGAAGAGCAGCGTGGTGAGGATGTAGACCGGGGGGATGAGCAGGGCCGTGCCGATGCCCTCCAAGACGGAGTAGCCGAGGATCAGCACGCCGAGTCCGGGGGCCGCCGCGCACAGGCTCGCGCCGACGCCGTAGACGGCGAGGCCCGCGAGGAAGCAGCGCTTGCGGCCCAGGCGATCGGTCAGCTTGCCGCCGGGGATCATCAGCGCGGCCATGACCAGCAGGAACATGGTGATCGCGACCTGCACTCCCTGCACGGTGGTGTCCAGGTCGTGGCCGATGTCTTTGATCATCACGTTCATGTTGGACCCGGCGAAGCTGCAGATGAACTGCGCGAGGGCGAGCGGTGCCAGAATTCGCCCTCCGGCGGGTCCGGGGCTCTTGCCGTGCTCAGTCACGGGCGGGCTCCACGGCGAGGACGTGCGCCGCCCACGCGTCCAGGTCCACGAAGAGGCCGGGCCCGGTGAGCTCGCTCCCGGCCCGCCGGTATCCGGAGCCGTCGAGGATGTCCGTCAACCAGGTCTCCCCCGTGGCCAGTTCGCCCCAGGGAAGCCGGACCCTGGCCTGCGACCGGTGCCCGGAGAGGTTGACGACGACCAGGAACCGCCCGGCCGGTCCTGACCAGCACCACGCCACCAGGTCCCGGTGGCTGGGGTTGTCCGGCCATCCTTCGAGGTCCAGCAGACGCCACCGTCCGCCGCGCATCCCGCTCTTGTGCACCTGGGCGAGGAGCCGTTCGTGGAAGGCGCGCAGGTCCGCGTCCGCCGGCTCGTCGGGGCGCCGGTCGAGGAAGACGGGCACGTGCGTGCGCCGCGCCGTGAACTGTCCCTCGTGCCACATCGTCGCGCCCGGCAGCGTGGCGATCACGATGGCGGCCGCGCGCTCCTTGGCCGGGTGGAGCGTCCGCGCGGCCCGGGGTTCGTCGTGGTTCTCCAGGAAGCGCACGAGACGGCGCTGGTACTCCTCGTCCGCCGCCAGGTGGTGGCGGACGGACTCGGGGCTCTCGTGCAGCAGCCGGTCGTAGAGGCGCTTGTCGTAGCAGAAGTCGAACCCCTGCTGCTGCAGGGCCCATTCGAGGCCCCAGTACGCCTCGGCCACGAAGATCATGCCGGGGTGGCGGCCGCGGACGGCGGAGACGACGGTGCTCCAGAAGTCCTCCCGCGGCGCCGCGCCCACGCACTGCCCCCAGGTGCGGGCGAAGACGTCGTTCATGAGCAGCATGGCCATGTCGCAGCGCACGCCGTCGCAGACCCGGCCGATGCGGGTGAGCAGGTCCGCGGTCGCCTCGCGCAGCCGCGGCTCGAAGGCGTTGAGCTGCACCACGTCCGGCCACGGCGGGAAGAAGGGGTCCCGGCCCCGGGCGAGGACGGCGGCGCCCGTGTCGAGGAACGCCGCGGGGTCGCGCCGGAGGTCGTCCTCGGTGCCGCGCACGAAGTACTCGGGGTGCTCGGCCACCCAGGGGCTGTCGGGCGCCACGTGGTTCGGGACGTAGTCGAGAAGCAGCCCGACGCCCCGGCGGTCGAGTTCGGCCCGGGCGGCGGTGAGGCCCTCGTGCCCGCCGAGCATCGCGTCCGCCCGGTAGCTGCGGACGCAGTACGGCGAGCCCGCGATGTCCTCCTCGGCGATGCCCGGCACCGCCCGGTCGAAGGCGGCGCGCAGCGAGGCGTCCCCCAGGGCGATGTCCCGTCCCTTCGGGCTGCGCTCCCAGACGCCCATGAGCCAGACGGCGTCGACGCCGTGCGGGGTGACCTCGTCCCAGGCGTCCTTGGGCACGTCGCCGAGTCCCACGGGGCGGCCCGTGCGCCGCTGTGCCTCACGGAGCCACACGCGGGTGTTCACCTCGAGGACGACCGGCTGTGCGGGCAGTGCGGTCATGGCCTCTCCCTCCTTGCGAGCCCGCCGCGGAAGTCGCCGGGCTCCACGGTCCCGAAGAGCTTCATCAGGGCGGCGACGAGGCCGGTCCAGCCGGTCTGGTGGGAGGCGCCGAGGCCGGCGCCGTTGTCGCCGTGGAAGTACTCGGGGAACAGGATCAGGTCGCGCCAGTGCGGGTCGCTCTGGAACTTCTCCTGCCCGCCGTACACGGGCCGCCTTCCGTCCTCGCCGCGCAGGAAGGTGCGGGTGAGCCGGTCCGCGATCTCCTTGGCGACCTCGAACAGGTTCTTGCGGACGCCCGAGCCCTCCGGGCACTCGACGGTGAAGTCGTCGCCGTAGAAGCCGTACAGGTTCAGAAGACCCCGGATCAGCAGGGCGTTCACCGGGAACCACACCGGACCGCGCCAGTTGGAGTTGCCGCCGAACATCCCGGAGTCCGACTCCGCGGGCAGATAGGCGACCTGGTACTCCTGGCCGTGCACCCAGAAGCGGTACGGGTGCTCGGCGTGGTGGCGGGACAGGGCCCGGATCCCGTACGGACCGAGGAACTCGTCCTCGCTGAGCAGCCGGGACAGCACGCGTGTCAGCTTCTTCTCGTCCACCACGGACAGCAGTCGTGGGCCGCCCTCGACGCCCGCGCCCGCCGAGGCGAGCGTGACGGACAGCGAGGGGTGGCGGTCGGCGAAGCGGCGCAGCCGCTCGCCGAGGCCGGACACCCGCGCCAGTTGCTGCGGCTGGAAGACGGTGGACGCGCACAGCGGCAGCAGGCCCACCATGGACCGCACCTTCAGGCGCACCGCCTGTCCGTCGGGCAGGCGCAGCACGTCGTAGTAGAACCCGTCCTCCTCGTCCCACAGCCCGTCGTCGAGGTCGCCGACGCGGTCCATGGCGGCGGCGATCCACAGGTAGTGCTCGACGAACTTCAGGATCAGGTCCTCGTACGCGGGGTTGTGCTCGACCAGCTCCAGCGCGATCTGGAGCATGGACTGGCAGTACAGGGCCATCCAGGCGGTGCCGTCGGCCTGTTCCAGCTGGCCGCCGGTCGGCAGCGGGGCACTGCGGTCGAAGACGCCGATGTTGTCGAGGCCGAGGAAGCCGCCCTGGAAGACGTTGCGGCCGCTGGGATCCTTGCGGTTGACCCACCAGGTGAAGTTCGTCAGGAGCTTCTGGAAGACGCGTTCCAGGAAGTCGACGTCGGCGTGGCCGGTGGCGATCTGCTCCATCGTGTAGACGAAGTAGGCGGCCCAGGCGTGCACGGGCGGGTTGACGTCGCCGAAGTTCCATTCGTACGCGGGTATCTGGCCGTTGGGGTGCAGATGGGTGCCGCGCAGCAGCAGCTCCAGCTGTTCCTTGGCGAAGGGGACGTCCACCGCCGACAGGGCCACGGCGTGGAACGCCAGGTCCCAGGCCGCGAACCAGGGGTACTCCCACTTGTCGGGCATCGAGATGATGTCGTCGCTGACCATGTGGAACCACTCGCGGTTGCGCACGTCGGTGCGCGGCACGCTCCAGGGCCCCAGGCCGTGTTCGGCGAGCCAGGCCTCCAGGTCGAAGCCGTAGTACTGCTTGGTCCAGAGCATCCCGGCGAGGGCCTGCCGCAGCACGCGGGCCTCGTCCTCGCCCGCTCCCCGGGGGGTGAGCTCCGCGTAGAAGGCGTCGGCTTCGGCGATCCGGTCCCGGAAGACGGTGTCGAAGTCCTCGGCCGGCTCGGTCCCCGCGGGTGCGAGGCGCAGCCGGAGGGTCTCGGTGCCGCCTGCCGGAAGGGTCACCGTGTGGTGGGCGGCCGCCTTGGTGCCCTCCCGTGCCGGGTTGACGGCGGCTGGGTCCCCGTCGACGACGGCGCGGCCGATGCCGTCCTTGACGTACGGCGAGGCGTTGGGCGAGCCGAAGAGACGCTCGTTGTCGGTCTCGTTCTCCGTGAACAGCAGCGGCACCGGGGCGCCGACGCGCAGCTCGTAGCCGCCGAGTTCGGGGTGTTCGGCCCTGATGGTCGCGGTGCCTTCCGGCTCGTCGGCCGCGCTCAGCCGCGGCTTCGCGGCGCCGTCGGTCCAGGACCAGGTGTTGCGGAACCACAGGGTCGGCAGCACGTGCGCGGTGGCCTCGTCGGGGCCCCGGTTGACGACGGTGATCCGCACCCGGACGTCGTCGTGCGCGGCCTTGGCGTACTCCACGGTGACGTCGAAGTACTTGTCGTCGTCGAAGACCCCGGTGTCGAGCAGCTCGTACTCGAACTCCTGCCGCCCGCGGTCGCGGTTGACGGCCACCAGCTCGTTGTACGGGAACGCGGCCTGGGGGTACTTGTACAGGTACTTCAGGTACGAGTGGCTGGGCGTGCCGTCGAGGTAGAAGTAGTACTCCTTGACGTCCTCGCCGTGGTTGCCCTCGCCGTTGGTGAGTCCGAAAGCGCGCTCCTTGAGGATGGGGTCGCGGCCGTTCCACAGCGCGAGGGCGAAGCACAGGCGCTGCTTCTCGTCGCAGATGCCGCCGAGTCCGTCCTCGCCCCAGCGGTAGGCGCGCGAGCGGGCGTGGTCGTGCGGGAAGTACGCCCACGCGTCGCCGTTCACGCTGTAGTCCTCGCGGACGGTCCCCCACTGGCGTTCGCTCAGATAGGGACCCCACAGCCGCGACCGGCCCTTGTCGTCCCCACGCGGGCCGATCCGCCCGGTGGTCGCCTGACTGCTCATGCGGTGCCTCCCTGCTGCGGGCTCGCCGGAGGAGCGCCAGTCTCGGAGCCGCTCCCGGGACGCGCCTCACCTGTCCGGGGTGAGCCGCCGTGGGCGAGGAGCGTGACGGTGACCTCGTAGACGGTGAGCACCACGGCCACCGTCAGGAGGCCGGACCAGGAGGACAGCAGCAGCGCGACCAGGGCCGCGACGACGATGCCCGCGGTGCGGAGCACGTCGGCGTGTTCCTGGATCCAGGGCCGGGGCCCGGCTCCCTCGGAGATGCGGTCGCCGACGCGGGTCGCGAAGCGGGCGGTGGCCCGGGCGCCTCGGGCCGCGTGGGCCCGTGCGGCCACGGGCAGCCGTCCGGGTCCGACGAGGTAGGCCACGACCGCGACGGCGATGCCGAGCCACAGGAGTTGGTCGCCGCGCTCGCGCAGGGTCGTGAAGATCGTCCACATCGCGGCCCGCACCCCCTCGCGGTAGACCCCGGGCGTCACCTGGCCGAGGATCTGGTCGCGCACGCCGCGCAGCACGCCGGCCAGCACCGTGACCGTCACCACCAGCCAGAGGCCGAGCTGGAGCAGGGTGCGACGGCGGTTCGGCGAGATCCACAGCGCGGCCCCGAGCAGCAGCGGCACAGCGATGACCAGGCCCACCACCGCCCGCTTGAACAGCAGCACCATCTCCTGCAACTGCCCCAGCTCGTGCCGGTCGTAGAGCGTGATCTGCCCGAAGTCGTCCGGCAGGGACACCCCGAGGGCCTTCTCGATCCGGTCGTGCAGCTCGGGCGGTATCTCTCCGGAGGACAGCGTGGGCAGGTCGAGCTTCTTGTCGAACAGGGTGGGGAGCCTGCTCTCCAGGGCGGTGAGCGAGTTGTTGACCAGGGGCAGCAGGTTCAGGGTCACCTTGTCGCCCTCGACCCGCACGTCCTCCCTGCGGTTCTCCAGGAGCGCCACGGCGCGTTCGTGGGCGAGCCGGTTCGTGGCGCGCCACAGGTCCTGGAACCGCTCCGTCTCCATCAGCCCGGAGATGATGTTCTTCAGGTGGTCGCGGGCGGCCTTGGACACCGGTGCCGCGAGGAACGACGCCCGCTCGGGCAGCGATTCGCGTACCCGCTCCTCGACGTCGACGCGGTCGAACACCTCCCTGGTGATGTACGTGGAGACGGCCGCGTTCACGTCGGGGTCCCCGGGCAGGGGCCCCACGGTGGCGACCCACCGGTCCGTGTCGAGCGTGGTCCGCGCTCCCCACACCCCGATGACGGACGTGACCGCGCACACGGCCACCAGGGCGATCAGGATGGCGGCGAGGGCACGGCGCAGCGCGAGGGATCGGCGGCGCCGTTCGGTCCCCGCGCGGGCGCGCAGGTCCTCGACCTCCGCGCGCAGTCGCTCCAACTCCGCCTGGGCCGCGGTGTCCTTGGCCGCCGGGCCGCCGTCCGCCGCTTCCTCGTGAGCCATGGGCGTCACACCTCCGCGGCCACCGTGAGGGCGGTTCCGCCCCGCTTCCTCACCTGCGGCGGGTGACGCCGAACGGCCCGGTCCGCGGGGAAATGGAGGCCGTGGCGACGAAGGGAGACACCATGGGCAGCATCGGTCCTGTCCAGCTGCTGGCCGTCGAGTTCGGCCCCGACACGAAGTTCGAGGGGCGCATCGCCGAGGAACTGGAGATCCTGGAGGCCAACGGCCAGATCCGCGTCCTCGACATGCTCTTCGTGAAGAAGGGGACCGGCGGGAACCTGTTCACCCTGGACTACCAGGCCGAGGACATGGGCGACACCGTGGCCGCCCTGCTCGGCATCCCCCGCGAACTCCTGTCGGGGGCGGAGAGCACCGCTCCGTCGATCGCCGGGGAGAACGCCTTCGGCCTCACCCTCGCCGAGATCAGGGAGCTCGCCGAGCAGCAGGACCCCGGGACGTCGGCGGCGTACATCCTGCTCGAACACGTGTGGGCCAGGTACTTGAGGAGCGCGATCCGCGACGCGGGCGGAGTTCCCGTCGCCGAGGGGTTCCTCACCGAGGAGGCCCTGGAACCGGTCGCCGTGGAACTCATGGCCGCGGCCCAGCGGCGCGGCGAACCCTCCGCACCCCCATCCGCACCGGGCCGGACGGCCCGCGGCAACAGGAGGTCCTGATGGCTGAACTCGTCGTCCTCGGCTTCTCGGACAAGGAGAAGGCCGAGGCTGTCATGCGGCTCGGAAAGGAGCTGTCGCACCAGGAGCTGCTGGACCTGGAGGACGCGGCGCTCGCGTGGCGCACCATGGACGGCAAGATCCATGTGCGGCAGAGCTACAGCACCACCGCGACCGGCGCGGCCGGTGGCGCGCTGTGGGGCTCGCTGTTCGGCCTGCTGTTCCTGATGCCCGTCTTCGGAGCGGCGGTCGGCGCCGCCACCGGCGCGGTCGCGGGCAAGCTGACCGACATCGGCATGAACGACGCCTTCATCAAAGAGGTGGCAAGCACCCTGGAGCCCGGCCGGGCGGCGGTGTTCGCGCTCGTACGCCGCTCTACGCCCGACCGGGTACGCGAAGCGCTGCGCCCCTTCAGCCCCGTCGTCCTGCGCACCTCGCTGACCAGGGACAGGGAGGAGGAACTGGTCGCGGCTCTGCAGCAGACGCCGCCGGTGCCGGGCACCGGTCCGGGGCGCGAGCCCGCGTGACCCTCCCACAGGTCCAGAACTCACCCGGGTGAGACGGCATCCGCGACGGCTGCCGTCCCGCCCCTCGGCACCACACTTGGCTGTGCCTCACCACCCTGCTCCCGAGCGCGAGGTGACGCCATGGACGAGTGCACGTGCGCGCGACACGCCGGCTCCGTTCCGGCATCCCGCGTGACCATGCCGCCGCTGCCGCAGTGGATCGTCCCGCGGCCCCGGCTCACCGAACGGCTGTCCCGGGGCGTCCTCGGGCCGCTGACCGTCGTCGTGGGTCCCGTGGGCGCGGGGAAGTCCGCGGTCGCGGTGGAATGGGCGCACACCGGCCGGTCCCCCGGCCCGGTGGCCTGGGTGACCTGCGACGGGCGCGAGGAGGAGCCCGCGGTCTTCTGGCCGCGGGTGCTCGGCGCCCTGCGTGCGGCGGGCGTGGACCTGCCGTGGCCGGACACCGCGGCCGCGGGGCCGCTGCTCGTGTCCGGTCTCTCGGCCCTGCTCGGCGCCCGCCGCGAACCGGTGGTGCTGGTCCTCGACGACTTCCAGCCGGAGCCGGACTCCCTCATCGCCGAGGGCGTGGTCGACCTGCTGCGGCACACACCGGACGTGCTGCGGCTCCTCGTCCTCTCCCGGCGGGATCCGCCGCTGCGGCTGCACCGCCACCGGCTCGTCGGCGACCTCACGGAACTGCGCACCGCCGACCTCGCGTTCGACGACGGCGAGACGGGCGCGCTGCTGGCCCAGCACGGCGTCGAGGTGCCCAAGTCCGTGCTGAGCACCCTCAGGCAGCGCACGGACGGATGGGCGGCGGGGCTGCGGCTCGCCGCGATGTCGATGGAGCACCACCCCCACCCCGCGCAGTTCGTCGCCCGGTTCGCCGGTGACGACGAGTCCGTCGTGACCTACCTCGTCGAGGAGGTGCTCGACGTACAGCCACCGGACATGCGCCACCTGCTGCTGACGACGAGCATCGTCGACCACCTCAACGCGGAGCTGGCCCTCGCGCTCGCGGGCCCCGCCGCGGGGCGGCACTTCACCGCGCTGGTACGCCAGAACTCCTTCCTGCAGTCCGTCGGGCAGGGCTGGTTCCGCTGCCACCAGATGTTCACGGACGTGCTGCGGGTGAGCCTGCGCCACGAGAGCCCCGGGCTCGTCCCGGACCTGCACCGCAGAGCCGCGGCCTGGCTCGCCGACCACGGCCTGCTCACCCAGGCGGTGGACCACGCGCTCGCGGCGGAGGACTGGGACTGCGCCAGCCGTCTGATCGTGCACCGGCTCGCGATCGGCCAGGTACTCGGACTCACCGCCGCACGGCTGCCGGACGCCCTCTGCGCGCGCGTCCCGGCCGGCGCGCCGCCCGGTGAACCGGAGTCGGCGCTCGTCGCCGCGGCCGCCGCCGCGGCCCGGGCCGACGCGTCGGCCTGCGCCGAAGCCCTCGGACAGGCCACCGAGCTGATCTCCCGGCTGCCGGAGGGCGACGGCGACCGCGCCCTGAGGTGCCGCCTCTGCCACGCGGTGGTACGCACGGCCCTGGAGCACGGGCGCGACGTCCGGGCGGCACGGGCCGCGGCGGGCGACGCGGACGCCCTCGTCGCCCTGCTGCCTCCGGGGGCCCTGACGGACCGCCCGGAGATCAAGGCGCTCACGCTGATCGTGCGGGGCCGTGCCGCCCTGCGGAGCGGCGCGTCGAAGGCCGCCGAAGCCGCCCTCACCGGCTGTCTCAAAGCGGCGGGAGCGGCCGGGAACGGCGTGCTGCGGCGGGACTGCCTGGTCGAGCTCGCCCTCCTCGAAGCGCTGCGCGGACGGTTCCGCGCCGCCGACGAGTTCGCCGCGCAGGCGGGCAGGCCGCCGCTGCCCGCCTGGACCCCGGCGGCCCCCACCAGGAGCACGCTGCTTGCCGTGCGCGCGTGGGTGGACCTCGCGCGCGGCGAACCCGGCCCCGCGCGCCGCCAGTTGGCCCAGGCACGCGCGGCGCTCCGGCAGCGGCCCGACGCCTTCACGTCGGGGGTCGCCGACCTGGTCGCCGGGCTCGTCACGGCGGCGGAGCGCGGGCTGACGCGGGTCCCCGACACCCTCGTCGCCGCCACCTCGACCTGGCTTCCCGACGGGCTCGGACCAGCCGTGGAACGTGCCTGTGCGATCTGCCTCAGCACGCCCTGCGGGCGGGTGCGGCGTCCCGTCGCCGGCCAGGAGCCCGCCCCCGCACCGCCCGTGGAGCGCCTCAGCTCCCGGGAGCGCGACGTGCTGGAGCGGTTGGCGCAGATGATGACCACCGAGGAGATCGCGGAGGACATCTATCTCTCCGTCAACACCGTCAAGACCCATCTGAAGAGCGTCTACCGCAAGCTGGCCGTGACCCGGCGGTCGGCCGCCATCCGACGCGCCGTGGAGCTCGACCTGCTGCGCCCGAGCGGGTTCGAGCGGCCGAAGGCGGACGCGACCGGCTCTAGATGAGCCCCAGTCTCCGTGCCCGGCACAGCGCTTCGGCCCGTGAGTGCGCCCCGAGCTTGCGGTACAGCGCGCGGGCGTGGCTCTTGACGGTGTTGTGGGAGATGAACAGGCCGTCGGCGATCCGGCGCAGCGACACATCGCCCTGGAGACGGCGCAGCACCATCAGTTCACGCTGCGTCAACGCCTCGACGGGCGGCGCGGGGCCCGCGTCCGCACCGGTCCGCCCGCCCTGGGACACCGAGGCCAGCACGGCGAACGCCTCGTCGACCAGCGCTCCCACGCTGTGCGGATCCTCCAGGTCCTCCGCGATGCGCACCAGGGCACCGGCGAGCCACACCAGGCAGGTGTCGACCGCCGTCTCCGCTCTCTGCGCGTCCCGTCCGAGACCGCGGAGGTGGCCGCGCAGCGTGGCCACCCGGGCCGGGTCCGCCGAGCGGGAATCCGGACGTCGGCGGCCCTCCTGGGCACGGACCACCACGGGCATGTCCCCCACCTCCTGTCGGCAGGCGGTACACACCAGAAGGTCACACTTCGGGAGGGTGTGAGGAAGGTGCTTTACGGCCCATCTGAGGGGGACGAACGGCCTCGTCCGTCCCGCCCGGACCGGCGTGCCCTCAGGGCAGTCGACGCACCTCGAGCAGTTCGAGGCCCAGCGCCTGGATGCGGTCGAGGATGCCGTAGAGGGCGCTCTGGTCGAGGCCGACGCCGTACAGGACCGTCTCGGCGGGCCGCAGCCGCACCGTCACCTCGCCGAAAGCGGACCGGAAGCTGTCGCCGATCCTGCCCCGGACACGGATCTCGAAGTCGCCGCCTGCGGACGGCGCCCCGGGCCGGTCTGCTCCCGGGCCCGGCTGCGGCCCGTTCATGGCCTCACCTCCGCAGCGGCGTCACCGACGCGACCATTCTTCCGGGACGGACGCGGACCGCCTCACCCCGCCAGGGTGACAGCGGCCCGTGCGCTCCCCGGACTCATCCGCTGCGGGTGAACCGGAACCGGTGGCGAGGGGCCATGCTCCGGCTCACCGAAGAGGAGGTCCAGACATGGCCGAACAGACTTCACCGGGCCAGACCCGGCACAGCGCACCGGAGTCGGAGTCGCCCCGTGTGCGGCCACTCGCGCTCGGCGGCGTGGTGTTCGCCGTGTGCGTCCTGGCGATCATCGGCTCCTACCACGCGATCGTGGGACTCGCGGCGATCATCGACGACGACTATTACGTGAGGCTGAACAACTACATCTACGAGTTCGACATCACGGCCTGGGGATGGCTCCACCTGATCTCCGGCGTCGTGATTCTCGCGGCCGCGTTCACGCTGTTCAGCGGCCGGGTGTGGGCGCGTGCCGTCGGCATGGTCATCGCCGGCCTCAGCGCGTTGGAGAACTTCTTCTTCACCCCGTACGCCCCCGTGTGGTCGGCGATCATCATCGCGCTCGACGTGCTGGTGATCTGGTCCCTCGCCATGTACGGGCGGCCGGTGGCGCACAAGGTGTACGGCGCGCCGATGTGAGTCCGCCCGGGCGGTGAGCGGACGGGCTCAGCGCGGCGGTGTCCGCCTCAGGGCGTGCCCCGACGTCAGGGCGAGTCCCGTGACGAGCCGCCAGTCCACCGGCGGCCGGGCCTTGCGCAGGCCCGGCCGCCGTCGCGGTACCAGCACCCGCAGGGCCCGTGGCCGCAGCTCGCAGTGGACCGGGGTGCGCAGCACCAGCGCCTCGCCGTCGACGCCGGCGGGGATCCGCTCCTGGTCGGCGTCGACCACCACCGTCGTCGCCGTCGCCCGTGTCAGGCCCGCGGCGCGCCGCCCCCGCAGCAGCCCGGCGGCGTGCGCGGCACTGGTCACCCGGACGCCGACGCAGCCGAGCACACCGGCGTCCACGCGGGCGCGGTGCCCCAGTCCCGCGATGTCACCGGTGCCGTAGGAGTTGTTGCTCACCAGCAGGGCCTGCGGCCCACAGAAGGTCGTCTCCTCGGCGCGCGCGGTCAGGTGTGCGCCCTTGTGGCCGAGGAGCAGGTCGGGGAGCAGGTTCAGGGTGGTGCGGGTCTTGCCGTCGCGGTACGAGGGGCTCTGCACGACTTCCGCGTAGGCGCCGAACGACACGTTGTTGACGAACGGGCGGTCGCCTGCCCGGCCGATGTCGACGTGGAGTTCCACGCCGTCGCGCAGCGCGTCCAGGGCCTTCGACGGGTCGTCCCGGTCCAGTCCCAGGTCGAGCGCGAAGTGGTTGCGTGTGCCTGCCGGGATCACCAGGAAGGGGAGCCGCAGGTCGGCGGCGACATCGGCGACCAGCGCCTGGGTGCCGTCGCCACCCGCGACCCCGAGGAGGTCGGCGCCCTCGGCCGCGGCCTTGCGCGCCAGTTCCGCCACGTCCGTCTCACCGCGCCGCTCCAGGAGCCGTACCTCCGCCCCCAGCGACTCGGCCCGCTCGCGCAGGGCGAAGCGGCGCACCTTGCCGCCGCCGGAGCGCGGATTCATGATCAGTACCGGGTGCCGGATCTCGGGCGCCGGATGTTCGGGCATCGGGTCCGGCTCGTCGTGCCGGGCGACGGCGGCCCGCCCGGCGCCGAGCGCGACCGGCCAGAGCGCGAGGGCCAGGGCGGCGACCCACACCAGGTCGGCCCTGGCGTACTCCACGAGGACCCACAGGGGTGCGGCCACAGCGAGGAGCAGGGCCAGGAACCGCAGGAGACCCCGCCGACTGAGCCCCCACCAGATCGCGGCGGCGGTGAGCGCCAGGCCCGCGAGTCCGACGGCAAGGAGACCGAAGGTCCGCGTTCCCGCGAACACGGCCGGGACCAGCACCACTCCGGCGGCCGCGACCAGCGCCACGCGCGCCAGCCACCGCCGCCCCCGCATCGTCGGTTTCATGAGGTCACCGTGCAGGCCGGGGCCCGCCCTCGCATCACCCCCGGAAGGTGATCCGCACGCCGGGCCCGGGGACCGGCCCCCGTTCTCACACCGCGGGGGTGACGCCACCGGGCCCGCGCGGCCCCACCGTGCCCTTCCAGGAGGGAGGCCTCATGTCCGAGACCAAGCACACGCACGCCACCCCGGAGGAACGGGCCGCGCGCGGAAGGGCGGCGCGCACGCTGGTACCGCGTTCGAGCCACGAGGAGTTCGCGCCGGGCGCGGACCGGCCGGACCCGGTCGAGGTGATCGAGCGGCAGTCGGCGAGCCGGGTCCCGGAGCTGGTGCCGATCCGCTACGGGCGGATGCTGGAGTCGCCCTTCCGCTTCTTCCGCGGCGCGGCGGCGATCATGGCGCAGGATCTGGCGGGTACGCCGACGAGCGGCATCATGACCCAGCTGTGCGGCGACGCGCACATGCTGAACTTCCGGCTGCTCGCCTCGCCGGAGCGGCATCTGATGTTCGACATCAACGACTTCGACGAGACCCACCCGGGCCCGTGGGAGTGGGACGTCAAGCGGCTGTGCGCGAGTCTGGTGATCGCCGGGCGCGGCAACGGGTTCAGCGCGCCGGAGCGGACGGGCGTGGTCCGCGAGTCCGTGCGCGGGTACCGGGAGGCGATGGACGACTTCGCCGGGATGCGCAACGTGGACGTGTGGTACACCCGGGTCGACGCGGACGAGTTGTACAAGGTGCTCGTCGAGCAGCTGCGGCCGCGGACGGCGCGGCGGCTGTCGCGCACGCTCACCAAGGCACGCACCCGCGACCACCTCCAGGCCCTGGACAGGCTCTCCCACAAGGTCGGCGGCGAAGTGCGCATCACCCCGGACCCGCCGCTGGTGATCCCCTTGGACGAGCTGCTGCCCGACGTCGAACGGACGCGCCTGGAAGGGCAGTTGCGCGACCTCGTCGGGGGCTACGCACACAGCCTGTCGTCGGACCGCCGGGCGCTGCTCGCCCAGTACCGCGTGGTCGACATGGCCCGCAAGGTGGTGGGCGTCGGCAGCGTCGGCACCCGCTGCTGGATCATCCTGCTGCTGGGCAGGGACGACCGGGACCCCCTCTTCCTGCAGGCGAAGGAGGCGCAGGACTCGGCGCTCGCGGACTTCACCGAACCGAGCGGGTACGGGCACCAGGGCGAGCGGGTCGTGGCCGGGCAGCGGCTGATGCAGGCCACGAGCGACATGTTCCTGGGCTGGGAACGGGTCACGGGCCTGGACGGCCGGCAACGCGACTTCTACGTACGGCAGTTGCGGGACTGGAAGGCGATACCCAAGGCGGACACGATGGCGCCGGACCTCATGCGGCTGTTCGGGAGGCTGTGCGGGGCGACGCTGGCGCGTGCCCACGCGCGCTCCGGCGACCGCATCGCGATCGCCGCGTATCTCGGGCAGTCCGACTCCTTCGACCGCGCGATCGCCCGGTTCGCCGAGTCCTACGCCGACCGGAACGAGCACGACCACCGGGCGCTGGTCGAGGCCGTGCGGGACGGGCGGGTCACCGCGGTGTCAGCGTGAGGGCGGGGCCGGTGTCCCCAACCGGCCCCTCACGGACGCGTCGTGGGCGAGGACGTACCCGACGGCGGTGCCGAGCACCACGACGACGAAGAAGACGATCAGCCAGGAGAGCAGGGTGAAGACGGTGCCGAGCGTTCCGTACCGCTCGACCCCGTGCTCGAGGGCGCGGGGCAGCCACAGCGCGGAGACCCCGGAGAACACGATCACCCCGACGCCGGTGAGCAGCGCCCCCGGCAGCAGGGGCAGCCAGGGCACGCGCCCGGCGAGCAGCAGGTGCTGGCTCCACCACCAGAGCAGGACGACGGCGGCCAGTTCCAGCACGACACCGAAGGCCGGGCCCGCTCCGAACGCCGTGTGGATCGCACCGCGCAGGACGAGTACCGCGATCCACACGACGAGCCAGCACGCCCAGCGCCAGACCATGACCCGCGCCTCCGCCCGCGGCAGGTGCCAGGAGCGCTCGCACAGCCGCTGCAGGGCCCGGGTGAAGGCCGTGGCGGACAGCAGCGCGACCAGGACACTGGCCGCTCCCCAGCTGTAGGCGGTGCGCTGCGTTCCCGCGAGCAGCTCCTCGACCGGTGCGCGCACCCGTCCGCCGACGGCGAACGTGGAGCGCAGGGAGCTCAGCAGTTCCCGCCGTACGGGGCGCGGGCAGAGGGAGGCGACCGCGATCAGCAGCGGGAGCGCGGCGAGGAACACCTGCGCCGCGAGCCGGGTCGCGGTGTCCAGGATGTTGACGTGCACGAGCTGATGGACGACGCGGGGTGTCAGCGACCGGGCGGGGCGGGCGCTCACCATGACGGTGCCCTCTCACAGCGGGAAAGCCTTGCCCGCGCATGCTCGCGCCCACCCGGCCGCCGCGCGTCGCCTGCCGCGGGTGACGCCGGTCCGCCGTCTGCCGTCCACTGCCCGCAGTCGGCGCAGTCAGCAGTCCACCTCCGTCCTCGGGCTTCCCGCCCCGAGTTCAGTGCCCCACCACGACTTTGACGGACACGATCACCGAACCGAGCGCGAGGTGGACGAGGGCCTCAGCGGCCAACCGCGGCCGTGCGGCACCGGCACGCGCCGCGCCGACGGTGGCCCAGCCGACTTGCTGGGCGACCGCCGTGCCGAGGGCGGCCCAGCCCGTGGCACGCTCGTCGAGGCCGAGGAGCGCGCCCACACCGACGGCGGCCGCGGGCAGCGCGGCGGCCTGGACGATCGGCCACTCCCGCACGGCCGCCAGGCGTACCGCGCGCCACCCCCCGCCCCGTCCGGCGGCCCGTTCGCCGACGAGGTGGGCGTAGACGTGCGCGGCCCAGAACACCAGGCCGGTGACGCCGAGCAGGAGCACGAGCCGCAGGCGGGGGTAGTCGCCGACGCTGCCCGCGGTGGCCACCACCGAGGCGGCGAGGAGGGAGCCGTACACCGCCCCGGCGCAGTCCGACCCGGAGCGCTCGTGCGACGCCCCGGGGTGCCCGTGCGGCCGGGAGCGCCCCGGGGCGGGGGACGAGTTCTTCATGTTCTTCATGTGCCGGCCTCCCCGCGTGGCCGCGGATCACCTTCCAGGGGTGATACGGCGCGATGAGCCGTCCACGAGGGTGGCGCCATCGGATCGACCGGAGGTGTGCCGTGGACGACTACCCGCTGCTCGGAATCTTCTGGACCATGCTGATCTTCTTCCTGTGGATCATGTGGTTCCTCATCGTGGTCCACATCGTCGTGGACATCTTCCGCAACGAGGACCTCAGCGGCCTGGCCAAGGCGGGCTGGCTGCTGCTCGTGCTCCTGCTGCCGCTCCTCGGCGTCGCCATCTATCTCATCGTCCAGGGCAAGGGGATCAGCCGCCGTACCGGCCACCGCGGGTACAGGGGCGCGTCCGACCTCGGGCCGTACCCGGTGGCCACGTCGTCGTCCGGCGGTGACGTCCGGGAGTTGGAGCGGCTCGCGGAACTGCACCGGGCGGGGGCGCTCTCCCAGGCGGAGTTCGATCATGCCAAGCACAGGTTCCTCGCCTACTGAGCCCGGAACGCGGCGACGGCGGACTCGATGGTCGGGAAGAAGTGGCGCGGGTCGATGGTGCGCGTCAGCCCGTACCGCTCGACCTTCTGCCGTACGGGGTCCTTGAGTTCGGCGAAGACGAGGTGGACGCCGCGGGCGTTCAGCGTCTCGTCGAGCTCTTCGAGGACGTCGGCGGCCGTGGTGTCCACATCGGTCATCGGTTCGGCCGCGAGGACGATCCACTCCGGCCGCGGGTCCGCGCGGGCGAGCCGCAGCACCTCGTCGCGGAACGTCTTGGCGTTGGCGAAGATCAGCGGGGCGTCGAAGCGGTAGATGACGAGGCCGGGCACGGGTTCGGCACCCGGGTGGGACCGGACGTCGTGGTAGCCCGCGAGGCCCGCCGCCCGGCCGAGGACCGTCGCGTAGGGCCACCACGCCCGCCGGAAGACGTTCAGGACGGACAGGGCGACGGCCAGGCCGATGCCGGGCAGCACCCCGAGCAGGGCGACCCCGAGGAACGCGGCCGCGGCGAGCAGGAACTCCGCCCTGCGCTGCCGCCACAGCCGCAGGGCCCCGGGGATGTCGGCGAGGGAGAGCGAGGCGGTGATGACGACCGCCGCGAGGACGGGCTGGGGCAGCTGGCGGAACAGGCCGGGCACGAGCACGAGCATGAGGACGATGAGGCCCGCGCCGACGACCCCGGTGAGCTGTGTCCTGGCGCCGGCCCGCTCGGCGACGGCGGTGCGCGACCCGCTCGTGCTGACCGGGAAGCCCTGGAAGAGCCCGGCGGCCAGGTTGGCCGCGCCGACCCCGGCCATCTCCTGGTTGCCGCGCACCTCCTGGCCGGTGCGGGCGGCGAAGGCGGACGCGTTGGAAATGGTGTCCGCGAGCGACACGACGGCGATGCCGAGCGCTCCGGCGCACAGCGGCACCAGGTCGTCAAGGCGCACGTCGGGGACCGTCAGCGGAGGCAGGCCCTCCGGCAACTCGCCGACCAGCGACACCCCGTGCTCCCCCAGGTCGAAGGCGGCCGCCGCGGCCATCGCCGCCACCACCGCGACGAGGACCGCGGGAACCTTCGGCAACCAGCGCTGGAGGACCAGGATCAGCGCGATGCCGGCCGCGCCCACCACGGCCGCCGCGGCCACGGCCTCGCCGTCGACGAGCGCCTCGACGAACGCGACGGCCTCGTCGACGAGCCCGTCCGCGTCCACGTCGAAGCCGAACAGCTTGGGGAGCTGGCCCACCAGGATGGTCAGCGCCA
This sequence comes from Streptomyces flavofungini, assembly GCF_030388665.1. Classification (NCBI taxonomy): domain Bacteria; kingdom Bacillati; phylum Actinomycetota; class Actinomycetes; order Kitasatosporales; family Streptomycetaceae; genus Streptomyces; species Streptomyces flavofungini. Next base: position 8,558,006 of record NZ_CP128846.1, on the reverse strand, counting down.
GGCCGTTCATGTAGCCGATCATCGTGGGCTTGGAGATCAGGTCGGCGATGAAGCCGAGCTTGGCGACCGAGGCGAGGATCATGATGGCGGCGACCATGAGCGCAAGCGTCGACGCCAGGGCGACCGCCCGGTCCGGATCGCCGTCGGCGGCGATCAGGGGCACGATCGTGGCGGCGATCATGGGGCCGAGCGAGGAGTCAGGGCCGAGGACGAGGACCCGTGACGGGCCGCACACCGCGTAACCCAGCAGACACAGCACGGACGTGTACAGGCCGGTGATCGCGGGCAGCCCGGCCAGTTCGGCGTACGCCATGCCCTGCGGCACGAGCAGCGTGGTGAGCACGAGCCCCGCGGTGAGGTCCTTGCCGAGCCACTCGCGCCGGTACGTCGTGACCACGCGGACCCCCGGCACCGCCCGCGCCAGGGACGTGAGCACCACCGCACCGCGCTCCGACGCTCTCATGGGTCTCCTCCCCGCCGGGCCCACGGCTCCGGACGCGACCGGGCCCGGCGCCCGTAGCGGGCAGGGTCGCCCCGGCCCGGCGGAGATGTCCTCACCCCACGGGGGTGGTTGAACCGCGCCCCGCCACGTAACCGGTGCGGACAAACGGCGTTGGGGAACCGTGGGGATCTGGCTGCTGAACACCTTCGGGACGCTCGCGCTCGCCTGCCTGCTCGCGGGCGGCGCCGTGTGCGTCGGCGTGCTGGGCACGCTGCTGCTGCGGCGTGCGCTGCCCCAGGCGGCGGACGGCAGATACAACGACATGGTCGGTGTCGTGCTCGGCATGTACGCGGCGATCTACGGCATCATCCTCGCGTTCGTCGTCGTGGCCGAGTGGGAGGGCCTCAACGACGCGGAGACGAACGTCGCCGTCGAGGCCAGCCAGACCGCGGAGGTGCTGCGGGACGCCTCCGCGTTCCCGCCCGACCAGGAGCGCCGGGTGACGGAGGCCGTCGACGCGTACGTCCACGCGATCGTCGAGAAGCAGTGGCCGATGATGCGCGAGGGCAGGCCCGACCCGGGCGCCACCAACCCTCAAGTGGTCAGGCTCTACGAGGTGTTCCAGGAGTACGAGCCGAGGACCGAGGCACAGAAGGTCTACTACGAGCAGTCCGTGTCCACCCTGGGGGAGATCGCCTCGGCACGCCGCACCCGGCTCGCCGACTCGCAGCAGTCCCTGCCGGTGCTCCTCAACGTCCTCGTCTACGGCGGCGCGCTCGTCATGCTGCCGCTGACGTTCCTCTACGGCATCAAGAGCCTGCGCGCCCAGCTGATGTTCGTCGTCTCGGTCGCCGGGCTGATCGGCGTGAGCCTGCTCCTGTGCCTCACCCTCGACCACCCGTTCTCCGGGGACCTCTCCGTCTCTCCGGCTCCGTTCAAGGAGGGCGTACTCGCCCAGTTCTGGCCGTGAGACGCACCGGCCCCGGTCAGCGACCGGGGCCGGTGCGCGGTCGCGGTGCTCAGCCCTCGGCGGACGAGAACACGACGGCGTCCACGTCGAAGGAGTTGTCCTGCGGCGATGTGAAGACCACATACAGCTTGTGGGTGCCGGTCAGGGCCTCGATGTCGACGGCCGGGGTGTTCTGGTACGTGTCCCAGCCTCCGGTGTCGAGCACCGGTGTGGTGGCGAGGAGTTTGCCGTCGGGGGCGTCGGCACGGAGTTCGATGGAGCCCACTCCGTACGGGGACGACATGCGGTACGTGACCTTGACGACGCCTTCGACGCTCATGGGCGTGAAGGCGATCCAGTCGCCGTCGCTGACGTCACCGATGCGTTTGCCGTTCTCCGCGCCCGCCTGGGAGACGATCCGGGTCCCCGACTGGTCGTCGTGGTACTCGGCCTGCTTGTGCTTGGGGTGCATGACCGAGCGGTCGTAGCCCGTCAGGGCGCCGGTCCCGGCGGAACCCTTGTCGGTGTACTTGGCGTTGAGGACGTAGGTGAGGTCGGCGCCCTCGGGGTGGCCGCCTAGGTCACCGGTGTCCACGGTGCCCTCGCAGCCGGGGATGTCGGTGGTCGGGTGCTCGTGGTCGTCGTGGCCGAGGGCGGGGTTCACGAAGACCTTGGAGCAGTCGATCGCGCCGTCCTCGGGGTCGGTGACCTTCACCTTGTACGGGATCTTGTCGCCGAAGGTGATGAGCTTGCCGTCGACGGGGGTCTCGACGGTCACCTCGGGTGCCGTGTTGCCCGCCGTGATGGGGATGTTGGCGTAGCCCGACTTCCCCGAGGGGTCGGTGACCTTCAGCTGGGCGTTGAAGTCGCCCTTGGTGGTGTAGGTGTGCGAGGGGTTGGCCTCCGTGGAGTCGTAGGTGCCGTCGCCGTCGAAGTCCCAGGCGTAGGTGAGGGGGTCGCCGTCCGGGTCCTTGCTGCCCTCGCTGGAGAAGTCGGTCTTCAGGGGCACGGGGCCGTTGGTGGCGGAGGCCTTGGCCTTGGCGATCGGGATGCGCTGCCCCTGCGCGTAGTCGATCCGGTAGAGGCCCGAGTCGTTGTTGCCGCCGCCGAACTCACTGCCCCACTCAAGGACGTACAGCGAACCGTCGGGGCCGAACGTCATGTCCATGGGCTTGGCGAACTTCGCCGACTTCAGGAAGTCATTGATCTTCAGGAGCTTCCCGGAGTCGTCGAAGCGCATCTCCTTCACGGAGTTGCGCGCCCACTCGTAGAAGAAGTTCGCGCCGTCGAAGTACTGCGGGAACTTCGTCTTCGAGGGGTTCTCGGCGTCGTAGCGGTAGACGGGGCCGCTCATCGGCGCGGAGCCGCCGGTGCCCATTTCCGGGAACTCCTTGGAGGCGCCGTAGCCGTACCAGACCTCGGGGAGCGTCAGCGGGGGCAGGTCCTTCAGGCCCGTGTTGTTGGGTGAGGGGTTCACCGGCTTCGCGCAGTCGAACTTCGGCCCGGCCTTGTGGGTGTCGGGGTCGTAGGGCGCGTACGCCTGGTTGTTGCCGTGGCAGAAGGGCCAGCCGAAGTTGCCGGGCTTCTTGATGACGTTGTACTCGACGAGGCCCTCGGGTCCGCGTTCGGTCTCGGGGGCACCGCGGTCGGGGCCGTAGTCCGAGACGTGCACGTTGCCGTTCTTCGGGTCGACGGTGAAGCGGAAGGGGTTGCGGAAGCCCATGGCGTAGATCTCGGGGCGGGTCTTGTCCGTGCCGGGCTCGAAGAGGTTGCCCCGGGGGATGGTGTAGCCGCCCTTGTCCTTGGGCTTGACGCGCAGGATCTTGCCGCGCAGGTCATTGGTGTTGCCCGCGGTGCGGGCGGCGTCGAGGTTCTGCTTGCCGGGGCGCCAGTCGAGGGGCGCGTAGCCCTGCCAGTTCGGGTCGAGGTTCGGCGGCACGTCGTCGCCGACGCCGAGGTACAGGGTGCGGTCGGGGCCGAACTCGACGGCACCGCCGGTGTGTCCGGGCTCGGGGAAGGTGCGGTCGCGGTAGGCGGGGACGTCGAGGATCTTCCGCTCGCTCGCGAGGTCGAGGGTGTTGTCCTTCTTGACCGTGAACCGCGAGAGGCGGTTCACGTCGTCCTTGGCGCTCTTGGGCGCGTAATAGAGGTAGATCCAGCGGTTCTCGGCGAACGCCGGGTCCAGCTCCATGCCGACCAGGCCGTCCTCACCGCCGGTGTAGGTGTCGACCTTGCCCGCGGTGGTCGTGGCGTGCGTCTTCGGGTCGAAGATCTTCACCTCGCCGCTGCGCTGGACGTAGAAGACCTTGCCGTCCTGGGCGACGTCGAGCTCCATCGGGTCGGCGGTGTTCTCGTCGAGCGCGACCTTCTCATAGCCCGACCAGACGGTGCCGCCGCAGTCGCCGGGCTTGTTCCCGGCCGCCCACTGGATGCCGCCGAGCACGTGGTCGCGGAAGGCGGGCTCGCTGTACGAGGCCTTGTCGTGGCCCATGGCGGTGGCCCAGACCTTGCCTCCCTCGGCGTTGCGGCACCAGGAGATGGGGTGGTCGGCGCCCATCGCGGACCCGCCCGGGTTGTACGTGGTCTCGTCGGCGGAGACCAGGACGTGCACGTCACCGCGGGGGTTCTTGTCGAAGTTGTACCACTCCTCGGGGCGCTCCCAGCGCTGCGGGAGGCCCTTGGTGGAGGGGTGCACGTGATCGGCGACCTTCGCGGTGCCCTTGAGGACGCCCGGGGAGTGCGCGGGCATGTGGGCGCCGCCGTTGACGGTCTCGTCCCACCACGGGAAGGAGTCCTCGATGCCCATGTCGAGGGTGTTGTGGAGGGCGACGATGCCCTTGCCGCTGCGCACGTGAGTCTGCACGGCCTCGCGCTGGGCGTCGGTGTCCCAGACCATGCCGGAGTTCTGCAGCATGACGATGACGTCGAAGTCCTTGAGCTCGGCGTCGTCGAAGACGGTGGAGTCGTCGGTCTGGACGACCTCGAAGTTGTGGGCGGCGGCCTGTTCCTCGACCATCCGGATGCCGGCCGGGATGGAGTCGTGGACGTAGCCGACGGCCTCGGTGAACAGCAGCGCGCGGAAGGCCGGGGCCTTGTCCGCGGCGGTGGCTCCGGTGGCGGGCAGGAAGCCCACGGCAAGCAGCAGCGCCGTCAGGACGGCCATGACCGCTCTTCGTACGCCTCTGATGTCACGTGCATGACATCCCATGAGGTGGTCCTCTCTGTGTGGACGAAACGGGGCGAGTGCCGGATGCCGGAAGTGCGGGGGCGCCGTGCCCGGGGGTCAGCGGGCCGCGAGCGCGCGGCGCAGGAAGGTGAGGCCGTCGGTGGCGAGCGCGTCCTGGCTCCGGGCGAGCGGGCGCCACACGGAAGCGGCGACCGCGATGGAGGCGTTGTGCGCGGTGAACGACTCGATGCACAGGGCGCCTCGGTAGCCGATCGCGCGCAGCGCGCCGAGGAACCCGGACCAGTCGAGGTGGTCGGCGCCGGGCGCGCCGCGGTCGTTGGCGCACACCTGGACGTGCGCGACTCGACCGCCCGCCTCCTGCGCGGCCGCGGGCAGGGAGCGTTCCTCGATGTTCTGGTGGTACGTGTCGAGCGCGATCCCGATGCCGTCCTCGGGCAGGCCCGCGAGGGCGTCGAGGGTCTGCGCGACGGTGTTGAGCAGGCTCGTCTCGTAGCGGTTGAGGGGCTCGACGGCGATGCGCACTGCGGCGCGGCGCGCGTGGTCGACGACCGGGGCGATGTGCTCGCGCCACTCCTCGTACGCGGCGGTCCGCTCGGCGGGGTCCATGCGCCAGGTGCGGCCCACGGCCGCGTGGACGGGGCCCGCGACGACGGGGGCGCCGATCGTGTGGGCGGCGTCGACGCAGCGACGGAGGTAGTCCTGGGTGGCGCGCACGGTCGTCGGGTCGGCGCGGACCAGGTCGCGGCCGGGCGGCATGACGGCGATGACGGCGGCGGGGGCGAGGCCGGTGCTTTCGAGCAGCTTGACGGTGGCCTCGGGCTCCCAGTCGTCGGGCTGCTCCAGGGGGAGTTCGGCGCAGTCGAAGCCCCAGGAGGACAGGCGCGGCAGGACCTCGGCGAGGGCCCGTGCGGTGACGGGCGAGTGCCAGATCCAGGGGTTCGCGCCCACGGGCAGGGGTGCGGGGTCCGGCCGCGGGAGGTCACGCCCCGGGTCTCCCTCGGGCCGCGTCACTTCTTGCCTCCCCAGGCCCCGGGGAACCCGGGCAGCTTCTGGCAGCCGCACATCGCGTAGTGCAGCGGCGGCATGCCGTCCTGGAGGTAGTCGTCGAGGTTGGCCTCGGTGACGGTGGGCTGCGGCAGCTTCCACTCCTCGGGCACCCGCTCGCCCCTGAGGATGCGCAGGGCGGCGATCACCGGGGTGCGCCACTGGAACGTGGGATAGGTGGGGGCGATCGCGGTGAGCTTCTTGTCCTTCCAGGCCTCCAGGAAGTCCTGCTGGTCCTCGCCGGTGATCGGGGGCACGTCGGCACCCGAGTCCTCGAAGGCCTCCACCGCGGCCACGGCCGTGGCCCCGGAGTCCATCCACACGCCGTCGATCGAACCGTGCCGGGAGATCGCGTCGGACACGACGGACTTGGTCTTCGCCGGGTCGCCGTCGGTGAACTTCACGTCCACGACGTCCAGTTCGCTCTTGTCGAAGGCGAGCTTCGCGGCGGACCAGCGGGTCTCCAGGACGTCGACGCCGGGCGAGATGCGCAGCGCGAGGATCTTGCCCTTGGGCTCGACCTCGTCCACGAGGAAGTCGGCGGCGACGGCACCGTAGCCGTAGCCGCCGATGGGGTTGATGAAGGTCACGGCACAGTCGGTCTCCACGCCCCGGTCGAAAACGATGACGGGCAGCTTGCCGCAGGCCTCCTTCACCGCGGGCGTGAGGGTGGCGGTGGTGTTGGGCGAGACGATGAGCGCGTCGCAGTCCTTGTTTCCCGCGAGCTCCTGGATGTCGGAGATCTGCTTGTCGTCCTTGCCCTGGGCGTCCAGGACGGTGAAGTCGTCGATCTCGTCGTGCAGTTCGGCCTCTGCCTTCATGTTCTTCAGACCGACCTGCCGCCAGGGGTTGAAGACCCCGGCGTTGGAGAAGCACAGGTCGACGTCGTCGCCCTCGCCCTTCTTCCGGTACCTGGCGGTGTCGGTCATCTTCGGTTCGAGCATCTGCTCCCAGGGCTTCGCGGCCGGGCCCTTCGGGGTCAGCCCGCTGAGCGTCAACTGCCGGTCGTACTCGACCCGGTCGAAGAACTTGGACGGCTTGTCCCCGCTGTCGCCCTTCTGCCCGGCGCTGTGCCCGGCGTTCTGCCCGGACGCGGCGGGCGCGTCGGCGGGGGCGTCGCTGGAGCAAGCGGTGAGCGCGGCGAGCAGGGCGGTGGCGAGGACGGCGGCGGCCGCGGGAGTGGTGGGGCGGCGGCGGGGTCGCGGGCTACGGCTGCGGGTCATGGGGGTGTCCCTCCCGGTGGGTGCGCGATGGGGTGGCCGGTGCGGGCGGTGCTGCCGTGGGCGGGCCCGGCGGGTGGCCGCGTCGGCGCAGCCGGGAGAAGTCGGCGGCGCCGAGCCCGACGGCGGTGATGACGATGACGCCCTGGACGGTGGACTCCAACGCCCCGGACACGCCTTGGAGGTTGAGCAGCGTGAACAGCGCCTGCAGCGAGAAGGCGCCCGCCATCGCGGCCACGACGCTGCCCCGCCCGCCGCCGAGGGCAACGCCGCCGAGCACGACGGCGGTGATCGCCTCGAACTCGTACCCCCGGCCCGCCTGCGCGGACACCCCGGAGAAGCCCCCGACGAGCACGGCGGCAAGGGCGGCGGCGACACCCGAGAGCACGAACGCCAGGACGCGGACCCGTCGCACCCGCACCCCGGCCAGATGGGCGGCGCGTTCGCTGTCCCCGGTGGCGACGAGCGTGCGCCCGAAGTCGGAGCGCGTCAGGAGCGCCACGAGGACGCCCGCGACGACGCAGGCGAGCACGGCCCACGGCAGCCAGCCGAACGCCGTGTCCCGGCCGAGGCGGCGGAAGTCCTCCGGAAGCCGGCCCTGGGGGGAGCCGCCCGTCCAGTAGAAGACGGCGCCTTCGAGGATCAGCATCATGCCGAGCGTGGTGATGAACGACGGCACCCGGAGCACGGTGGTGATCAGCCCGTTCAGGAGACCGGCCGCGGCGCCCGCGAGAAGCAGTCCCGCGGTCATCAGCGCCCAGGGGGCACCGGGGTGCGTTCCGTAGACCTCGGCCGCCGCGACCACCCCGGCGGTGACGATCGCGCCGACGGACAGGTCGAACTCGCCGCACACGATGACCAGGTACTGCCCGGCGGCGAGGATCACCAGCGGTGCCGCGCGCTTGACGAAGGCGAGGAAGCGGTCGGGTTCGTAGAAGCCGGGGTCGGTCGCGGCGAGCGCCAGGAGGAGCACGATCAGGAGGGCGTAGACGGGCGCGCCCGTGCCGAGGGTGCGGGCCAGGGCCCGGTAGGGGGCGGTGGCGGCCTTCGTGGTCCGCTCCGGCGCCGCGTTCGTGGCCGTGCCGGTGCTCATGCGGATCTCCTGGCGCCGTGCCGGGCGTAGAGGGCGACGGCGGCGATGATGACGACGCCGCGCACGACGTT